>REED01000082.1 GCA_007695225.1 Gemmatimonadales bacterium
TCTTCGTCACCGGGTTCATCCTGAACTTCCTGGGAGATCTGGTGACCGGTCAGGTGTCGGCCCGGAATCTCGGGAGCATCGTGACCATCGGTGAGGCGTCGGGGCAGGCGGCGGCCGAGGGACTCCCGGTCTTCCTCAGCTTCATGGCCCTCTTTTCCATCAATCTGGCCATTCTCAACCTCCTCCCTATTCCCATCCTGGATGGAGGCCATCTGGTCTTTCTGGGCATCGAGGCCATTCGCGGGCGACCGGTTTCCCCGGAGCAGCGGATGCGCTGGAGCCAGGTGGGCTTCTTCATCTTGTTGGGGATTATGGCCCTGGCCCTGGGGAACGACTTCCTACGCCTCTTCGGGCTCTGACGGTGCGCCTCTTCGGGCTCCGCCCTCCGCGGGATCTAGAGGAAGGAAAGCTGCGGCGGCTCCGCCCTGCGGCGTAGCTCCGGGATGTCCACCAGGGGAGAAGGCGCGTCCTGGGCCGCCACCTGTAGCCATCCTCGCCACCCCACCCCGCGGAGGGCATTGCCTACCACCTCCAGCGCCAACTCCGGTCGATTGCACTCTGCCGAGAGATGGGCCAGGAGGATTCCGGTCAGGCGAGGGTGGAGGAGTTCAGTGGCAAACCGAGCTGCGGCGTGATTGGAGAGGTGCCCATGGGATGAGGCGATCCGGGCCTGCACCGAGGGCGGGTAAGGGCCCGTGCGCAGGAGGGTTTCGTCGTGATTGGACTCGAGGATCAGGAAGTCACATCCCGCCAGGCTGTGTCGGATCCCTGCGGTGGGCCGCCCCAGGTCCGTCGCCACGCCCACCCGGGTTCCGCACCGAACCGCCTCCACCGTGACCGCCACCGGATCCACGGCGTCGTGTGAGGTGAGGAAGGGATGGATCCGGAGGGCCCCAACCTCAAAGACCCGGGCCGGAGAGTACACCGCCACCGGCTCCTCTCCCCGGAAGAGGGGGCGACAGGCCTCCAGGGTGGCCCTGGTGAGGTGCACGGGGGTTCCGTAACGACGGGCAAACACCCCCGCGCCCCGGGTGTGATCGCTATGCTCATGGGTGATGACCACGGCCGTGATGGATTGGGGGTCGATGCCCAGGGCCCCGAGTCGTTCCGCCAATTGGCGCCCGCTGAAGCCTGCGTCTATGAGGATGCGGGTCCCGTCGGCCTCCACCAGGGTGGCGTTGCCCCGACTCCCGCTTCCGAGCATGGCCACCTTCACCGGTCCCGTCTCTCCTCGGGCTCCCCCGGGTCGGCTCCACCATCGGCGCCGGTGCCCGGTTCGGTCGACACGCCGTGCAGGCGAGTCAGCAACTCCCGGACACCGGGTTCCAGCGGTACTCCCCTTCGGGCCATTACCCGGGCCGCCACGGTGAGGAAGGCGTCCCGGCGTACCGGCTGCCTTCCCTCCGCCGAGACCCATGAGAAGGGAGGGATCCATCCCGAAATCACCGGCCCGGCGAAGAGCGTGGAGCCGGCCCCAACCATAACGCCTCCGTTCAGGAGCGTCCCGATTCCCGTCCGGACGTGGTCCCCCAGAAACGCACCCACCTTGATCATCCCCGTGTCCACACTCACGGGGTCCCGGGGCGCCGGTCCCGGCGCCGTCGTCACTCGAATGGGGCCATAGGTGTTCTTCAGGTCCGAATTGGTGGTCATGGCGCCCAGGTTGACCCAGCGACCCACCACGGCGTGCCCAAGGTGCCCGTCGTGAGACTTGTTGACAAACCCGTTCAGGACGGAGGAGTCCACCTCTCCATGGAGCTTGCAGACGGGGCCGCAGGAGACGCTGCCCAGTCGTCCGCCCAGGACGTGACTCCCCGGCCCGATCCAAGCGGGTCCCTGGATATGGCTACGGGGTTCGACCCGGACACCGGTGGATAGATGGATCGGGCCGTTCCGAGTATCCAGGACCACGCCGGGCGACAACTCAACTCCGACGCCGGCACTCACCGGGTGGGATCCG
The DNA here is from genome assembly GCA_007695225.1 of Gemmatimonadales bacterium. Lineage (GTDB taxonomy): Bacteria > Gemmatimonadota > Gemmatimonadetes > Longimicrobiales > Gaopeijiaceae > T3Sed10-66. Next base: position 1,961 of record REED01000082.1, read on the forward strand.
GTCAGCCAGACCCCTGGAGGCGGATCAATGGGTGCCGCGTCCGGCCCGTATCCACCCGGATAGAGCGCGGCCAGGTCGCCCACGATCCGCTCCGGATTCTGCTCCATGAGCGACCATGGCCGATGGAGCACGCTCCCGGCCACCTCAACCTCACCCTCCACGACCGACCTCGCCCCGTCCACGACATCGGGTCCCTTCAAGGAAAACGCCTCGGAAGGCGGTAGAGGCCTGCCCGCCGGGAGGAGCCATCCCACCGGCGTGCCCCGACAGACGAGACGAAGGCCGTCCGGGGGAGCCTTATGGGGGAGGAGGCCCATGGATGCCAACGGAGGAACCCACCGACTGAGAATCATCAATGATTCGCTCCCAGTCGGTCCGGCTGTCACCCCAGCCCCGAGAACCGGGGGTGCCCCAGGTTCGGAGAACCCCTGGAGTTCAGGGCACCCCATGGTTGCTCGCACCCGGAGACCCAGCGCCCTCTCGATCCGCTCCCGCAGGAGGAGGGTCCCGAAGAGGAGTTCGCCCACCGGACGGGTCGTGGAAAAGGGGTGCCAACTCCGAGCCACCCGGTCGTCGAAGAGGTAGAGGATGCGCACGGCTTCACTCACCGTCCCGGCGCGACGGGTTCCGAAGTCCAGGCGGAAGGGCTTGCAAGAGCGTCTTGAGTTCACCCGCCCGATCTCGATGGGTTACCAGGGTAACTCCCCCACTTCGCACCACCACAAGATTGTCCACACCGAAGAGAACCACGCTCCCCTCCTCGGCCCAGACAACGTTGCCCCGTCCCGCCACCACCGACCCTCGGCCCTCCACCACATTCCCACCGCCGTCGCCCCGCCGGGTCCTTGCCAGGGCGTCCCAGGTTCCCACATCGTCCCAGCGGAAGCCGGCCTCCACGGCCGCGACCCGGCCGCTCCGCTCCAGTACCGCTTCATCCACCGAAATGTGGGCGACTCGCTCGAAGAAACGCTCGTCCTGCCCCTCATCCAGGAGGGGCAGGTGCTCCGCGATCTCGGGAGCGTGCAGTCGTACCTCGGCCAGAAACCGCTGCACACGCCAGACAAAGATTCCACTGTTCCAGAAATACCCCCGCTCCACGTAGGCCTGAGCCGTCTCGTAGTCCGGCTTCTCCACGAAGGAGCCGACTCGCCAAGCGGCGGGAGTGCCCGTCGCTCCCGGAATGGAATCGCCGGGACGCAGGTACCCGTATCCGGTCTCCGGACGGTCCGGCGGGATCGCCACCGTCAGGAGCAGGTCGTCGCGGCGGGCCACCTCGACGGCCCGTTCCACGGCGGCACGAAAGGCCGCCTCTGACTCGATGAAGTGATCGGAGTGGAGGGAGATCATGACTCCGTCTGGATCGTCCCCGGCAATCCGGTGCGCCGCCCAGGTCAGGACCGGGCCCGTCCCTCGGGCTCGCGGCTCCACCCAGAAGGAGGGGGGGACTTCGGAGGAACCTCCGTCCTCCTGGAGAGCGGCTGCCAGGGGGGCCGACAGGTGCGATCCCGCCAGCAGATGAAGTCGGTGCTCCGGAACCAGACCCAGCGCACGGTCCACCGTGTCCCGAATGAGCGGGCGGGTGGAGGCGAGGGCAAGGAGCTGTTTTGGCCGATCCGGTGTGCTCGCCGGCCAGAACCGGGAGCCGATTCCTCCGGCTAGGATCAAGGCGTGAAGGTGGGGATCCCGGAAACTGCGGGACGTCGGGGTCCCCGGGGAACCACCGCGTGGACCGTGAGGCCCAACGGCCGAGGGCGGCATCAGCGATCCGATAGAAGCTCGTCCACCCGTCCCAGGAGCTTTTTGGGGCTGAACGGCTTGGTGATGAAATCGTCGGCGCCGAGGTCGAAAGCCCGCCTGCGATCCACATCCTGCCCCTTGGCGGTGAGGATGATGACCGGGAGGTCTCGACGGTGGGGAAGCCTTCTCACCGTCTTGAGAACCTCGATTCCTGTTCGACCTGGCATGAGTAGATCCAGGAGGGCAAGATCGAAGGGCTCTGAACCCTCAAGCCGCTCCTCGGCGCTCAGTCCGTCGTGGGCAACGGTGAGCTGGAAGCCCGAAGCTTCCAGGAGGGTCACCAGGATGCGCCTGATGTGGGGTTCATCCTCCGCCACGAGGAGACGCAGGGAACCGGCCGGTCGCAGCGTTCGTTCGGTCATTAGGCCTCCGCCCCTGGCTGGATCCCATGGCTGAATCCCATGGCTTAGCCCGGTGGCTGTGGAACCCCCGGGCGCCCGCCCCTCCCAGCGAGCCGGCGGGAACCTATTCCGGAGGGGGTGTAAAGTCAAGAACCACGCGGTATTTCCAGGGTTGACACCGAAGGCGATCCGGGAGTACGATTCCAGGTCCTGTCCGGCCCTTCGTCCATCGGGTCAAGCCCAGCGTGGGTCCGATTCTGCCCGGGAGTTCCCCATCGTGAACCGTCGTTTCGTCCCCATCCTCCTCCTTGGAATCGCTCTCCTCTTAACGGCCACGGCGTGCGGGGACGACCCGTTCCGGATCCAGTGGTCCGAGAATCCCGCGGAAGCCACCCTTTACGCCATGGACCGGCAGGAACTGAACCGTCCCTCGGCCTTCGACATGCTCCAGCGCCGCCGCGTGGTCCTGGAGAGCCCACAGACCCAGGGCCGCTGGGATTTCGCCTTGGACCGACAGGGCGGGGCGCTGGTCTTCCTCCCCCCACGGGCCCTGGGAGTGACCTCCTCGGCGGCGATTGCGCCTATGCCCGGAGTCTCTTTCGAAGACCTCAGGGAAGCGCCTTCGGATACGACCCGCTACATCACCCGGGAGCCCATTCCCCTTCAGGCCGGGAACACCTATGTGGTCCGGACCCACGAGCAGCGGGGCCGCTTCGGACAGATCTGCACCCACTACGGAAAGCTTGAGGTGGTGAGTCTTCGTGCCGAAGACGGGGTGCTCATCTTCCGGCACGATACCAGCCCCGAGTGTAACAGCCGCCGGCTCATCCCCCGCAACGACTGACCCCGAACACCGAGCCCTTCATGCTCGATCTCAGAGAGATCCGTCGGAACCCGGAGCCCGTTCGTGCCTCGCTGGCCCG
>REED01000095.1 GCA_007695225.1 Gemmatimonadales bacterium
CGGAAGAACTCCTCCGCCCGGTCCCGATCCCCCAGGTTCAGGGCCACCTGGCCCAGGGTGTTGAGGACGCCGGCCCGGAGTTCGGGCTGCCCCTGGAGATCCTCCAACCCCCGGGCTCCCAGGTCGATGAGCTCCTGACGGGTGAAGGTACTCCGGCTCCCCCCCAGGTCCGGATCCAGCTCCGCGAAGAGGTCCACCACGAAGTCCCGGGCGGCCGTGGCCCGTTCCGCCTCGAGCTGGCGCCGATCCCGTTCCTGGTTGGCCAGGAGGGCGAGGGTGGTGGTGGCCACGCTCCCCCCGATGAGGGCCAGGACGGCCACCCCTCCCACCCCCACCAGGCTCCGGTTCCGCCTGACGAAGCGAGAGGCCCGGTACCACCGGGAGTCGGGGCGGGCCTGGACGGGAAGGCCCGCCAGGTGCCGTTCCAGGTCCTGGACCAGCGCCTCCACCGAGGAGTAGCGGCGCTCCGGGTCCCAGGCCAGCGCCTGGAGGAGGATGGCGTCCAGGTCTCCCCGTAGGCGCTGGCGAAGGATGGCGGGGGTGAGTCCCCGGAAGGCCGCCACCCGGGCGATGGACGCCTCGTCGTCCCGGTCCGTCCCCTGGAGCACCTCGCTGGGGACGCGGGGGTCCGTCTCCACCACCCCCCGGATCCCAGGAGCGGACTCCCGGTCCCTTGGATGGGGCAGCTCCCCGGTAAGGAGCTCGAAGAGGATGACCCCCAGGGCGTACACGTCCACGGCAGTGGAGGCGGGCTCGCCCCGGAGCTGCTCCGGGGCGGCATAGGCCGGGGTGAGGCGCGGTCCGTAGAGGGCGGTGGCTCCGGTGCCGGCCTCTTCCTGAAGGAGCTTGGCGATCCCGAAGTCCAGGAGCCGCGCCTCCCCCTCGTGGACAAGGATGTTCCCCGGCTTCAGGTCCCGGTGCACGACCAGGGCGCTATGGGCATAGCGCACCGCCTCACAGACTGTGAGAAAGAGGCGGATCCGGGCCTCCACCCCCAGGGCGCGACCGTCGCACCACTGGTCGATGGGCTCCCCTTCCACCAACTCCATGACGAAGTAGGGGAGACCGTCGTCGGTGATCCCTCCGTCCAGGAGGCGGGCGATGTTGGGGTGCTGAAGCCGGGCCAGGATCTCCCGCTCGCGCCGGAACCGGGCCAGGATCTCTTCGGAGTCCATCCCCCGCTTCACCAGCTTCAGCGCCACCCTCCGATGAAAGGCGCCATCGGCCCGCTCCGCCAGGTAGACGGCGCCCATCCCTCCCCGACCCAGGAGGCGAAGGATACGGTACGCCCCGATCACCCCCCCGGGGGAGGGATCCTGTCTCCCGGCTCCGGGGGCATCAGGGGCCCTGGAGGAAACCCCGCTCTCCTCGGGTGGCGGGCCCAGCTCCAACTCCTGGCTGATCCCGTCGAGGGAGGGAAGCTCAAGTTGCCCCTCCGCATCCTCACAGGCTGCGAGGTAGCGGGCCACCTCCGCCCGGAGGGAGGGATCTCCCCGGCAGGTGCGCTCCAGCACGGCGTCCCGCTCCCCTGCAGGCAGATCCAGCAGGGTGTCCAGTATCGATTCGATTTGTCGCCAGCGCTGGGGATCCATGGTCCATGTCCCTTCGGGTCCGGTGAAGGCCCGGCTTCGCGGCGGCTCAGGCGGGCATCACCCCCCCCCCTCGCCTTCGGCCCCGACCGATGAACCGCCGCCCTCCGCAGGTTCTTCGGCTCCCCCCTCACGGAGCGAATCGTAGAGGAAGCCCCGGGCTTTTACCCAGTCCCGACGGACGGTCCTGGCGGTGAGTCCCAGGGCCTCGGCGGTTTCCTCCTCGGAGAGCCCGCCGAAGTACCGCATCTCCACCACCTGAGCCAGACGCTCATTCAGCCCGGCCAGGCGCTCCAGCGCTTCGTCCAGGGCCAGGAGTTCCTCCACCTCCGAGCCCTCTCCCACCACCCCTTCGTCCAGGGTGATGCGGATCTGTTCGCCTCCCCGCTTCTGGGCAACCCTCCGCCGGGCGTGGTCTACCAGCACCCTCCGGCACATCCCGGAGACCAGGGAGAAGAAGTGGGTCCGGTCCCGGAGCTGCACCCGGGTCTGGTCCACCAGCCGGACGTAGGCCTCGTGCACCAGGGCAGTGGGAGAGAGGGTGTGATCCGCCCGTTCCGAGCGGAGGTGGCTCCGCGCGATCCCCCGAAGCTCGGGATAGGTGAGGGACCAGAGATCCTGGGCGGCGTCCCGGTCCCCCTTCGCCGCGTCCAGCAGGGCCTGGGTGACGTCCCGTTTCGGCTGCGGCATGGCGTGACGGAGGAGGGGGTGGAGGAAGGGCCTGGGGGGGACCTTCCTGAGGAGCTTTTGACGTTGGGGAAGATGACGGGCACGTTAGGCTCCTGCGCTTGGCGGGGCAAGCATCATTCACTGCCCTGCCCCCCCAGGCCGCCAACCCGCAGGGACCCAACTCGATCCCCAGCCCTACCTCCCGCATCATGCCCCGATCTCCAGGGAAAAGGCCCCGGAATCGGAGACGTGTGGAAAGTCCATGTTGGAGCCGTCGGTCCGCTTGTTGTACACCGTCAGGAAGACGGTGAAGGAGCAGCGGCGACGGTCCGGATCCAGGTCGGGTCGGAGCATGGTATGGAAGCTGTGGGTCTCGCTGGCTCCCGGAGGCCCGGGGGGAAGGCCCACGTTGGCGGGGTTCAGGAACTCGGGGAATCCGACGCTCGCCTCCGTGCCCCCCATCCCACGACGCCAGTGGATCCGGTGGAAGCGCTGGAAGCGCTCGTTGGGATGGTAGGCCCGGTAGCCCACGCCGAAGGTGGAGGTAGCCGTTCCCGTCAGGTAGAGGCATTCCTCGTGAAAGACCATCCCGTTCCTCCGGAGGTCGGTGATTCCCCCGACCACATCCCGATTGTCCCACCAGAAGAGGTGGGTGAGGGCTCCGAAGGGGACTTCCTGGGTGGGCCCCGTCTCCTGGTAGCGGCGCCGGTAGCTGAATGGGGCCGTCCCTTCCGCCCCGCCCAGACCGCTGCTGGGGGTTCCTGTGGGTCGGAGGCGCCGCCCGTCTTCGTCGAAGATCTCCACCGTCACCAGGTGGCGGACCGACGGATCGCTCCACCGGGGATCCCTCGTGTCCAGGAGGGCGTGGAACTGGCCGTCATCCCAGTCGCCGTCGGAGTCGAAGGGGATCCGGTAGAGGGCATTCTGCCCACCCACCGTGAAGGGCCCCAGCACCACCGGGACCACGTCCACGCCTCCGCTTCCGTCCGCCTCGGACCGGAACCAGGACACAGGGGCGTCTACGGCCTCCCGGCTCCCGGAAATGGGTGCTCCGGCGGCGTCGGCCGCGGTTACGGACACCCGGTAGTACCGGGCGCCCAGGGTCCTCATTCCCTCTCCGATCATGAGGTTCAACCGGAGGGTACCACCCAGGTTCCGGTCCCCATCCACCCCACCGCCGGGAAAGAGCAACCCTCCATTGGCGGGAGGAGGGGTGACACCCACCGAGGAGTTGGCCGGCGGGGTGTGGAGGTGCCACGCCCCCGTCTGTCCGACGTAGTTCAGGAAGACGAAGGCGTTCCCCGGGTTCCGGCGGCAGGTCCGGGCGGCGGGATGGTAGGTGGTGAGGACGGCCTCCTCGCCTGGACGGTGCCACTGATTGGCGCCGCGGCCGTCATAGAGGGTAACCCAACCGGAACCGCGCCGCTGTCGGACCACGAAGGCGTACCGATCATGGCAGTTGGGGGAGAGCCCCTGCCGGAAGTCGAGCCAGCAGATGTTGAATCGCCCATCGGGCCCCAGATCACCTCCCGCCACCTTCACCGGCGCCGAGCACTGTTGCCAGGCGCAGAGCAGATAGGGCCGGGCGTTGATGTACTCGGGGACGCCCGCCGCGGGGAGGGAGCGGAGCGCCCGGGCATCCTCGGCGGCGTGGACCCGGAGGGGGTCCAGGGCCCCGGATACCACGAGGGAGGCGGAGCCGGCGGGTCCGTCGGAGGCGAGACCCTGAACGAGGCGGGGGTCGGCTCCGGGAACCGGCTGGGGACCGGGGGCGGTGAGGGGAGGCGACGGAAAAGGGGGCGGTGGGAACGGGGGATCGGGGATGGGCGGCCGGGGGATGAGTTCCCCGAGACGATCCAACAGATCGGGGAGGCGGGGATCACCCACGATCCAGGGACGGCAGCAGCAGGTGCGGCGGTAGACCTCCACCCGGGCGTCGCAGACGGGCGCGCAGCGAAAGGGCCACGCCAGGAGCTCGTCCAGGCCCCGCACCGGAAGGGGTCCGGCCCGCTCCATCCGTTCGCCTGTGGAGAATCGGCCCAGGGCATCGAACCACCAGGATCCGGGCCGGCACCGACGGACCCGACCCGTCACACAGCGCAAACGGGGGATCCAGCTCTCCCAGACGGGCCGGCCGATGGGGATGAGGCCGCGCTCCTCCAGGGATAGGAATGCATCAGCTCGCAGGGTGTGGCGAACCGCTGAGGCGGCTTCTTCCTCCTCCTCCGTGGGGGTGCGGGGCATGGCGGGCCCCAGGACGAATCGGTGGGCCTTCTTTCGAGCCACATCGGGGATGGCGTACGTACCATCCTCCTCCACCGTGGCCACGTGGAGGGACTGTCCGCCCTGATCCTGGACGTCGATCTGGATTCGCGGCCGAAGGGCCGCTTCTTCGTCCGTCTCCAGGCGAACCCTGGGAGGGGACGGATCGTTCGGAGAACGCTTCTTGGCCATGGGGCCTCCCGTGTGGTGCGGAGCTCCCGGGGCCCTCGGGAACGTGGGGCACCCTGGGACACCGACGGAACCAATCATCCGGAAGGAAAGGGCCGTACCCGCCTACCCTCCGGCAGGAAGGCACGCGGGAAAACCGGAGGGGAGCGGACAGAGCTTCGCCTGGGGCGAGAAACCGTTCAAGCGGGACCTGGGCTCCTCTGCGGCCCGGATCGTCCACCCTCAACCTCCCGGGGGTCACCGGATGAGCTGAGCGGAGAGCTTCTGGAGGATGATTCTCAGGCGCCCCGGGGACGGCCCGGTGATCCCTGTTCCCAGTCCATCTCGATAGTCCCTCCGAGGGGAGCCACATCTCAGCGGGCTCCCGGGGGCGAATCGTAAGGGGAGGAAGATCCCATGGGCACATCCACGGGGAAGGTACGGCAGGGTGATGCGGAACCGGAGAGGCGGGGACGACGGGGTAGTCGGCACCGGAGGCCCAGGGTGGCTTCTCGCAGGCTCTCCCCATGGCTTGCCATGGGTGCCATGCTCGCCCTGGCCTCCTGTGGAGGAGATGCTTCCAGTCCCACCGATCCGGCTCCGGCTCCGGTTCAGGGCACGATCCGTGGAACGGTCTCGGTGGAGGGGAATGGGCTTGCCGGGATCCAGGTCTCCGTCTCGGGAGCAGCCTCGGGGAACGCCACCACCAACGCCTCGGGGAGCTTCCAGTTCAACGGAGCCCCGGCGGGATCGTACGTGGTGCAGCTCTCCAATCTCCCCGACGACGTCACCTTCTCCCAGACCAGCCAGTCGGTGACCATCAGCGCACAGGCGCCGGAGGCGGTCCTCACCTTCCAGGGGGAACACCTCCGGACGGCCTCCATCTCGGGACGGGTCACGGTGGGCGGCACGGGTGCAGAGGGCGTCGGAGTAACCCTGTCAGGCGACGGCGCGGCGGAGACCCGCACCGATGGGGCAGGCCAGTACGCCTTCTCCGACCTTTCGGCCGGGAGCTACACCGTCACCCTTTCCGACGCCCCCCAGGGGTTGGAGTTCTCGGACCCGAGCCGCACCGTGACCCTGGCGGCCGGCGCCACGGTCACGGTGGACTTCACCGGAGCCGCCGGCGCCCCGGCCACGGTGATCATCACCGGTATCACCGGCATTCCCAGCGGGAATCCGGTCAATCTAGCCAGCATTGGGGGGACCATCGCCGTCCAGCTTTCTGTGGATCCCGGAAGTCATACCCTGGAGCGGATCGAGGTCCTGGTGGACGGCGAGGTGGCCTCGAGCCAGACGCTGGGCTCCGCTGCCGGCCCCGCAGCTGGCGCCTCGGACGGGACCGATGCCCCGGGGGCGGATCTGGCGGGCGAAGGGGACGCGCCTGCGGCGGCCCCCTTCAACCTGAGCCTTCCCATCAACACCGCCGACTACGATCCCGAGTCCGGAACACCCAGGTACCTCAACGGCTCCCGGGAGCTTCAGGCTCGGGTCATCTCAGCCGCCGGTACGACCTTCTCGGCAACCCTCGCCCAGCCGGCGGTCTTCAACAACGCCGACGTCCTCCTCTCCCAGATCTCTTCCTCGACGGAGGCCAACGACGCCGCAGGCTTCCTCTGGCGGGGTGGGGACGTGACGGTGACCTACCTCCCGGTGCTCTACTCCGGGAACACGGTGACCAGCATCAGCTCCACCTTCTTCGGCGTGAACCGCACCGATAATCCGGCGGTCTTCCCCCGGACGGCCGTCGGCACCGTGAACTCCACGGTGAACCCGGGGACGAACCTGATCGCCAACACCGTGCTCTCCAGCGGGGAGCAGGGGCCGAGCAACTTCCGTCAGGTTCGCTACGAGTCGGTTCCCCCGGTCATCCTCACCGACTTCAACCTGACCCAGCAGCTGGTGGGTGGCATCGTCCGGTGCTGCGGCAACAACTGGGTGAATCCGGACTACGAATGGCAGGCAGGAGCCCCGAGCGGTAGCGACGTGGTGGCCGGAACGGCCGGAGTGGGAGGCCTCACCGTGACCTACCACGCCGGACCAGCCGGCATCTCCAACGCCGAACTCGCCCAGCGACCGGCGGCGGCCACCCCCGGGGAAGCGGGGCTGGCGGCTTCCCAGGCCAACACGGAATACGCCGTGGTGGCCCGGGTCGCGGACGCCCTCGGGAACGCCGCCCTGCAGCGTCTCCAGGGCCTGGGAATGAACCCCCTCCAGACCTTCGGGGTGGACGAAACCCCGCCGGCCGCACAGAGAGCCGTGGCCTCGGGAACCACCTTCGTGAATCGGACCGTCTTCAACGCCGATCTCGGGCGGCCCTGGACCGGGACGGACCAGATCCAGCTCGCGGCCAACGAGGACTTCGCCGGCTTCTCCGCCGGCCCGCTGGCCCTCCGGATCCGGACCCTGAACGCCGGGGGCGAAGGGTGTTCGGTGGGTGCCACGGCCGCCTGCCTTCCCGTGCAGGTCCCCTTCACCATCAACATTCCCAACACGGTCCCCGCCGGTGCGATCGTAACCCAGGGATACTTCGTCTACGAGGGCGAGGTCTTCAACCAGGCGGGACTCGGCTCCGGGACCCCCACCGAGCGGTGGTACCTCTTCGACCAGACGTTGCCCTCGGGAGGGAACATCGGGTTGAGCGGGACCTTCGAGGCCGGGGAGAGCTACACCTTCTCCACCACCGCTTCCGACAACGTGGACCTCCTTGATGCCCAGTTCACGCTGGAGTTCACCGGCCTGACGGGAAGCACGCTGGACGTCTTTCCCATGGAAGCGCGCCAACTCCTGGGACGGCCCTTTGACGAAAACCTCACCACCTCAGCCCAGGTGAGTTCCACCGTGGACTTCTTCCTTGCCGCCGTGGAGACCACCACCCTCGGAGTACCCGACGGCGAAGGTTCCATGGTTCCGGCGCGGTGGGCGAAGTTTCTCGTCCGTGACGTGGCACGCAACCAGTCCATCAGTCGCAACAATTTCGCCGCCGGATCGGTGCAGGGGGGATCCAGCTACACCACCCTTCCGACCTTCGCCGCAGGGGGAACCTTCCAGGCGCAGGTGGACCCGGTCGCCCTCTGCGTGCTGGACAGGGGGCCTTGCCGGGGATCCGGCGTCCGGGAAGCCACCTTGCGGGCCACCCTCACCGGGCCGTCGGGGGCCGTCGTCAACCCATTCGACCAGGGCGTCCGTTTCTACTACGGAGACAACCTCCCGGCCTCCTTTTCCGGTGGGGCGGGAATCGGGAATCGGCGGTTGGTGGGAGTGTCGAACTCCCCGACCACGAGCGACGACGGGACCACCCGGACGTTCACATGGGAAGTGACGCTGGAGGGGCCCGTGCTCATGGACTCGGGGTGGAACGAAGGGGATCCCCTGAACATCTTCGTCCTGGGCGTGAGCAGCGCAACCGGCACCGGACTCTCCGGCACGGCCAGCGTTGGCGATATCACCCTGGTGAACATCCCGTGACGGGCGGGCCAATGGAGAAGGTCCAGCCCGACCTTCGCGTTGGGAAGCGGGTTTTCGGGGGCGGCAACCCGGTTGACAAACCGGTTGCCGGGGAGAAGACGGGCGAGGTAGAATGGACCATCCTTCCCCCGCTGCCGCGGCAGCGCCCCATTCGATTCATGGCTCGGCATGTCCTCGCCCACGGATACCCTCTCGCTTCTTCGCGCCCGGAGCGCCGGCGACGATTCGGTGGTGGACCTTCTCTTCCAGCGGATGTACCGGGAACTCCGACAGATCGCCCATGGGCGTCTGGGCTCCTTCCGTCCAGGGGACACCCTGAACACCACCGCCCTGGTGAACGAGGCGTATCTGAAGCTTGTGGATCAGGGGAAGGCGAACCCGAGGGATCGAGCCCACTTCCTGGCCCTGGCCTCCCAGGCCATGCGCTTCGTCCTGGTGGACTACGCCCGGGCCAGGGGCGCCGAGAAGCGAGGCGGACGCGCCGAAGTGCTCCCCCTGGATGCGGTTCAGTTGGCGGGGGACGAACGCACCGAAGAGCTGATCGGGCTCCACGAGGCATTGGAACGGCTGGCTTCCGTGGACTCGCGGTTGGCGCGGGTGGTGGAACTCCGCTTTTTCGGGGGGTTGAGTCATGACGAGATCGCCCATGCCACCGGACGCTCCGTCCCCACCGTGAAGCGCGACTGGACCCGGGCCCGGGCGTGGCTCCTTCGAGCCATGGACGAGGCACGGGAGGCTCCAACGGGAAACCCACCGGGCTGAGGACCGGGGAGCCGGAACCTGCGGCATCGGGCCCCATGGTCCCCGGGGCCGCGCCGTCCCTTTTCAAGAACGAGTGGCCATGTTCGATCCGGACCGATTCCGCCTGGTGGATGCCCTCTTCGACCGGGCCCTCCTCCTTCCCGCAGAGGAGCGGGAAGGATTCCTGAAAGAAGAGTGCGGAGAGGACCTGGAGCTCCTCGAAGAGGTCCGGGGCCTGCTCATTAGCGTGGAGGCCTCGGAGTCCCGATTCGGAGAGAGTGTGGCGGACTTCGCCCCCTCCCTCATTTCCCGGATGGCGCAGGAGGAGGAGGACGCCGACCCTCCCTTTCGCCCGGGGCAGATCCTGGGGTCCTGGCGGATCCTGGGAGAGTTGGGGCGAGGGGGAATGGGGGAGGTATACCTGGCCGAGCGCGCGGATGACGCCTTCCAGCTCACGGCGGCCGTGAAGGTGGTGAAACGGGGAATGGACACCGCCGAGGTGCTCCGCCGCTTCCACGAGGAGCGCAGGATCCTGGCCACCCTGGATCATCCCCACATCGCCAGGGTCCTGGATGGTGGTTCCACCGAGGATGGGCGTCCCTACCTCGTGATGGAATACGTGGAAGGGGAGCCCATCGACAGCTGGTGCGATGTCCGGAAGCTGGACGTGCGCTCTCGCGTGGCCCTCTTTCGCCGCGTCTGCGATGCCGTGGACCAGGCGCACCGAAGCCTGATCGTCCATCGCGACCTGAAGCCCTCGAACATCCTGGTGAACCAAGAAGGGGAACCCAAGCTCCTGGATTTCGGCATCGCCAAACTCCTGGAGGTGGAGGGGGATGCCACCCGCACCTCCGGCCGCCTCCTCACCCCCTTCTACGCCGCCCCTGAGCAGCGAGCCGGGCTCCCCGTCACCACCGCCACCGACGTCCATGGGCTGGGGCGCCTCCTGTATCTCCTCCTGACCGGGGTGAATGCAGTCACACCCGTGCCTGGGACCGATGACGATCGGGGGGATGCGGATCTCCCCCCACCCCCCAGCGCCCGGGTGATGGAGGGGAGAAGGGGGGACTCGGGACCCGACGCCTCCGTCCGAGCCGCCGCCCGGGGGACGTCTCCCGGTGCACTCCGTTCCCTCCTCCGGGGGGACCTGGACACCATTCTCCTCCGGGCGCTGGCGCCGGAGCCGGAGCGGCGGTACCCATCGGCCCTGCAGCTGGCCGAGGATCTGGATCGCTGGCTGGAGGGACTCCCGGTGCGGGCTCGCCCCGACTCCTTCTCCTACCGTGCGGGGAAATTCATCCGGCGGAACCGGGGGGCTGTGACCGCGGGAACCGTGTCCATCCTGCTGGTCCTGGCCTCGGTGGTGGCCTTGGCCCTGGCCCAGCAGCGGACGGCTGATGCGCTGGCAGAGGCGGAGCGGGAGCGGGACACGGCCGAGGAAGTGGTGGCCGTCCTGCAGGGCATCTTCTCGGCGGGAAATCCCATGAGCATGGGGTTGGAGCGACTGGACACCCTCCCGGTAGGGGCGCTCCTGGATCGGAGTACGCTACGGATCCGGGAGGAACTCAGCGACCGACCCCACCTCCAGGCCCGGCTCTTCCGAACGATGGGCGATGCCTATCGGGGGATGGGGCTCCTGGAAGCGGCGGAGGAGTGGCTGGGAGAAGCGGTGCGGCTCCAGCGGGGGGGCGAAGGAGACACTCCCTCCGGCGCCCGTTCCGGTGCCTGGACCGTTGCCCGGGGGTCCGGGGCCGGCAGGGACGGTCTGGAACTGGGCCGGGCCCTCCACTCCATGGGCCTCGTGGCGCTCAGCCGAGATCGAAACCCGGAGGCGGAAGCGCTCTTCCGGGAGGCGCTGGCCCTCCGGAGGACCCTCTCCAGCGAGGACGCCATGCCCATCGCTTCAGCTCTGACGAACCTGGCCAGCAGCGTACAGAACCAGGGTCGTTTCCTGGAGGCCGCCGAGCTCTACGAGGAAGCCGACCAGATCCTGGCCGAGGCTCCGGCTCCAGACACCGCCCTCCTTTCCGGCATCGTGCAGGCCCGGGCCGTCCTGGCCCAGCGGATGGGCGATGAGGCCACCGTGGCACGAATGGCGGAACGGACCCTGGAGTTGGATCGAGGCATCCTTGGCGCTGAGCATTGGCGGGTGGGCCTGGGGTCGGTGAACCTGGGGTTCATCAGGCAACGGGAAGGTCGCCTCGAGGAAGCCGACTCCCTCCACCAGGTGGGACTGGGAATCCTGGCGAGCACCCTGGGAGAGGCCCACCCCCTCTACCTGAACAGCCTGGGCGGTCTGGCCCACATCCGGGCGCGCCGCGGAATGTCCGACGAGGCCATCGCCCTCTTCGAGACGGCGGTGACCGGCCTCCAGGGGCGGGAGGGTCCCACCACCAACCTGTCCATCCACCTCTCCAACTACGCCGATCTCCTGGAGGCCACAGGGGACTTGGCGCGGGCGGAGGAGGTGCTGGAGGAGTCGGTGGAGGTGGCCCGCCTCCAGGGCGAATCCAGTCTCCCGCACGGCGCGGCCAGCGCACTCCTCGCGCTCTTCCTTTGCACTCAGGACCGCTTTGAGGAGGCCGAAGACCGCTATCGGGTGGCCCTTCGTGCGCTGGACGTCGCCCTGGAGGCCGCCCACCCACGAGTGGCGGACACCCGGATCGGCCTGGCCCGCTGCCTCGTCCGGATGGGTCGGCCCGGGGAGGGGGAATCCCTTCTCCTCGCCCATTACCGAGCCCTCGAGGCCGAAGTGAGCCCTGACCACCCCCAGGCCAGGAGCTTGGCCTCGGAACTCGCGTCCATCTACGAAGGGTGGAATCGGCCCGCGGAGGCCGAGACCTTCCGCTCCCTTTCGGAGACGCCTCCGGGTCCCCCCGATGCACCAGGAGCACCCGGTGGGGCGCCGCCACCGCCCTGACCTCCCCCCCTTTCGCCGATCCCCCGACCTGCCCTGATCCCCACTCCCGCCACATTCCGATAGTCCAGGTACGGGGGGAGGATTCGTTTCCGGGCGTGGACGCCCACCCTCCCCTGGACCGACGCGACGGGAGCCCTGCCCCATGCTCGTGCCCCATACCATCAGCGGCGTTGCCCTGGGAATCTGGCTATCCCTGGGGCTCCTTGTTCCCTCCGGCCTGTTCGCCCAGGATCCCTTCGCCGGCACCTTTCGGGGAGACGGCCTCACCCTGGTCCTTCGTGCCGACGGCGTCGGGGGCTACCAGGGCGAGGCCGAGGAGGACGGGATCCACTTCCAGGTGGAGGGCCGCAGCGAGGGCTCCATCCTCCGGGGAAGCTACGCGTTCCAGGGACAGACCGCGCCCTTTACCGCCCGCATCGACGGAGAGGCCCTGGTGGTGGAGGCGGCCGGGGACCGGTACACCCTCTACCGAGCGGGCGGCGAAGGCGTGGGCGCTTTGGAGACCTCGGTAAGCTCCACGGATACCTCGGTGGCTGGTCCGCCGGGAGCGGACGAGGTGGACCATCCGGGTTGGGGCCTCCGCTTCCGCATTCCCTCAGGGTGGGGCGTAGGAGAGCACGAAGAGGAGACCTGGGTGCTCTTCGCCCGGGAGCTTCCGGGATTCCTGGTGGTTTCGGAACTTGAGCTGGAGAGCAGGGACGCCCTGGCCCAACTCCTCTCCGGCGAAATCACCGAGGAAGGGGTCCACCTGCAGCCGGAGGGACCCATGGAGGAGGTGGGCGTCTCGGGGATGATGGTGAGGGTTACCGGTACCCTGCAGGGAGCCGATATCCAGGGATACGCCGGCGGTGTCGTCTCGCCCCACGGGCCCGGCCTCTCCGTTCTGGTCGCAGCGGAGGCCGGGTCCCTGGAGGCCGGACACGAGGCGGCGGCCCTGGCCCTTCTCCAGAGCGTCCGCTTCCGCCCGCCCCCAGTGGAGGGAGACGCGGATTGGTGGCGGGCCCGCCTCGCCGGGCAGCGAATCGTCCGGTTGAGCCGCACCTCCACGCAGGGAGGCGGCAGCCAGAGTCGGACCACCGTGACCCTCTGCCGGGATGGCCACGGCGGGTACATGTGGACCTATTCCATGTCCCTCAGCGTGGACGGGGTATTCGCCAACAATTCCGATCAGGACCAGGGGGAGGGTCCGTGGGAGGTGGCGATCCGGCAGGGTCAGCCGATCCTGATCATGCGCCTTCAGGATGGGCGGGTCTTCGAGTGGACCCTGGCGATGGAGGACGACCGAATCCACCTGGATGGAAATCAGTATCTGAGGGATACCTCGCCCTGTTGAGGCAGTCGACGGGGGGGGCGGCCCCGCTCACGCCCGCCGCCCCTCCAGATCCCCCTCCACCGTCAGGAGAACCTCCCGCCCCGCCGGGTCCCGGGAACTCCAGGCCAGCGAAGAAACCGCCCTGCTCCGAGAGGGGACGCTGGAATTTCACCAGGATGTCCCCCTGAAGGGGCGCCATCCCGGGCGATGGCCGCCCCCCGGTCCCTATCCCCCGCCCGGGTCCCCACCGCCTGGTCGTGGACGTTGAAGCCGAATACGGGCTCGAACCGCTCCTGCAGGGCCTTGGGCGCCCGGTGGAGACCGTTGGCGCGGCCCGTGGAAGAACGTCGTCCCAGAGGCAGAGGCCGGTTGTCATTTACTGCCGTAAACGATATGGTGTGGCCTGATCGGAGCCGGAATCCCCCTGCACCGAGGATGCCGCGTGGGATCTTCACGTACACCCCTGAAGTCCCTGGACCTGTCCTTTCTCCGGGCGGCCCTCCAGGCCATGGCCGAGGGAATCACCCTGGCCGACTCGTCTGGGCGGATCATCTACTCCAACCCCGCCGCGGACCTGATCCTGGGCCGTCCCCCCTCCGATGGCGACCCGGACAGCTGGGCCGAGTACTACGGGGTCTTCCAGCCGGGCACGAACGACTCCTTCCCCACGGCGGGCTACCCACTGGTCCGGGCCCTAGCCGGCGAAGAGACGTCCGGTGTCGAGATGCTCATCCGGAACCCGGCGGTTCCCGAAGGGACCCTGATCTCGGTGGCCGGCCGCCCGATCCGGGACGAGAACGGGGTGATCGAGGGAGCTGCCGTGGTCTTCCGGGACATCACCACCCTTCGGAACGCTCAGGCCGAGCTCCAGGAGGCGCTCTTCGAGCTGCAGGACCTCCAGAGTCAGAAAAGCGAACTCACGGCATTTCTGGTCCACGACATGAAGGGGCCTCTGACCACCATCCTCGCCAACGCTGAACTCGCCCGCTTCGCGGATCTCACGGCCATGGAGAGGGACCTGGGTACCGAGGAGATCCTCGGGGTGGGGCGAACCCTCCACCGCATGGTCCTGGACCTCCTGGATATCCGGACGGGGGAGGACGGCCGGCTCGAACCCCACCGAGAGCTGATCCATCTCGGTGCCCTCATGAGGAGTGTGACCTCAGGAGGCTCCCTCCTGGGCTACGAGGTGAGCATCGAGACCACGGGACCCCTCCAGATCATGGCCGATCCGGACCTCGTGCGCCGGGTCCTTGGAAACCTGGTGGACAACTGTGTGAAGTATGGCCCCGCCGGGGGGAGAATCTGGCTGGACAGCCATGTGGACAAGGACGGTAGTGCCCTCATTTCCGTCCGGGATGAGGGCCCGGGGGTTCCTTCTGATCTGCGGGAAGTCATCTTCGAGAAGTACTCCCGCCTGGAACGAGGAACGGGACGGAGAAGAGCGGGAAGCCGGGGGCTCGGCCTTCGGTTCTGCAGGATTGCCGTGGAGGCGCACAACGGGCGGATCTGGGTGGAGGACAACGTCCCCAGCGGGGCATGTTTTCGTGTGGAACTCCCAGGGAAGCCGTTAAGCTCCGAGTCAGAGCCCCCTCCGTGACCGTAGTCAGATGTTTCGGGAAGCCTCTTCACCCTCACCGTCGAGTGAGTCCATGATCCTCCAGCGACCCCCGAACGTGCCCCGGCTCTCCACGGCGCGCCCCCGGACCTGCGGGTGGGTGAGTGGTGGACGGTAGAGGTGGATCCTGAGTTCGTCGGGGTGGTCTATCCCACTACGATGGTGGTGACCCGGCGAACGGAGGACCACGCCACCCTGGGAGTTCCCCCGGGCCAGTTCTCCCACGACTTCCTGGTTATCCACGTGCCCCCGCTGGGGGACCTGGAGCTGGGGACCTTCGCCTGGCGCGTCATGTGGGACGACTTCGAGGCGCTCCGCTTTCCCCTGGAGGTGGGTCGGAGCTGGTCCGCGGACTTCCATGGGCGGGACGTGGAAGCCGAGGTGACCGCCGTGGAGGGAAACCGAGCCTATGTCACCATGACCGGCGAGGGGCAGCGCATCGAGCTCACCTACGATGCCGACTGGGGCATGATCACGGACTTTCGGGAAGAGGCCCTGGGGCTCGCCTTCCGGGTGACGGACCACGGCTTCGACTACCAGGGAGAGGTCCTGAGCCTCTCGGGAATCCAGCTGGGCCTCATGGAAACCGCCGCGGGAGCGGCTGCCCATCACGCCGCCGCGACCGGGAATACGCCGAGTGGAGGCGGAAACGCCGGATCCGGGGGGACCCGCCCACCCCTCTCCAGCCGCGTGGACGTGGACACCGGGGCGTCCCACGGCAGCCTGGGCCTCATCCTCTGGAATGTGGGCCATGAGGACACCCCCGGGAGCTATGCGATCACCGCCACCGCACCCGACGGGACGATCTTCCGGGAACGCTTCGAGATCACCCGGGGGATGCTGGAGGGCCCGGAAGGTCGATAGGCTCGGGGCCACGACCGGCGCGACTGGGGTACCCGCGTGAGGGACACCTTGCGAGGGCCACTTCTTGAGGGCCGTCCTCGCCTCCGCTCCCGGTCAGGAGCGTCTCCGGCGAACCTCCTGCGTCAATCCAGCCACCGTCCATCCCCCAGGCCCCCCCCCTTCGGTCATCCGCTCAGCCATCCGCTCCAGGAGGACGGCATTGTAGGGTGTCGGGATTCCGACCTCCCTACCCATGGCGACGATCTCGCCGTTGAAAAAGGGCACTTCGGTCTCCGTCCGCCCCCGGGTGAGATCCTGCCAGGTGGAAGGATAGGTCCGCTTGGAATCGGGGTCGCCCTTCAGCGCCGGGTGACCTTCCCCGCCCCGGGAGAGCCCCTGGATGAAGGTGGCCATGTCCCCGTCGGGCCCCATCCGGGGGTGGATCCCCGCGGCCTTGAGCACCGCCAGCCCCTCGGTCATCAGGTCCTCCATGAACGCACGGTGGGCCGGGTCGGCGTAGGCAAACTCAACCCAGGTGTCGGTGAGCGCCATGAAGGCGTTACTCAGGTTGATGAGAAGCTTCCCCCACTTCCATGCCATGACCTCCGGGTCCAGGAACACCTGGAATCCGGCATCACGGAGGATGGTGGCCACTCTCTCCGCCCCGTGATCCACACCCCGGGGAAACCGACCGATGGCGAGTTCGTTGCTGCGGGTGCGCTCCACCACGCCGGGTCCCTTCAGGCGAGCGCTGAAGTTCACGACCCCGCCATAGACCCGTGTGAAGGACTCGGCGGCCCACTCCTCATTTCGGACGCCATTCTGGAGACAAACCACCGGACACTCCCGGGGAGCGCCGGCGAGCTGGCGGATGAACCCCTGGGTGTCCTGGGTCTTGCAGGTGAGGAAGATGAGATCCCGAGGTGTGAGGCCCAACTCCGACGCATCGGTCACCGCCGCCACCTCGGCTCGGACAGGCCCTTCCGCCGACTCCACCATGAGCCCTCGGGCCCGGATGGCGTCCACATGGTCCCGTCGGCCCACCAGGATGGGGGTATGACCCGCGCGGGCCAGATAGCCACCCAGAGCGGTCCCGATGGCCCCGGCGCCGCAGATGATCACCGTCTCCTCCTGTTCATCCCTCCCTCGTTCGTTCATGGCGGAGACAATGGGACGGTGGCGGCTTGGGGTCCACCCCCCTCCTGGCGCAGCGTCACCGCGAAGGTGGCTCGAAGGGTGAGTTCGTCCGCGGCGTCGGCAATGACCCCCCGGAGCCCCACCCGGGGTGGCTCCAGCCCCAGTTCGGTGAAGCGGGTCCGGGCCAATCCCCGGACCAGGGGGCCATCGGGCCCCTCCTCCAGGGAGAGGAGAAAACGGAGTGGGTGCGGACGGCCTGCCACCTCCAGGGTTCCGTCCAGTGCCACCGTGTCCCCCGCCAGGAGGCGTTGCGCCCCAGCCCTGGGGATGGGCCCGCTTCGGAAGACCAGGCGTGGGTGGCGCTCGGCATCCATGACCTCGGTCATATAACGATCCCGACGGGCCTCCCCTGAGTCGATGGACTCGATGGGGAGCGTGGCCTCCACTTCGACATGGTCCTGTTCGTCCCACGCCAAGTGAGCGGTGAGTTCACAACTCCGCCCCACCACCTCGACAGTCCGGACAAAGGCCACCCGTTTGGTGGCTTCGTAGATGGCGCATCCGTCCCCCACAGAGATGGGCCCGGTCTGCGCCACCCCGGCTCCGGGAGGGACGAGCAGTAGGGCCAGACCCAGCAGGCAGATGAAGGCCAGATGCTGAGCCCCCGATGCAATGGGGTCGGAACGGTCGGAAAGGGAGAGGGACATGGCGAAGGTCTGCGGGAAGGAGCGCGTGGCCGAAGAGCCCTACGACGGGGCCCATCGGGCCCGGCCGTCTCCTTCCCCAACCCTCCAACTCCGGCGAAGGTGCCCCCCGGGTCTCTTCCTGTGCCCCCCTGACTCTCCCTCTTCTACCTCCGCTTCGGTCCCCGCCGAGGACCCGGACCCTTCCCCCTGGGCTTCCGCTTCCCATGCTTCGCCCAGGGCTCCTTCGTCTGCGGAGGGGGGGAGGCCTCGGGGATGTCCTTTGTATCCTTCACTTCCTGACCGGTGGCCACCTGGGCCAGCTTCACCGCAGCCGCGGCGACATCCAGCAGATCGAAGTCCTCGGCCAGGGAAGCCACCACGCTCCGGAAGCGGTCCAGCTCCCCCTGGACGAGGGTGTCGTGGAGAGCGGACCGGACAGCCTCCAGCCTCCGGTCCTGGAGATCCGCCACCGTGGGAAGCTTGGCCAGGTGGATGGGCCTTCGCGTGAGTTCCTCGATGTTCCCGAGAAGGCGGTGCTCCCGGGGCTCGGCCAACGTGATCGCCACCCCCTCCCGGCCGGCCCGCCCTACCCGTCCGATCCGGTGCAGATAGGCCTCCGGGGCATTGGGTACGTCGAAATTGATGACGTGGGTCAGACGGGGGATGTCCAGCCCCCGGGCAGCCACGTCGGTGGCCACCAGGAGATCCGCCGCTCCGCTCCTGAGCTTCCGCATGACCCGGTCCCGCTGCTCCTGCGTCATCCCACCGTGGAGGGCCTCCGCCCGGTGACCATGGGCGTTCAGGGTTTCGCTGAGCTCGTCCACTTCGTTCCGGGTCCGGCAGAAGATGAGCGCCGCCTCCGGCTCCTCCATGTCCAAAACCCGCCCCAGGGCGGGGACCTTGTGGGCACGATAGACCACGTAGGCGACCTCCCGGACCTGAGGCGCCTCGCCCTCGGGGAGCTGCTCCCGGGCGATGCGGATGTGGACCGGATCGGTGAGGTGTTGCTGGGCGATCTGGGCAATACGAGCGGGCATGGTGGCAGAGAAGAGCACCGTCTGCCGGGACGCGGGGGTGGCGGCTAGGATCGCCTCCAGGTCCTCGGCGAATCCCATGTCCAGCATCTCGTCGGCCTCGTCAAGGACCACGGCCATCAAGCCCTCCAGCCGGAGGGTGCCCCGTCGGATGTGGTCCAGGGCCCGCCCCGGAGTGGCCACCACCACATCCACACCCCGCTTCAAGACCTTGAGCTGCTGGGAGAAGGATTGTCCCCCGTAGATGGGTAGCACACCCACCCCCATGGCCCGCCCATAGCGATAAACGGCCTCGGAGAGCTGCATGGCCAACTCCCGGGTGGGAACGAGCATGAGGATCGAGAGATTCGGCCGCTTCGTTCCCGAAGTGGCCAGGCGCTGGAGCAGGGGAAGAGCGAACGCCGCGGATTTCCCCGTGCCGGTGGCGGCCTGACCGACCAGATCCCGTCCCGCCAGAAGGGGTGGAAGGGCCTCCACCTGAATGGGGGTGGGCTCTTCGTACCCCAGCCCCGAGAGGGCCTGAACGAGTCGGGGATCCAGCCCCAGCTCCGCGAAGGGACTTTCCGCCGAATCGGGAGACGGAAGAGGAGAGTCGTCGGTGGTGGAGGAGTCGTTGCTCATGAAGCCCTGGTAACCCGGATCTGGAGAAGAAAAAGGGACGGACGGCCTACCCAACAATAGCGGTAGAACCCGGCCGGCGGGTCGTCCCCCTGCCCCGCCATCCCTTGATTCGGGCCCCTTCCTGGAAGGACAAGGCTCGTCAGAGGCCCAGCATGTACCCCAGCATGAGAGAGAACCCGCGGTTCTTCACATCCGGACCGCTGTCCCCTTCTCCAAGGCGGGTCAGCCCCTGGATGAAACGTCCGTCCAGCGTAAGCGCCCCCATTCCCCCCAGAACATCGATACCCAGGGCTGCACCCAGGAAATACCCCTGCTCATAGCTGCGGACCTTTGCCTCCAGCCCGTCACGGGAGAGGAGGTCGTCGCAATCCGGTTCCACGCTCCCGGCAACGGGGTCACCCCGGACTGCGCAATCGAGCTTCCACCCGAAGACCGGGCCTCCCATGACCCAGGAGTAGAAACGATCTCCCAGGGGCAGCCGCAGGCGGGCCACCAGTGGGATCTCCACGTATTCCAGGGCCACGTCCACCGGGCCCAGCACCGGCACCCCGGGGGAGGGATCCCCAGGCGAGGGAAACAGCGCCTGGAAAGCCTCAGCTCCCCGCTGGGCATAGTAGATCTCCGGGCCCAGGGAGAGCGCTCCCAGATGGAGGATGTCATACCCCAGCCCGAAGTTCAGCCCGGTGCGGCTTTCGGACTGGCCCACGCCCCCACCCACCAGGTCGGTGAGATTGATCCCGCCGTGGAACCCCACCTGGGCCGAGGCCGGAGGGGCCCAGAACGGAGTGAGGAACAACGCTGCCAGCGAGAGGATCGTCCGAATCCCGATCATGGACACAACTCCTTCCGTGGGAATGGAGGGGGGAGCCCCAGCGGCCTTCACATGGCCAGTAACGGTCGATGCGCCCTTGCTGAGCCAGGCCCCGGCCCATCGCCATGCACACCCCCGCCCTGTCACCTTTCCCCCGACCGGCGACCCTGTCAAGAAATGTCTGCCGGAGGCCGGATTCCACGAAGCGAGAGAAGAGGAAGGCGGATTCGCTGGCGTCCCGCGTCTCCACCGGTTTTCTTCCGGGGTTGGAAGGACCCGTTGACCACCCGCTCAACCGCCAATGGACCCCCGAATGGACCCCCAAACCGAACTGAAGATCTGGGTCGACGCCGATGCCGCCCCCCGGGACGTGAAGGAGATCGTCTTCCGAGCAGCGAAGCGTCTCGAGTTGTCGACCATCCTGGTGGCGAACCAGCGCGTGAGTACCCCGCCGGGTAATCCCCACGTCACCGCCGTGTGGGTGGGGGGAGGCCCCGATGTGGCTGACCAGCACATCGTGGACCATGCCGAACCAGGAGACCTGGCCATCACCGCCGACATCCCCCTGGCGGCGCTCCTGGTGGAGAAGGGTGTGCTGACCCTGGACCCCCGGGGGGAGGAGTACAGCCGTGAGAACATCGGCGAGCGCCTCTCCATCCGGGACTTCATGGACTCCCTGCGGAGCACGGGGGTGGAGACCGGGGGACCCAAGCCCTATGGCGCCCGTGAGAAGCGGGAGTTCGCTGCGGCTCTGGATCGAATCCTGACGGCGGAGCTCCGGAAGCGGTAGAAGCGGGAGCGGAAAGGCTCCACGACGGGCCGTTGTCACCATAAACGCTCAATGGTTGATTTTCTTGCCTCCCCATGCGATCAGGAAGTACGCTGGGGGGAAACAGCCCCGGGAAGAAGGAGATCCCGGCTACGGGAGACCCTCCACCCCCGCGCTTCCCCTTCCGGTTCCGCCGAACCCTGGAGGTATTTCATGGCGCAGGTCCGACTGCTCATCGGTACCCGAAAGGGCGCCTTCCTTCTCACCTCCGACGGGACCCGACGGGACTGGGAGATTGACGGCCCCCACTTCGCAGGGTGGGAGATCATGCACGTCCAGGGCTCCTCCGCCGACTCCGATCGGATCTACGTCTCCCAGTGGACGGACTGGTTCGGACAGGTGATTCAGCGCTCCGACAACGGCGGGAGGTCCTGGGAAGCGGTGGGAAACGAGTTCCGCTATGACGGCGTTCCGGGGACGCATCAATGGTACGACGGGACGCCCCACCCCTGGGAGTTCAAGCGGGTCTGGCACCTCGCCCCGCACCCCCGGGAGCGGGACACGGTCTACGCCGGTGTGGAGGACGCGGCCCTCTTCCGCTCAATGGACGGCGGCGTGAGCTGGACGGAACTCTCAGGGCTTCGGACCCATTCCACCGGGAGCACCTGGGCTCCAGGCGCTGGGGGCCTCTGCCTCCACACCATCCTCATGGACCCTGCGAACCCCCGACGCATGTACGTGGCCATCTCCGCCGCCGGAGCATTCCGGTCCGACGACGGAGGGGAACGCTGGGAGGTGGCCACCGGCGGCCTCCGATCCGACTTCCTTCCCGACCCTGAAGCCACGGTGGGCCACTGCGTCCACAAGGTGGCCATGCACCCCTCCCGCCCCGACACCCTCTTCATGCAGAAGCACTGGCACGTGTGTCGGAGCGACGACGCCGGGGCCCACTGGACGAAGGTGAGCGGAAACCTTCCCTCCGATTTCGGCTTCCCCATCGCCGTCCACGCGCACGAGCCCGAGACCCTCTACGTGGTCCCCATCCTCAGCGACTCCGTCCACTATCCGCCCGAGGGAAAACTCCGGGTGTACCGGAGCCGATCCGGGGGAAATGAGTGGGAGCCCCTGACCCGGGGACTCCCCCAGCAGGACTGCTACGTGAACATTCTCCGGGACGCCATGGCGGTGGACTCCCTGGAACGGTGCGGCGTCTATTTCGGCACCACCGGAGGCCAGGTGTACGCCTCCGCCGACGAGGGCGACTCCTGGACCGCGTTGGTGGAGCACCTCCCCCCGGTGCTTTCGGTGGAGGCCCAGACCCTGCCATGATCCGTGTCGAGCTCCCCACCCACCTGCGGAACCTGGCCGGCGTCTCAGGGCCGGTTCGGGTGGAGGTCACCGGTCCGGCCACCCTGGTGTCCGTCCTCGAGGCGCTGGAGGAGGCCCACCCGGTCCTGAGGGGGACCATGCGACCCCACGACGGTGAGGGGCGCAGGCCCCTGTTGCGATTCTATGCCGGCCGGCGGGACCTCAGCCATGAACCCTTCCACCACCCTCTCCCCGCCGAGGTGGTGAGCGGTGGGGAGCCCCTCCTGGTGGTGGGAGCCATCGCCGGGGGATGAAGGGGGGCCCCCCGGAAGCCGGAAGGGCCGCCATCGAAGGGTCGTCGGGGAGACGGCCCGGCGTTCGCCACCCTCCTCACCCTGGCATCAAGCCGGCGTAGCCGTCCATCCATGCCCGCCACCACTCCCACCCCGCCGCCTGGGTCATGAGGACGTGCTGGGCCACCATCAAACCCAGGGCCAGAACGTAGGGAAGCCGGACCCCGCCGGAACGGTGATCATGGAGCAGAAGGAGGACCAGGACCCCGTGCATGAGGAGGTAGCTCAGGTGCAAGGAGGCCTGGAAGGTCTCCACCCCGGGAAACCGGGGGAGAAGCCGGGCCAGGGCCGGGATGAGCGGCCCCACCACGGTGCAGGCCATGTAGCGGGCGTGGAGCTGCATGTCCGCCCGGTGCTTCATGGCGAGGGCGAAGAAAAGCACGAACTGGGTCAGGACGAAGAAGTCGATGAACCCGAGCTGGTAGGGGAGCCCCGGGGGGTAACGACCCTCGGCGTTGAGCATCCGTTCCACCATCACCATTCCCCCCAAGACCACCAGGGGTACAAGGACGAAGGCCACTCGCCCAAGGCGGCGATGCCAATCCCAGCGACCCAGCCGGTGGAGGAGGGGCTGGACCACCAGGAGGGTCATCCAGAGGGTGGCGGTGACCCCATGGAGGTGGTGCCAAGGCCCCGTCTCATGGAGTCGCCCGAAGTAGCTGGGATAGAAGGCCACCAGGGTGACCAGAAGGGCCAGGCCAAAATAGAGCCAGGCTCGGGGATAGAAGTCGCTGCGTTCGAGGCGGGCGCGTGGGGCCATGGGAGCGACCGGAGGGCGGACGGGGTCGATGAAGGAGTGGGTGATCTTCCCCGATCACCCCTTGCCCGTATTTGGCCCAACATGGCCTCGGCGCCACGGTTCCGGAAGGCTCTTGACCTCTCCCGGCCGAAACAGGCCTATCCAACCCGGAGGGGTTACCCAGCCCGCAGGGGGGCACCGTAAAAAATTAGGAGGCTGTTGAAGAAGTACAGGGCACCACCGTTGGGAGCGCCAGGGAGCCGCATCGTAGGCGGCGCTCCGCCTTGCCCAGGACCTCAACACCCCTTGTCGGTGGTCCCCGTACTTCTTCAACAGCCTTCACTAGTGCACCCGCGCCCGAACCTGCCGGAACTGGTCGTCGTCAGTGGACAGGTGCCCCAGCGCCCCCATCCTGTCAATGAGGGACTCCACCCGCTCGATCCGCTCCCGGGTGGCGGGGTGGGACGCAAAGAAGCGCTCCACGCTCCCGGGTTCCCGCTCTTGCAACTCCAGGAGACGCTCGAAGAAGGTCACCATCCCCCGGGGGTGGTACCCGGCGTCGGCGGTGAAGCGCACGCCCAGCTCGTCGGCCTCGAACTCGTCTTCCCGAGAGGCCCGGGCCATGGTCCCCGCCGCGGCGATGCTGGCGGCGATTTCCGCCAGGAGCCCGGGATCCTGACCCA
>REED01000160.1 GCA_007695225.1 Gemmatimonadales bacterium
GCGACCACTTCGGCGAGATCCGGTCGGAGTTGGGGGAGGGGGAGGAGGGAGTCATTTTGGAGGAGCTGGACCTGGCCCGGGCCAGGGAGAAGCGGGCCGCGTTCGGGTTCTTCCGGGATCGGCGTCCGGAGCTCTACGGACGACTGGCCGTGGACCAGTAGGGACAGGATCGGCCCTCTGCTATCCGAGGTGGGGTCAGGGGGGTTGCAAGAAGCGCCGCGAGGTACCTTCCTCCGATTGACCCGGCCCGCGATGCGGCCGCTCACCCCCTGTCGCCCTCTTCGGCCATGACCCTCCGGTGGAGCTTCTCCACCTGCTTCCATGCCCCGGAGACGGCCCCGTTCAGCCACGCCGGGGACTCACTCACCGCGGCGCATCCCAGGTACAACCGACCGTCGGGTTCGTTCAGGGCGTCCAGGAAGGGGCGGGTGCCGCCCGCGTAGGCTCCATTGCTGAAGGGGATCTTCTTCCAGAACACGGAGACGGCCGTCTCGAACTCCTCCCGCATCTGGGGGTGGAACCGCCCGGCGTGGCTCATGACGTGCTCCACGCGCTCCGTATGGGTGAGCTCCACGAGGGGTCGGTCGTCCTCTCCCGAGAGCTCCCCGTTCCCGTAGAACCCCAGGAGCACCCCCTTCCGGGTGCAGAACCCGTTGGACGGGTAGGAGAACTGACCCAGGGGGAGGTTGGTCAGGGTCGGCCCCCCATAGATCCCGTCGTCCTCTTCCCAGAAGCGGCGCCGCATCTGGAGCCCGATCTTGGCGCTTCTGCTGTAGTTCACGTCGGCCACCACCTGGGCCAACTCCGGGGAGAGGCTCACATCCAGCTCCCGGAGGACGGAGAGGGGAAGACAGGAAAGGGCGTAATCGGCGGTGAGTTCCTCCTCCCTCCCGGAGGTCCGGTTCCACACCACCACCCGCACCTCGTCTGGAGTGTGCCGGATCGAACGCACCTCGGCCTGCAGCGCGATCCGCCCCTCCAGGGCCCGGGCGAAGGCCCGGGGGATCTCGTCCATCCCCCCCACCGGCTGGAACCAGGGACCCCGGAAGCCAAAGGTCCCGGGATCCACCGACCGGAAGCGGTTGCCGAGCCCCGACCGAAGGAGGGTCGAGAAATCCAGGGGGTCACGCTCGCTGCCGCTCACCCCGTTGGCTCGGTATACCCGGTCCTCGGAGTCCAGGTACCCCTCGAAGACCAGGTACTGGACCATCCGCTCCTTGTCCTCGGCGGAAAGAGGAAGATCCAGGGCGCCCTCGTCCACCGCCTTGGCCAGGAGCTCCGCCGTGTACCCCCGGAGGTCGGCCTTCACCTCCGCCATGCGGACCCGCCGCCCGGAGAGCGTGCCGAAGTCCTCTCCCTCGAAATAGAGGTATCCAGCGTCGTTGGCGTTCACGAAGTACTCCAGGGGGACCCCCAGCTCCCGGCAGTAGTCCAGGATGGCGGTATGGGTGCTGGGGATCCGCCAGGGACCGGCATTGAAGTACTCCCCCCCATCGAAGGCGCAGACGTGGCGTTCGCCGTCGGACTCCCGCACCTCGTCGCCCCGGCGCACGGACCATGCCACTCCCCCCACCCGGTCCCGGGCCTCCAACACCTGTACGTCGTAGCCCAGCTTCCCCAGTTCGTAGGCGGCGGCGAGTCCGGAGATGCCTCCCCCCAATACCAGGACACGGGTTCCCGGGGCCCGCCCCAAGAGGAGGGGTCGGGATCCGGCGGGGGCCGCCGTGAGCTCAAGGGCGCCCATGGCTCCCATGACCATCGACGATCCCCCCACCACTCCCAGGCGGGTCAGGAAGTCGCGACGGGTCATGGGCCACAGACCCGGTGTCCCGTCCGCAGGGATTGGCTTCATTCGTGTGTCTCAGGCAGGAGGTGGGGAAGGGGAGGCGCTGGGGCGAAAGGCCCCTCATCGACCCGGAGGGCAAGGCCGGGCGGATAATTACTCGGCAGAAGCGAGGCGGTTTCCTGTGCGGGTGGAGGCGTTCGGTCCCGGTCGTTGCGGGTTCCTTCGGGGCTCGCGGCTCGATTGCCCGCCCTGAATGCGCCCTCTACCTTGACCTCCCAGACCTGATCCCTCCGACTCGGAACGCCTGGAAGCCTCTTCGTTCCCTGCCAATGATGACCATCGTCCGCTTTCGCCGCATTCCCCTGGCAACGACCGTCGCCGCCTTGGTGGGGGTCACCGGCAACGCCCTGGTCTGGAGTATCGGGACCCAGATGGACCGCATGACCATCGGAGTTGGAGAGGTCGTGGTGGCCAGTCTCCTGGGTGCCCTGGCCGGGGGCATCGCCTTCGCGCTCTGCGGTCGGTTTGCCCGGAACCCTGTCCGTGTCTTCACCGGGCTCTCCATCGCCGTGGTCCTTCTCTACATCGCCGGCCCGCTCCTGGCGGCCCGGGAGCCCTACATGGAGGGAGCGGAACTCTTCAATCCCGCCACCGTGGTCGCGGCCCAGGTTATGCACCTCATCAGCGCCGCCGGGGTCTGGTTCGCCATGACGCGGCTGGCCACAGACGCTTCCTCATCCCATCCGGCGCCCGGGTCAGCACGCCACCTCCCCTGATCCAGGGCCCTCAGCCCCCGAGCATCTCCTTCATCCTCGCGTTCATCATGTCGGGAGGGACATCTTCCACGTAAGTGGAGAGCGTCCACCGGTGGCCGAAGGGGTCCTCCTCGGCGCCGAAGGCCCTCTGGTAGAAGTCCATCATGACCCCACGGTTCACGTCCTCCAGGGACGGTCTTGTGGACGGTCATGGTGCCGCCGGTCCAAGGGATGGGTCGGCGGCTTCCAATCGATACAGGCGAACCACGCTCACCACCGTCCCGTCCCTCCACGCCCCCAAAAGGTGATCCGCCCCGATCTCCACCCCGGGGTCCTGCCGTGGGAAGCCGGTGCGGATGAGGCCCTCCGGTAAGGTCACCCTCCGCAGGACCTCCCCCTCCGGCGAGAGGCAGAGGTAGGTGGGGGGCGTGGTCTCCTCCGGGCCGTAGCGCTCGGCGCAGACATTCCCCTCCCGGTCCACGGGGCGCGCCACCGCCGGAGCAGGGTCTCTTAAGGCTCGATCGCCCGGTTGGCGATGCGCACCCGGAAGAGCTGGCGGCCGGTGCGCTCCCCGGAGCTGTAGACCTCCATGGCCCATGTGCCGTCGCCGGCGAACCCGGATCCGGAATAGAAGATGGGCGAGTGGTACTCGCCGGCCCCGCGAGGTTGGAGGTTGATTTGCCCCATGAGGGTCCAACCGCCCCCGTCGGAGGAGTCCTGCCGCCAGAGGCGGATCCCCAGGTTCTGGGCATCCAGGGGGTGAAGAAAGGACTCCATGGGGTCCAGCCGCAGGGCGATGGCGCTCCCCGGATCGGAGGTGAAGCCGAAGAAGCGGGAGCCCCCCTCCGGGTCCAGGCGGGCCAAGGGGACCTCCAGGAGCACCGATACATCGTCTTCCGCAGGCACGAGGGGGCCCCCCAGTGCGGCGACCCGACTCAGGGAGTCGTTGGTGGCGTAGGGGTCGGACATGAGGGGGTAGCGCCCCTGGACGGAGACCTGCTCCCCCTCGGCGATCTCGATCTCCACGGCGGGGGGGGTGGTCCAACCCAGGACATCGAACCAGGTCATGCGGTACCGACCGCTCTGGAGCCCGGACAGTAGGGCCGCCCCTTCGCCGGCGGCATCCAGCCCGAAGGGATCCGTGAGTCGCCAGGGGGCGGGGATCGCTCCGGGACGCAGCTCCACGTTCAGGACTGCCGAGGCGGCCCGGAAGGTGCCCTCCAGGGTCCGCGTCTGTCCTGCCTGGAGAGTGAAGGACACCTCGACGGGGGCGGGGAGTTCCCATCCCTGGGTGTCGGTCCAGCGAAGCGTGTAGGACCCCGGCGGGAGCCCTTCCAGGGTGCGTGAGCCCTGGGCCACCGGGAGGGGGCCATTCGGTCCGACAAGGCGCCACGCCCCATTGGACTCCTGGGGGAGGACGGAGACGATCACCGTGCCCGTGGCGGGGAGGTAGGTGCCCTCCAGGGTCAGGGTCTCGTTCCGACGGACCTCCCCCGTTGCCGAGGCGGGCTCCGGCTGGATCCACCCCTCCAGGGGGAGCCACTGCAGGGTGTGGGCGCCCACGGGGATCCCCTCCAGGGTCTCGCTCCCCGCTCCTTCCCGCACTGCGTTCCCAGGTCCGGTGAGGAGCCAGGGCGCGACGGCGTCGGCGGGCTCCACCCGGATGCTCACCCGCCCCGTCCAGGGCTGGTAACTCCCGGTGAAGGTGAGGGAGCCCCCCGGCGCCAGGGTCCGGCTGTCCTGCGGGGGAGTGGGCGGGTCCCACCCCTCCAGGGGGAGCCAGGTGAGGGTATAGGCGCCGGCGGGGACCCCGTTCACCGACGCTGCCCCGGTCCCCTCCTGGGAGAGCCCTTGGGGGCCCGCCAGCCGCCACGGCGCCGGGAGGGCCGTGGGCTCCACGGAGATGCTCAGGGCCCCTGGCGCAGGAGGGGGCTCCGGGGGGGCGGGCGCGGCGGGTGCGTCGTCCCCACCACAGGAGGCGAGTCCGAGAAGGAGGAGGGTCGGAAGGAACGAGAGGCGGCGGAGCGGGGTCATGGGAGGCTGCGGGGCTCGGGGGTCCGGGCCCCCCCTTCGGAGGCCCTCTCTTCCCCTGCTATCGGACTCCGCACCTGGGAAGGATCATCCGATGTCCGTGGGGGGGCGCCGCACCTCCGCCTCCCGATGAGGCGGGTCCCCTGGAGCGGCGGGTCCTGGCCATGCCGCTCATCGATCCGGGGATGAATCCCGCGTCATCGCCGGAAGCGAGCGACCTCCACGGGCCCCTGGAAGAGGCGCAGGACCCCCTCCTCGAATCGGAGGCTTCCCCCCGCCGTGAGGATCTCGAGGACCCGGTCCTCCACCTCCATGACGCCCTCGCAGTAGCGCCGGGTGCCGGCCAGCCCCCCGGTGACCAGCTCCGACCCCCGCAGGAATCCCCGACCGGAGTACCGGTTGCATCCGCCGGTTCCGTGAAGCTGCGACTCCTGGGGATCCCAGGAAACGGTGGGGGTCTCTCCCGGATCCGGCAGGGTAGGGACGGGAGCACCGTCCAGGCTGGTGAGGCGCCACTCCCCCTCCGCCAAGGCGTCGGCGACCTCGAGGGCGGGGCAGGGGGTCCCGGGGTCGGCCACCTCGAACGTTCGAACCACGAAGGTGGCTCCCGTCGCCTCGCCCTCCATGGCGGGACGGGCCTCCACCGATCCCGTCAGGTGCACCCGGAGAGGTGCGCCGGGGGGCACGCCCTCGGCAAGGTATCTCCTCTCCAGTTCGAGGTATCCGGCCTCCATGGCCACGGGATACCGGAAGCCGCTGGTGCAGAGCACCACCCCGGGAGCGTCGGCCATGTAGGTGAAGGCGGCCCTGACCTGGAGAGCGCCCGCGAGCTCGGGAATCCGGGGCAGGCGCGCCAACTCGTAGTTCAGCTCGGACTCGATCTCCTCCCCCTGGCGGTCCAGCAGAAGGAGGATCTCGGGCGAGGTGGGCCGGAAGTAGCGGGGCCCATCGTCGAAGCCGTCCAGGCGAACCCGGGCCCGGTCCTCGGTGACGGTCCATCGTCCCCGGGTTCCGAAGAGTGTATCTCCGTGGGCCACCCGCTCGGGGGACACGCCGAGATAGGCCTCATCCATCTGGAACGTCCCCCCGGCGTCGAGAATGAGGGTCGTCCGAATGCCCGCGCAGTCGGCGCAGGGCAGTTCCCCCTGGACGGCCAGGTGCTCGTCGGGACGGGTGCCCAGGAGCCCAAGGACACCTTCCGCGCTCCCGGGGGGTGTGGCGGCGACGGGTGCCGGCGCTTCCGCCGGATCCACCCCCGGGTCCGTGCCGCGCTGGCCTTCACCGGGTTCGTCGGAGCCGCAGGCCGCCAGCATCGCTGTCAGAAGGAGAACCGAAGCGAGGCCGGGCGGGGGGCGGGGAGCGAGGCGCATGACGTTCTCTTCGAAGAGCCGACCGAGCGGGAGAGTCGGAGTGGAGGCGGGGTCTACGCCCGGCGGGAGGGTTCGGTTCCCCCCAGACGGAGGTCGAAAACAGACGATGGGAGGGAGATCAGGGAAGGTCGAGGACGGGGATCTCCATCCGCCGTGCACCCGCCGCCAGCCGGAGATCATAGGTGGCCA
This sequence comes from Gemmatimonadales bacterium, assembly GCA_007695225.1. Taxonomy (GTDB): domain Bacteria; phylum Gemmatimonadota; class Gemmatimonadetes; order Longimicrobiales; family Gaopeijiaceae; genus T3Sed10-66. Next base: position 6,132 of record REED01000160.1, read on the forward strand.
GGCGAGGTCGAGCCCCTTGGTCGCGCAGGAAAAGGGCCGAGGCCAGATGTAGGGCGTCCAGGGTCCGGAGGGGCCCGGGTAGGAGGCCGGTTGCAGTTTCGAGTACGGGACCGACCATCTCCAGGAAGGCGATCCGGCCCAGCGCGTCCCGGAGGAGGTCACCGTGACTCTCGGCGAGGCCCGCCGCCCTGAGTCGGGTCCAGGCCTCGTATTCCAGCAGGCGGCTGGACACGAGGGGGCTGTCCCATAGCTCCGGGGGCGGACTTCGGTCCTCAGCCAGGAGGTGGGCCAGGAGGACGGAGGTACCGAGGTAGATCAGCGATCCTCCCGGTCCTGTTCCATACCCTCCAGAAGGTCCGCCAGGGAAAGGACGGGATCCCTCTCCGGGGCTCCCGGGCCCGGAAGAAGAGGGGGGCGAATCCACCCCTTCCGCACGGCCTCCGCCAGGGCGGCATCTTCGAGGCGCTCCGCACGGCCCACCCTGGGCGGCGTGAGCTCCGCCACCACCCGATCCCGGTGGGTCACCAGGACCGTCTCGCCGGCGGCCACGAGGCGGAGGTACTCACTCAGCCGATTCTTCAGGTTCTTCACGCCTACGGTTCGCATGATGGAAAGTAGCTACTAGTCGCTACCTCCTCAACGAACGCCTGCACCCCACGACTTCAGGCCCGGTCCTACCCCCCCTGGCCCGGGGCTGCGCTACGGGTTGCTGGCCTCCCAGAGGGACTTCCAGGTGTCGTAGCGCATCCGGAGGGTCCGCATCGGGTTCGCGTCCTCGGTGGGGAGGGTGTTGGCGGGCCACACGCCGATCTCCAGGAAGTAGTTCCCGGCGTTGTAGGGGGCCCGCAGGTCCTCGGGGTGGTTGATGCTGAAGGTGGACATGGGGTCGTGGGGGTCCGCCGCCACGATGTAGGCCACGTGAGAGGTCTTCCCCGTGCAGATGGCTCCGGCGGGGAGGGGCTCGGTCTCGCAGGTGCAGCGGGAGTCGCCGCCCAGCTCGTCGGTCCGCTCCATGGCCAGCATCACCCGATCGATGATGGGGGAGGTGTCCTCCTCCATGATCCGGGCCGCTTCCAGCATGGCCTCGTCGGACATGATGATGTTCCCCTGGACCATGAAGATGATCCCGTCCGGCGACTCGCCGGCCACATGGAGGGCGGCGTCCCGGTTGTTCGCCCCGGTGCGTCCGGCGGTCCGTCCCATCATGTCCACGATCCCGAACTGCCGGGACTCGATGTTGGGATCCGCCTCCAGGAGCTTGATGATCTGCTCCGGGTGCGTCCGCTTCTGGAGTTCCTCGAAGATGAGGCGGTGGTTGGCCTGGGTCCGGTCCACCCCCGCCTGGGCGGCGGCGATGGCCACCCCCGGCACCACGATGGCCTGCAGGAAGCGGAGCTGGTTCGGCCCCGTGGCGGCGCAGGTGGCCGAGGAGATGACCATCCGCCCCGTGTTTGTATCGATGGCGATGATGGACCAGGTGGCCCACGCCGGAGCGGGAATGAGCAGGAGGGCCACCAGGGCCCAGAGGAATCGCTTCATCGTCGGCTTTCTCCGAAGGGAGGTCGTGGCGCCGGGCCCGGGTCTCGAGACGGCGGATGCACTGGGAGCATCCTGCGGCGGAGGCGGGGGATTGTCAAAGGCCAGGTTGGGGCGCCTGTGCCCAGGAGGGATGCGCCGGGTGCCGGTCCCACCGGGTTGGGGCCCCTCCCGTGCGCCTTGCTCCCGCCCGACGCAGACGCCTATGGTGGCGCCCAGGCATTCCCCTCTTTCTCGTGCGCCAAGAGGCAGACGATGCATTTGCTCCGGGCTGGGTTCCGGGATCGGCCCCGGGTCGCGCTCCACGACGGGTTGAGGCACTTCCTCCCCCACCGCTTTCTCCGCCGGGTTGCCACCGCCACGGAGACGTTGACGTGCATGGCGGCGAGGCGGATTGCGCTGGCGGCCAGGGGGATGTCGAGATTGGTGGGAGCCGTGGCGGTCTCGGTGGCCGTGGCGGCCCTCTTGGCGGCGCCTGGGTCCCTGGCAGGGCAGGGGGCGTTCCAGGACTGGGACGTGACCCTCCCCCGGGGCGAGGTCACTACCGTGGACTTCGAGACGGACCAGGGGACCTGGATGTCGGTGGACCTCTCCGCCGATGGGGAGTGGATCACCTTCGACCTGCTCGGGCACGTCTACCGGATGCCCGCCTCGGGTGGGGAAGCGGAGTCCCTCACCCAGTCCAGCGGAATCGCCACCAACTTCCATCCGCGCTTCTCTCCCGACGGCTCCCGCATCGCCTTCGTCTCCGACCGGCTGGGGCAGAGCGACCTCTGGGTGATGGACGCTGACGGCAGCAACCCCCGCCCGGTCTTCGCTCACCTCGATGTCCGGGTCATGGAGCCGGCGTGGACCCCCGACGGGGCCCACATCGTGGTACGGCAGCAGGCCCTGGCCGGGGCGGGGGTGGGGAGCGGAATCTGGCGGTATCCCGTGGACGGCCCCCCCGGCCCCGAAGGCTTCGACGCCCCGGACGGCGTAGGCCACCCCAGCAGCCCGGCCGGCCGAGCGTCGGGCAGCGGAGGGGTGGCCCTGGTGGGAGGGAACCAAGGGGCGGCGGCTTGGCCCTCCCTCTCCCGGGACGGGCGTTACCTCTACTACCACCTGCCGGTGGCCGCCTCCGACGTGGTGGAGGGCGGGTGGGAGCTGCGGAGGCTGGAGCTGGAGGAGGGACGGGTGTCGGCGCTGGTCTCGGGGCGGGACCAGGCCCAGTACCGGGGATCCAGCGGGAGCGGGTACGCCCCGGAGATCTCGCCCGACGGCCGATGGCTCGCCTTCGCTCGGCGAATCCCGGGGGGTACGATCTCCTGGAAGGGAAACCGGTTCGGTCCCCGAACGGCCCTCTTCCTCCGGGATCTCCGCTCCGGTGCGGAACGGATGGTGATGGATCCCATCGAGATGGACATGGCCGAGGGGATCAAGGTCATGCGGGTCCTGCCGGGGTACGCCTGGTCCGCCGATGGGCGCCATATCGTCCTGTCCCAGGGGGGCCGCATCCGGCGCCTGGAGGTGGGGAGCGGCCGGGTGGAGACCATCCCCTTCAACGCCCGGGTCCTCCGGACCGTCTCGGAGCAGGCCCGGGGTCGGTACCGGATCTCCGACGGACCGGTGGAGGTCCGCTTCCCCCGATGGGCCTCGGCTCCCCCCGAGGGTGAGGGCCCCGATGGTGAGGGCCTGGTCTTCCAGGCGGTGGGGCGGCTGTGGATCCAGGGACCGGGGGGCGCGGCGCCGACGCGTCTCACCCCCGAGACGTTCGAGCCCCTGGAGTACACCCCGGCCTGGTCCCACGATGGACGCTGGATCGCCTTCACTAGCTGGGACGACGAAGAGGGCGGCCACCTCTGGCGCATCCCCCGGGATGGGGGCGATCCGGAGCGCCTGACCGCGGAGCCCGGGGAGTACGTAAACCCGGTCTGGGCGCCGGACGGCGCTTCCCTGGTGGTCTCCCGGGGGTCGGGCGCCACCGCCCGGGGCCGCTCCATGGCCAACAACCCCTGGTACGAGCTGGTCCGGGTCCCGATTCCCGAAGATGCGGTGACCGCTCCGGCCGCAGCGGACCTTCCAATTCTGGCCCGGGTGAGCACCCGGCACGACGGCGGGGCCCAGGCCGGCGGCCGGCGCCACATCCTAAGGGCCTCCTTCGGTCCGGACGGTCGGGTGTTCTTTCCCGAAGAGGCACCCCCGGACTCGGCCCCCCGGGGCGTCGTCCTGGTCTCCACTGAGCCGGACGGGAGCGACCGGAGGGTTCACGCCCGCTTCCCCTTTGCGGAAGAGGTGGTCCCCTCCCCGGACGGCCGCTGGCTGGCCTTTGCCGAGGCCTTCAACGTCTACCTGGCCCCCATGCCCCAGATTGACATGCCCCAGATGGTCATGACCCAGGGCGCGGCGGGGAACCGGGCCACCGACCTCCCCGTCCTGGACCGGAGGGCTCAGGACCAGGGGGTGGAGCGCCTCACCCTGGAAGGGGGGATCTCTCCCCGTTGGCGGGATTCCGAATCCCTGGAGTTCAGCAGCGGGACCCGCTACTTCGTGCATCGACCCGGGACCGGACAGACCGACACCGCCCAGATCCATCTGTCGGTCCCCCGAGCCATGGGCACCGGGAGCCTGGCCCTCACCGGTGCCCGCATCCTCACCATGGAGCGGGACCCGGAGACCGGGGAGCCCGAGGTGATCCAGCGGGGCACGGTGGTGGTCCGGGATGGTCGGATCGCCTGCGTGGGGGAGTGCGCCACCGAGGGGGTGGACCGGGTCATGGAGGTGGGCGGCGCCACCCTCCTCCCCGGATTCGTGGATCCCCACGCCCACCATCACCGGGAGCACAGCGGGATCCTTCCCCGGAAGAACTTCGAGGCCGCCGTCTACCTGGCCTATGGGGTCACCACCACCATGGACCCCATCGGATGGTCTCCCGCCGTCTTCCCCGAGGCGGAGATGATCGAGGCCGGGGTCACCGTGGGTCCCCGGGTCTTCAGCACCGGGGAGAACCTGGCCGGTGGGGACCGGGCCCGAACCAACGCCATCGAGAGCTACGCCGACGCCGAACACGAGATCAACCGGCTGACGGACTGGGGCGCCGTGGCGGTGAAGCAGTACGCCCAGCCCTACCGGCAGCAGCGGCAGTGGATCGCCGACATCAGCCGGCGGAAGGGGCTCATGGTGACGGGGGAGGGGAGCGACCTCCCCTACAACGTGGGGACCACCCTGGACGGCCAGACCGGATGGGAGCATCCCCTGAGCTACGTCCCCCTCTACCCCGACGTGGCCCGCTTCTTCGGCCAGGCCGGGGCGGTCTACTCCCCGACGCTGGTCGTGGGAGGTCCCGGGGCCTGGAACGAGGAGTACTTCTGGCAGGAAGAGGACCTCTGGACCGATCCCAAGCAGCAGCGATGGCTTCCCTGGCGGCATCTCATCCCCCACACCCGGCGCCGGACGCTCCGTCCCGTCACGGACTACTCCTTCCCCCTCCTGGCCCAGGGGCTGGACGACATCATTGCGGAAGGGGGAATGGGGGCCATTGGATCCCACGGGCAGCACCATGGGATCGGAACCCACTGGGAAATCTGGATGCTGGCCAGCGCCATGGAGTCCATCCGGGCCCTGGAGGTGGCCACGATCCATGGAGCCCGCTTCCTGGGGATGGAAGAGGACCTGGGATCCCTCCGACCGGGAAAACTGGCCGACCTCCTGGTCCTGGACGCGGATCCGCTCCAGGAGATCCGGAACTCCCAGGCGATCCGCTACGTGATGAAGGCCGGGATCCTCTATCACGCGGACACCCTGGACGAGATCTGGCCCACCGAGCGCCCCTATGGCGCGCTTCCATGGCTGGATGAGGGCATGCTGCAGGTCGACGATCGCCCGGTGGACGGATGGGATTCGCCGCCTCCGCCGAGGTAGGGGGATTCCCCGGTGGATTTTCTTGCCACCCATCGGTGGTGACACCTACGTTGCAGAAACGTTGCGAAAATTCACAGAGCCCTCGTTTGCGCGGTTCCCCCGACCATGGCCGATTCACGACGATTCCCCAGGCATGTGCCCCTCCCGGGGGAGGCCGGTGACGAAGAGGCGCTCATGGAACGGCTCCAGGACGGCGAGCCGTCGGCCCTGGACGAACTCATCCGGCGCTACTGGCACGCCCTGGTGGCATACGCCGCCCGCCTCACCCCCAGCGAGGACGCGGCGGAGGACGTGGTCCAGGAGGCCATGCTCCGGGTCTGGAAGGGCCGGAGAGAGTGGAATCCGTCGGATCGACTGGCCGGCTTCCTCTACCGGGTCACCCGAAACCTCGCCCTGGATGAGACCCGCCGACGCCAGGTCCGGGAACGCTGGACGGAGGAGGAGGCCGCGCGGGAACATGCCGCCCCCCCCACCCCCCTTCAGATGGCCGAGCATACCCAGGTCTCCGGCGCGGTGACCCGAGCCATCGAGGCGCTCCCGCCCCGGCGTCGCGAGGTCTTCGTCCTCTCCCGGTACCACGGCCATTCCTATCGGGAAATCGCCGAGATCATGGAGATCTCTCCCCAGACCGTGGCGAACCAGATGAGCGCCGCCCTGGACGACCTCCGGCAGCAGTTGCGCTCCCACCTGCCCGATTCCCAGCCGGCGCTGACCCAGACTCCCACACCCCAGCCGGCCACCCACCGACTCCCGGTCCTGAACGGTCGCGAGGACGAGCGGATCGTCTGAGTCGGGGGAATCCTTCCTGCCTGCAGTCCATTCCAGGAGGCGTCGGTAGTAGAGACGCCCCCGTCGCGCGTTTCCATGCAGAGTCGGCGCAGACTCGGCAGCCTCGGCAGGCTCGAGCCACGGCAGGGAAGGGCGGCAGCGACTCGCAGTAGACCCTGCCCCGAGCCGTCCCGACTCGTGGCTGCAGCGCGTTTCCCCTCTCCCCAGGAGTCCTCCACATGGCATCGATCTCAAAGCTTACCCTCCTCCCGGCCCTCCTGGTGGCGTGGGTGGCCATCCTCCTTGCTCCTTCCGGGGCAGCGGCCACCTGGTCCGTCATCGCCATCGACCGGGCCACCGGTCAGGTGGTGGTGTCCTCCGCCACCTGCGTCTCCCATGAGGGACTCCTGACCCGGGGGGGGCTCAAGTCCATCCAGGCCATCGTGGTCCCGGGGGTCGCCGTGGCCGTGGCCCAGGCGGGGGTGGATGCCACCCGACAGAACCAGTACCTGATCCACGGGGAGTTGGAGAAGGGGACGGACCCCAGGGAGATCCTGGCCCTCCTCATGGAGGATCCGGAGATCCAGCGACGACAGTTCGCCATGCTGGACCTCCAGGGTCGAAGCGTCGGCTTCTCCGGTGGGCGGAACGGTGCCGCCTCCCTGGCGCTGCAGGGCCGGGTGCCCGGGACGGAGATCTTCTACGCGGTGCAGGGCAACATCCTGGCCTCCGATGACGTGATGCACGACGCGGCCCTGGCCTTCATCGAGGCCGAGGGTGAGCTCACCGACCGGGTCATGGCCGCCATGGAGGCCGCCGACGCCGCAGGGGGGGACGTGCGCTGCACCTGCGAGAGCGAGCCCCTGGTGGAGGCACCGTGTGACGGAAAGACCTCCCACGTGGCCTACATCCTGGCGGCCAACCCCGACGACCCCCAGGGCGAGAGCTACAACGACGGGGACTACCACCTCTTCATCGACGTCCACGACCAGAACATCCGCCCCGATGAGAACGCCAACCCGGTCATCACCCTCCGGATGCGCTACGACGCCTGGCGGGGGGGCGCCCCCGGGATCTCAGGGGAGCGGTCCTCGTCGCAGGGGGACCCGCAGAGGGAATGGTAGAACTCCGGCCCTGGTGCGTTGGACCCTTGTAGGGCTGGACGGCCAGGTCGACGGCCGGGCTTTCGGCGGAGTTGGCCATCACGATGAATCGATAACGACGGGCTGAGGAATACAGGTGCATTCGTGGACGAACTGATCATTCGTGTGCTGGAGGGAGAGGCATCGCCTCGACAACAATCGGAGTTGGAGCGGTGGCGGGAGTCGTCAGGAGAGAACGAAGAACGATTCCATGAGGTGGCGGGAGTCTGGCGCCTGACGGGAGAGCACCGGGAGATCCGGGCACAGGGTCCGGCCCCCTCCGCCAGGGAGCTCCTGTCCGGGGGAGGGCCTTCCGAGCTTCGCCCTTCCGCGGGTGGACTGTCCCCGGTCCGCGAGGCGGGACGTTGGCCCCTCCGGGTGGCGGCGCTGGCCGCCGCCCTCCTGCTGGGTCTGGGGATGGGTCACTTCTCGGCCCGGCCCGGGGGCATGGGGGTGGAGTTCCACACCGGGGCGGGGGAGATGACCACCGCCACCCTGGCGGATGGCACGGTGGTGCGGCTGGCACCGTCGAGCCGCCTCCGGATCGAACAACGACAGGGCGTCCGGGAGGTGTGGCTCGAGGGTCGAGCCTTCTTCTCGGTCGCCCGGGACCCGAGTCGGCCCTTCATCGTTCGCGGGTCGGCCGGGGATGCCACCGTGCTGGGGACCCGGTTCGATGTGGAGAATCGCGGGGACGACCTGCGGCTCCTGGTCCTGGAGGGCCGGGTGGCCGTGTCGGTACCGGACGGAGACGTGGAGGTCGGGGCAGGGGAGCTGGCCGAGGCCCGGAGGGGCTCGGCGCCCTCGGTGACGGCGGTGTCCGACCCAGAGGCCATGGTGGCGTGGCTGGGGGTTTTCATGGCCTTCGAGTCCACGCCCCTGGGTCAGGTGGCCCGGGAGCTGGAAGCGCGGCTCGGGATCCAGGTGGAGTTCACCGATCCTGAGTTGGCCACCCGGACCGTCAGCGGTTGGTTCGGCCGGGACGTGCGGGATGAGATCGTCCCCATCATCTGCCGGATTGCCGGCGTGCAGTGTGAGGTGGAGGGAAGCGCAGTGAGGATGTCGCCTTGAGGTGGCCCGATTGGCCGTGAGTCAGGTGCAACAGAGGGGAGGAGCGCAGATGCGTCGTTTATGGACCGTGCTTGCAATGGTTGGGGTGTTCGTGTGGTTGCCGTGGATGGGGTCCGCTCTGGATCTGGCGGCCCAGGATACGGATCCTTCGATGCCGGTGCTTACCGCGTCGAGTGACGTGCTCGAGCGGCCCGCCCGTCTCGAGGTCCGGCAGGCCTCCCTCGTGGACGCGCTCTCCGCTCTCCAACAGTCGGCCGAGGTGTTCATCGGTTTCAGCCCCAGCCTTCTTCCCGGGGACGTCCGGGTGGACTGTTCCTGTCGGACGGTCCCGGTACGCGTCGCCCTGGATCGGATCCTGGAGGGCACGGGGTTTCGCCACGTCCGAATCAGCAGTCAGCTCTTCATCGAGCGGGATCCGGCCGCCGTTGAGGAGGCGGCGCCGGCTCCGGCAGTGACGGGGGGTGAGCCCACGTTGATGCTGGTGAGCCGCCGCGTGGAGCCGGTTCGTACGATGGTCCCCGTGCGCACCGGAACGGTGACGGTGCGGGTGGCCGCCGAGGACACCGGCGCCCCACTGGCCGCGGCGCAGGTCACCATCACCGGGACCAACCTGGGCGGAATCACCGCTTCCGACGGCAGGATCACCATCCAGCAGGTCCCGGCGGGGAGTGTGGAGGTCCGGGTCCAGCGCCTGGGCTACGCCACGGGCACCCGCACCATCACCCTGGCATCCGGCGAGACGGCCACGGTCAACTTCTCTCTCCGGCAGCAGGCCCTGGGTCTTGATGCCATCGTGGTCACGGGAACCCCCGGAGAACAGCAGGCTCGCTCCCTCGGAAACACCGTGGGACGGATCCAGGCCGCCGAGATGCAGCGGGTGGCGCCCCAGCCCAACTTCGAGACCATGCTCTCGGGTAGTGTGGCCGGGATGAATGTGGCCGCAGGGGGTGGTGCCATCGGAGGAGGGAGCAACATCCGCATCCGTGGGGCCGGCTCCCTCTCCTTGTCCTCCCAGCCTCTGATCTACATCGACGGAGTCCGGGCCAACAGCGCCGGTCCCGGGGAGGACGTCACCCTCGGTGTCGGCAACTCGCGTCCGGCCTCCCGTCTCAACGACATCAGCCCGGAGATGATCGAGTCCATCGAGGTCATCAAGGGGCCGGCTGCGGCCACCCTCTACGGGACCGAGGCCTCAAACGGTGTGATCAACATCATCACGAAGCAGGGCTCCGCGGGGGATCCCATCTTCACCCTGACCACGAAGGTGGGACAGAACTGGTATCCCGATCCGAAAAAGCACTGGCCGGGCAGCTACTTCACCTGTCGGGGCACCGGGACCCATGGCTGCACCCCAGGCGAGGTCGTGGGCGTCAACGTGTTCATGGAGGACTACCGCGAGCTTGGCCTGGACCACTTCCGCGTGGGTACCCCCAAGGGCATCGCCGGGAGCGTGGCCGGAGGTACGGATCGGCTTCGGTACAACTTCCTGCTGGACTGGGACCGGGATGAGGCCCCCATGCGCACCAACCATCAGGACCGCCTCAGCGCTCGGGCGAATCTGAACTGGCTCCCCCGAGAGGACCTCACCGTGACCTTCGGGCTCGGGGTGGTGCGCTCCGAACTCCTCTCGTCCACAAGCAACCAGCCTGCCGTCGTCACTGGATTCCACTGGTCCTGCCCCGGGGCCGGGTGCGAGCGGGGGACGGGGCTGCCCAACGCCCTGGACGGGGCCTTCCGTGGCTATATCGCGTATCTCCCCGAAATGTACGAGGAGTACCTGCGGGCCGGTCAGGACGTGAACCGGAACACCTACAGCCTGACCATGCTCCATCGCCCCTTCGACTGGTTCTCCCAGCGGCTCATCCTGGGAATGGACCACACCGAGACCCAGGGATGGCGGACCCATCGGCACACCGACGGGAAGGTGGGAATCAGCTTCCGTAATGGGGCTCGGCAGGTGGAGTATCGTACCACGCAGAACCTGAGCATCGACTATTCGGTGACGGGGACCTGGAATCCGACCTCGAACCTTTCTCTGGCCACCTCCAGCGGGATCCAGCACTACGACCGGACCTCGGAGTGGCTCCTGGGCTCCGGTACCGTCTTCGCAGTCCCTGCCCTTCGAACCATCTCCGCCGGGGAGAACCAGACCACATCCGATGGCTTCATCGCCAACAAGACCATCGGCGTCTATATCCAGGAGCAGCTCTCCTGGGACAACCGCCTCTTCCTCACCGCCGCCGTGCGCGGGGATGACAACTCGGCATTTGGTTCGGACTTCAATTTCGTGGTCTACCCCAAGGTCAGCGCCAGCTGGGTGGCCTCGGAACAGGCCTTCATGGCGGACATGGACCGGATCAACTCCCTCCGCTTCCGGGGGGCGTGGGGGCAGGCGGGACAGCAGCCGGACCAGTTCGCCGCAGTCCAGCTCTACAGTCCGGTGGTGGGATTCGCCGGTGGGGGAGCTGTGACGCCCCAGACCCTTGGGAATCCCGGTGTGGAGCCCGAGGTGGGCGAGGAGATCGAGCTGGGGTTCGACCTGGGCATGCTGGACGACCGGGTGGGAATCGAGTTCACCTACTACAACCAGAAGCGGAAGAACGCCCTCATCAACGTCCCGGTGAGGCCCTCCACGGGATTCCCCGGGGTGCAGCTCCAGAACATCGGAGAGGTCCAGAATACCGGATTCGAATTCGGACTGGAGTGGGACGCCTATCGGGGACGTGACGTCTCGCTTCACATCAGCAGCTCCCTCCACCTCAACTCCAACGAGGTGACCGACCTGGGCGGGCTGGATCCCATCCCCGTCTTCGGCCAGAACGCTTCCACCGGTTGGTCGGGGCAGCGCCACATCGAGGGATTCCCCATCGGATCCATCTTCCTTCCCCGGGTCGTGTCCGCAGAGATTGAGGGCACGGGGCTGAATGCCCGGGCCGTGAACGTGATGTGCGAGAGCGGGCCCATCGTGCGCCCCGGAACCCGAATCACCCGGGGTGGAGGGCCGGCGGTCCCGTGCAGCGCGGAGGACGCCCCAGAGGTCTTCATGGGTTCCACGATCCCCACCCGGGAAGTGACGGTGAACACGACCCTGGGCCTTCCCCGGAACATCCAGTTGTTCGCCAACTTCGACTACGCCGGCGGCCATACGATGATCGACGGCATCACGGCGGCGGCCCATACCTTCTTCCGAAACACCAAGGCCATCCACGAGCGGACGGATCCCATCCTCCTGGGATACGACGCCCTGGGGTCCATCGGAAGCAACCAGCCAGGGCTCTTCGATGCGAGCCAGCTCACCCTTCGGAACGTCTCTTTGGCCTATACCATCCCCCAGGCCTGGGCGGACAACATCGGAGCGGACCGGATGACCGTCACCTTTTCCGGACAGAACCTCTGGAGAGTCTGGCGGGCCCAGACCCATGGATTCGGCCAGGAGATCGTGGACTCCGAGATCCGGACCACGGGCGGGGGTGGCGGAGATCCAGGCGGCCTGGCGGCCTACACCCAGGACGGGTTCCCGCTCTTCAAGCGGTTCCTCGCCACCGTCCGGATGACCTTCTGATGGCCGGCCGGATGAAGGAGATCGTACGTACCCACGGGAACTCGGACCACTTGGGAAGCGACCCTACGATGAACAGCCAGAAGAACCAGAAGCAGAGGACGATGGGGGGATCCGGGAGGATTGTGGTGGCGGCCATGCTGGGGCTTGCCCTGGCCGGCTGCGATACCGCAGGACTCCTGGAGGTGGACCTGCCCGGGAACGTCACCGCGGGTGACGTGGAGAGCCCGGGATTGGCCAGCACCATGCGGGTTGCGGCCATCGGGGACTTCGAATGGGCCTGGGACACGTACGTGAACTATGCGGCCCGACATTCGGATGAGTACATCCATTCCTCCGGGAACTTCACGGCCCGGCGACAGATGCTCCGGGACATCCCCGGTGACCTGGGAGCCTACCAGTCAAACATCTTCGGACGGTGGCATACCGCCCGGATGATGCTGGAGCAGAATTTCGAACGGCTTCAGGGGTTCACCGACCAGGAGGTGCCGAATCGCGCCCGGTACATGGCCGAGATGCGTACGTATGGGGGCTTCGTATACATCGCCTTCGGTGAGGGTTTTTGCGGCACGCCCATCGATGGAGATGGACAGGTCCGCACGCCGGCGCAGCTCCTCGAGACCGCCGTCGACCGCTTCACCGAGGCCTTGCAGCTGGCGCAGGCGGCAAACCAGCCCCACCTGGTGAATGCCGCCCGGGTCGGGCGCGCCCGGGCCTACCTGGGCCTACAGCAGTATGGCGCCGCCATCAGCGATGCTGAGCTGGTCCCTGAGGGGTTCACCTTTTCCGCTACGCGGGACCAGAGCCAGGGCCGCCGGGAGAACTCCATGGCGGCCACCAATCGACTCATGACGAATCAGGCCGCAACCGTGGCGCCAGGGTATCGGGACGTCCGCTGGAAGGGTGTGCCCGATCCCAGGGTGAATGTCACCAACACCGGCTTCGTGGGTCATGACAACTCCACCATCGTCTGGCGACACGACAAGACGCCGGCCGTGGGAGGGCATGGTCAGGACGTCATCATCGCCTCGCATCGCGAAGCCCTTCTCTTCATTGCGGAGGCCGCGGCGCTGACGGGAGACCTGGGCCGAGCCCGGGAGATCATGAACCATTTCCATGAGGCCGCGGGGATCCCCCCGGTGACGGTGGAGGACACCCCGACCCAGGATGCGGTGATCCGGCAGGTCATCGAGGAGCGGCGTCGGGAGCTCTTCGTGGAAGGGGGTCATCGACATCGGGACCAGCTTCGGTGGCAGGGGACCCCCTACGCGATCCCCTTCCTGGGTGAGCCAGGGTCTGATCATCCGGATGGCGTGGACGACTACGGCCAGGTCTACGGGACAACAACCTGCCTTCCGGTGGCGCAGAACGAACAGGTGGGATCATGACTCGCTGGGTGAGGGCATTCCGGATCGGTCCTGCCCGATTCGCCCGTTCCCATGGGGAGGCGCCGGTTTCGGGCCTCCCCATGGCTCTGGCCAAGGTCCTCCTCCTGAGCATCCTCACGAGCCTCCTTGTTCCGGGTGGCGTGGTGGCCCAGACCCCGGAGGAGTTGGATCCAAACTACCTGGCCACCTACTCCATCATTGCCCTGGATCCTGAGACGGGAGAACTGGGGATCGGGGTCCAGTCCAAGGCGTTCGCGGCGGGGAATCGGGCGCAGCACATTCGGGGAGGGGTGGCGGCCATCGCGCACCAGGCGTCGGCGAATCCCATGTACGGCGCCATGGGGGTCGAACTTCTCCAGCGAGGCTACTCGCCCCAGGAAGTCGTGGACATGCTGGTGGCGGCGGATGAGGGCAGGGATCGTCGACAGGTCGCCATCATCGACATGGAAGGGCGGACTGCCGCCTGGACCGGAGAAGGCACCAGTGCCTGGGCGGGGCACCGTTGTGGGGTGAACTACTGCGCCCAGGGGAACATCCTGTCCGGCCCCGAGGTGGTGGACGCCATTGCCGCCTCCTTCGAGGCTTCCTCGGGACGGTTGGAATACCGCCTCATGGACGCCCTGGACGCCGCCGAAGCCGCAGGGGGCGACGCTCGGGGAAAGCAGTCCGGGGGCGTCTTCGTCTACGGGCCTGACGGCAGGTTCGGCGAAATGGTGGTGGACATCCGGGTGGACGATCACCGGGAGCCGCTACTGGAGCTCAGACGGATCCTGGACCTTCGCCGGTCCGGTCAGTTCATTGCCGAGTCGAACCAGCGCCTGACCGATGGGGACCTGACCGGTGCCCTGGAGCGGGCCGACGCGGCCAGCGCCCTCTCACCGGAGAATGACCGTGCCTGGGTGCAATTGGCTCGGGTGCTGGTGGAGCTGGACCGTCGCCGGGAAGCCCTTGCGGCCCTTGCCCAGGCCGTGGAACTGGAGCCCAGGGTGGGGCTTCAGCTCCCCGACAACCCGGCCTTCGAGCCCCTTCACGACGACCCGGAGTTCCGGCGGCTGACGGGGTCCTGACCCCCCCGGGCGGTGTCTTTCCTGCGGCGTCATCCACCACCCGGGGGGGTTCTCCCCCGGGTTTCAATGGCGATGACCCCGGTGGCCAGTTCCCCGAACTCCGCGCTGGCCGATGGTCCCCTCAGGACCTCGAGGCGAGTCACGGCCTCTGCGGGAATCGCCTGGAGGAGCTGGATCACCTGGGCCATCTCCTGCGCGCCGTCCCCGCCGCTGAAGATCCGCAGTCCATCCAGGTAGATGGCCGGCTCATTCCCCAGGCTGAGGCTGCTCACACCCCGGATCAGCACCCGCTCCCGCCCCCCGATCTCTCCTCCGTAGGGGCCCGAGCTCAGTCCCGGGATCCGCCGGCTCAGGAGGTCCGCGGCCGTCTGGGCCTCTCCGGTATCTCGTGTTTGCACCCCGGGACCCGGACGGCGGTCGCCGGTGACCAGCACTTCGTCCAGGAGCGCCGTCACGCTCAGGAGTCGGATCTCGAGCTGCACGAGTCCCCCCGGTGTGACCTCCACCTCCTCCACGAGCCGGGAGTAGCCCGGGGCGTTGACCCGGATCAGAAGGGTCCCGGCGGGAGCGCCAGCGAGGAGGAAGTGCCCGTCCGATCCGCTTCGGGCCTCGAGGGTTCGGGACTCCACCGTCACGACGGCGCCCTCAATGGGCTCGGCGGTCTGCTGATCCACGACGATTCCCTCGATGGCCCCGGGCGCCTGGGCGGCGGCTGGATGGAAGTGGGCCGCGGCCATCACCGCCAGGCAGGGCAGGGCGAGGGTGCCCCCTTTCCGTAGCATGGCAAACCAGGACATGTGGACCTCCCTCTCCTCCCGGGGGAAGACGGCAGCCGGAGAGTGATCCGCCGGACCGCCGTGTACTCCCCCCAATATGCGGGGTCATGGGGTGGTCGCGATACGGTGGAAGCCGCAGCGCGTCGAGGCCTTCTCGGGGGCGGGAAGGGGCAGAGGGGGTCGGCGAGATGGAACGAGGAAGCTATCCTTCCATCATCCCCGCATCCCTGCGGGAACTCGACCCTACGGAGGCCACGTGGCCAACGATTCCTCCCTCCGCGACCCCCGCCGCACCGCCCTGGTACTGGGGGCCACCGGACTGGTGGGGCGCCACCTGCTGGCCGGTCTCCGCCGCGAGCCCCGCTACGGACGGGTGGTGGTGCTCTCCCGCCGTGCCCTCCCCTCTAGCGGTCCCGCAGGACCGGGCGCCCGGGGACAGGTCAGGCGGAGGGCGCCGGCCTTCGTGGTGGGGTCGGCCCCTCCGGGGAACACCGGGCCTGCAGTGGACGTCCACCAGGTGGACTTCGATGCTCTGGAGGCCCACGCTGGGCTCTTCGGGGTGGACGACATCTTCTGCTGCCTGGGCACCACCATCCGGAAGGCGGGATCCAGGGATGCGTTCCGTCGGGTGGACCTGGATTACCCCCTCCAGGCGGCCCGCCTGGGACGGGCGGCGGGGGCCCAACGGTTCCTACTCGTCACCGCCGTGGGGGCGGATCCCTCCTCCCGGGTCTTCTACAACCGGGTCAAGGGCGAGGTGGAAGGGGCGGTCGCCGGTGTGGGCTACCCGCGGACGGTCATCCTCCGGCCTTCCCTCCTCCTGGGGGAGCGGGAGGAGAGCCGCCCCGGGGAGCGAGTGGCGGAGTGGGTTATGAGGCCCCTGGGGCCCCTGATGCGGGGACCGCTGGCCCGCTACCGGCCGGTGGAGGCGGAGCGGGTGGCCCGGGCCATGGTGCGCCGGGCCATGGGCGCGGAGCGGCCAGCCCCCGGGGGAGGGGAGAAGAGCGAACCCACCCAGGCCGGGTTGTCCCCCCACGTGGAGGTGGTGGAGTCGGATCGGATTCGGGTGGAGGGTCGCCCGTAGCCGTGGATCGGTGCTCAAACGGCACCGCCGCGAGCCCTCCAAGGCCCCCACCTTGCCGCTTTGCCCTCCTTCGGCGAGTTTTCGGTGCGTGAAGCGGGACCGGTGCCGGCGCGTCAACGTGAAAGCGTCCGTGTGGAATTGGAATCCGAAAATGCAGGGGACCCAGGCCAGGGCCGGGTCCCCTTTCTTCATGCGGTCAACGAATCGACCCTCCTCCGCGGCGGGGCCGCCCTGGGACCCCCCTCCCCGGATTGAAAGTGGAAGTCTGAATGTCTGATACACGCACCATGTCGCCCTCCCGGGCATCTTCGAACAACCCCAACGGCGCCTCCTCGGCTGCGCCCTCCGGCACCGACGGGGACTTTGCCTCCCTGGGACTGCACCCCGATCTCCTGGACGCAGTGGCGGGGATGGGATTCACCTCACCCACCCCCATCCAGGTGGAATCCATTCCCGCCGGGCTGGAGGGACGCGATGTCCTGGCCTGTGCCATGACGGGGAGCGGGAAGACGGCGGCCTTCCTCCTCCCCATCCTGCAGCGTCTCCGGGAGAAGCCCCGGGGGACCACCCGTGCGCTGATCCTGACTCCCACTCGGGAATTGGCCGCCCAGATCGTGGATCACCTGAAAGAGCTCTCCCGGACCACGGGAATCCGGGGCGCCGCCGTCTTCGGCGGGGTGGGCGCCGGGCCGCAGGAGAAGGCCTTCCGTCAGGGGGTCGACATCATCGTGGCCACCCCGGGCCGACTCCTGGACCACTTCCAGTACGACTACGCCCGCCTTTCCGACCTGGAGGTCCTGGTTCTGGACGAGGCGGATCGTATGCTGGACATGGGATTCCTTCCAGACATCCGGCGGGTGCTTCGGCACCTTCCCAAGGGGCCCCGTCAGACCTTCTTCTTCTCCGCCACCATGCCCCCGCCCATCGTGCAGCTCTCCCGGGAGCTCCTTCACGATCCGGCCAAGCTGAATCTGGAGCGGAAGCAGGCGCCGGCCACCGGAATCACACAGGCCCTCTTCCCGGTCCGGGCCGACCTCAAGGTGGACCTGCTGGCGGAACTCCTCCGTCAGGGCGAGGTGGGGAACGTCATCGCCTTCTGCCGCACCAAGCACCGGGCCAACCGTCTGGCTGAGAAGCTGGAGAAGCGGGGGATCTCGGTGGCCCGTATCCATGGGAATCGGAGCCAGAATCAGCGCACCGAGGCCCTGGAGGGCTTCCGGGATGGACGCTACCAGGTGCTGGCAGCCACCGACATCGTGGCCCGGGGGATCGACGTCGAGGCCCTGGATCACGTGGTGA
>REED01000224.1 GCA_007695225.1 Gemmatimonadales bacterium
AGCTCCACCAGTTCAGCGTGGTCCTGGCTCCGGGCGATGTCCAGCGCCGTGGCTCCCCGGGGGTCGGTGATAGTCGGGTCGGCACCCCGCTCCAGGAGCGCTCGGGTGAGCCGCACCCGGTTGAACATGGCGGCCATGATGAGGGGTGTCGTCCCTGCGTGGTTCTGGGCATCGGGGTCGGCCCCTTTCTCCAGGAGGTGGAGCCCCAGCTCCTCGTACCCTTTGAAGCAGACCCCCATGAGGGGGGTGTTCCCCGACGGATCCGGGGCATCCACGTTCGCGCCGGCCCGAAGGAGAAGGTCGACCATCTCCTTCTGATTGCTGTAGGTGGCGATCATGAGGAGGGTGAAGCCCCGGTGGTCCACGAGATCCGGAGGAAGTCCCGCCTCGAGGAAGACCTCCATGACCTCCGTGTCACCCCGACGGGCGATCTCGTGATAGTCCACCTTCTCGGGATCGATGGGCTGGGAGTCGGTAGCGATGGGAGTCCTCCTTTCATCGAGTGGGATGAGGATCAGATGCGGGGGCTCACAGGGCACCCAGGCGGTGGGCCACCCGGGGGAGCACCTCCCCCACCCGTCCCTCCACCTTGAGGTCGGCCCATTCATCCCCCCGGGTCGGCCCCAGGTTCAGGATGGCCACCGGGATTCCCTCACGGGTGGCGCGCATCACGAACCGCCTGCCGGAGAATACCGCCAGGGACGATCCCACCACCAGCAGGCGATCGCCCTCTTCGTAGAGCGCCCAGGCGCGCTGGAGTCGATCCCGAGGGACGTTCTCCCCGAAGAAGACCACGTCGGGCTTGAGGACCCCATGACATCTCCGACAGGAAGGCACCCGGAAGGCCTCCCACGCACCGGCGGGAAGTTGGGCATCCCCGTCGGGGGCGCTCCGAGCCTCTGACTCGAGGGAGCCCAGATCTGGATTCAGGGACCGCAGCCGTTCCTGCACTGCGTTTCGGGCCTCTGTGGAGCCACAGCCCATGCATCGCACCCGGGCCAGGGAGCCATGGAGGTCCAACACCCGCCGGCTTCCGGCAGCCTGGTGGAGCCCGTCCACATTCTGGGTGATGACCCCACGGATCGCCCCAGCCTCTTCCATCCGGGCCAGGGCGTGGTGGGCGGCGTTGGGGCCGGCCCGGGAGAAACGAGGCCAACCGACCGCGCTCCGGGACCAGTAGCGAGCCCGGGCCTGGGGCTCCCCCATGAATTCCTGGAAGAGCATGGGCGTCCCGGGTCGCCGGGCCCTCCCGGCGCCGCGGTAGTCGGGGATCCCCGACTCCGTGCTGCACCCCGCCCCAGTGAGGACCACCGCACGCTGTCCCTGGAGAAACTCCACCAGCCGATCCACGGCCCACCCCACCCCCGCCCGGTTCGAGCCGTCCACTCGATCCGGGATGGTGAGTTCGCCCATGCCCCGACCCATGCCCCGACCCCGGCCCTCGACCCTCAGCGGTCCAGCAGGTCCAGGTACGCCCGGATTCTGCGTGCGTTGGTGCCCACATCACTGCGTCCCACCCTGGACTTGGAGCGGACATCCACGATCGTCCGTCCATTGCTGGGGGTGAGTCGGATGACCACGTCGTCCCGGAATCCGAACCAGAAGGTCCGATCCGTGGCCTCGATCCGCCCAGCGGCAGGGTCCGTCCCCACCACCTCCCATCCCATTCGGGACACCGCCTCCATGGCCCGCTCGAAGGAAGCCTCGAGGGGGGTATCCAGGATCACCGGTCGGAGGTCGGGATAGGCCGCACGTTGCTGCTCCGCCACCTCCGCGCCGGGGTACTCCACGGGATTGGGCGCGTCGGCCCTCAGGGGAACCACGTCCACGAATGCAGGCGGGTTCTCCGTGTCGGTGGTGATGTCGTGGATGGGGGGTACCGTGGCCACCGTGCGCCGCCACTGCCAGGGAACCGCGAAGATGGTGAGGGCCAGGGCCAGCCCCACCAGCGTCAGGACGAACCCCCTTCGACCACTCCCGGGACGGGTGAACCAGAGGACGGGAAGGGAGAGGAAAGCCAGGACCAGGGCGCCTCGGGCGGCCCACTCCAGCAGGGTGAACCCGGTGCGGAAGTGCCAGATCCCCCACCGACTCCCGAACCCTGCCATGACGGCCAGGAGCCCCAGGAGGATCGCCAGCCCCACTACCGCCGCCCCGATCCAGGGGATGGTGGGGCGACTCAGATCGGTCTTTTCGCTCATGGGATCGTCCGGGTTCCGGTCCATGGATGTTGGATTGGCTCAGATTCGCTTCCACGCCCCCGTCTTGCAACCCGGCAGGGATCCGGGTCTATTCGGATGGGCTCCCCGATCCCCGGGGCGAACCCGATTCCACCCCCATCCTTTCGGAGAGGTCCTTGACGAAGAAAAAGGTGGTCCTGGCGTACAGTGGCGGTCTCGACACCGCCTGCATCCTCCACGTGCTCCGCCAGCGGGGCTACGAAGTCATCGCCTACGTCGCCGACGTGGGGCAGCAGGAGGACTTCCAGGAGGTGGCGGAGCGTGCCCGACGAACCGGAGCCAGCAAGGTCTTCGTGGAGGACCTGAAGAAGGAGTTCGTCACTGACTTCATCTTCCCTGCCATCGCCGGGAACGCCATCTACGAGAATCGCTATCTCCTGGGAACGGCGCTGGCCCGCCCGGTCATCGCGAAGCGCCACGTGGAACTGGCGCTGCAGGAGGGGGCGGAAGCCCTCTCCCACGGCGCCACCGGCAAGGGAAACGACCAGGTCCGCTTCGAACTGGCCTTCGCCGCCCTGGGGCCGAAGCTGGAGATCATCGCCCCCTGGAAGGAGCAGGCCTTCCTGGACCGGTTCCAGGGCCGGGGGGACCTCCTGGCCTACGCTCGGGAGCACGACATCCCGGTGGAGGCCTCGGTGGAGAAGCCCTTCTCCAGCGATGAGAACATCATGCACCGGTCCTACGAGGCAGGGATGCTGGAGGACCCGGACGCCCCGCCGCCGGAGGACATGTTCAAGCTCACCCGGTCACCCCGGGATGCCCCGGACACCCCGGCCACCCTGGACATCCACTTCAAGGACGCCATCCCCATCCGGGTGGAGAATCGGGAGGACGGCACCGTCCATACGGACCCGGTGGCCCTCTTCACCTACCTGAACGAGATGGGAGGACACCACGGGATCGGACGGGTGGACATGGTGGAAAACCGCTTCGTGGGGATCAAGTCCCGGGGAGTCTACGAGACGCCGGGGGGGACCGTTCTCCACCATGCCCTCCGGGACCTGGAAGGGCTGGCCATGGACCGGGAGGTGCTCCGGCTCCGGGACATGCTCTCCCCCCGTTTTGCCGAGCTCATCTACAACGGCTTCTGGTTCTCTCCGGAGATGGACTTCATCCAGGCCGCCTTCCGCCAGTCGGAGAGGATCATCGATGGCCGGGTCCGGGTGGAGCTCTACAAGGGGAATGTGACCCCCCTGGGCCGGGTGTCGGAGAGCGCCCTCTATGACCAGGAGCTCTCCTCCATGGATGTGGCCGGCGGTTACGACCAGGTGGACGCCCGGGGCTTCATCCGCATCAACGCCCTTCGCCTCCGGGCCCACAAGCTCATCCTCCGGAAGACGGGAGAGGACGAAGCGGAGGCGTAGTGTGGTGAAGAAGTAGGGGGCCACCCCGAGGGGGTCGGGCGGTCAGCTCTCCGTCCGACCCCCTTCTGCTTCCACCTTCGCCACCCGCCGGATGACATCGGGGACGCTGTCCGGATTCAGGGAGATGGAATCGATCCCCGCCTCCACCAGGAGCTCCGCGAACCCCGGATGGTCCGACGGGGCCTGCCCGCAGATCCCCACCTTCGTCCCGCCGGCGTGGGCGTCCCGGATCACCTGCCGGATCATCCGGACCACCGCCTCGTTCCGTTCGTCGAAGAGGGCCGTCATGGCCCCCGAGTCCCGATCCACTCCCAGCACCAGCTGGGTGAGGTCGTTGGAGCCGATGGAAAACCCATCGAAGCGCTCGGCGAATTCCGGAGCCAGCATCACGTTGGAGGGAACCTCGCACATGACGTAGACCTGGAGGCCGTCCTCTCCCCTCCGGAGTCCCTGCTCGGCCATGACCTCCAGCACCCGGTCCGCTTCCTCCAGGGTTCGGCAGAAGGGAACCATCACCACCACGTTGTCGAGCCCCACCTCGCTTCGGACCCGGCGGAGGGCCTCGCACTCCAGGGCGAAGGCCTCCTGGTAGCGATCATCGTAGTATCGGCAGGCGCCCCGGAAGCCCAGCATGGGATTCTCCTCGTGGGGCTCGAAGGCGGCCCCGCCGATGAGCTGGGCGTACTCGTTGGTCTTGAAGTCGCTGAGGCGCACCACCACCGGATGGGGGTAGCCCACGGCGGCGATCTTCCCGATCCCCCGGGCCAGGTGGTCCACGAAGTACTCGGCGGGCTCGGCGTAGCCCCGGGTGAGGTCCTCGATGCGCTCCCGGTCCTCCGCATCCTCGACCCGCTCAGGGTGGAGGAGCGCCATGGGGTGGGCTCGGATGATCTCTCCGATGATGAACTCCATCCGAGCCAGCCCCACGCCCCGGGTGGGGAGACGCCACCAGCGGAAGGCCGCCGCCGGATTTCCGATGTTCATCATGATGTCGGTGCGGATCTCGGGGAGGTTCTCCACGTCCTCGTCGGTGGACTTGAAGTCCACCTTGCCCCGGTAGACCCGTCCCTGGTCCCCCTCGGCGCAGGAGAGGGTCACCTCCATCCCGTCCTCCAGCACCGAGGTCCCATCCTTCGTCCCCACCACGGCGGGGATCCCCAGCTCCCGACTCACGATGGCAGCGTGGCTGGTCCGTCCCCCCTGGTCGGTGATGATCCCCGCCGCCTGGTTCAGGATGGGACCCCAGTCCGGGTCCGTCCGCCCCGTCACCAGGATCGTTCCGGGCTCGAAGCGATCCATCTCCGCCGGGCTGGCGATGCGGGAGACCCGACCGGTGGTGATGGCGCTCCCGATGGCGGCGCCGGT
>REED01000064.1 GCA_007695225.1 Gemmatimonadales bacterium
TCGTTGGCTCCCCTCGACGTAGCTTTCGCTATGCCTGCGGGTCGCCGCCTACGATCCGGCTCCCTGGCGCTCCCAACGGTGGCGCCCTGTACTTCTTCAACAGCCTTCTAGGGCCTCGAGCAGCACCCGCCTTCCCCACCCCCCAGCCCCGGCATACACTGACTCCATGGGAAGCGTGGAAGACACCCGGAAACCCAAAGGCCAGGACATGGACGAGACGATCACAACGGACGGGGGGGACAAGCCCGCCCAGGTCGGTACCCTCCGGGGCCGAACCCTCTTCATCACCGGGGGAAGCCGGGGGATCGGGAAAGCCATTGGACTCCGGGCCGCAGCTTCCGGGGCCAATGTGGTGGTGGCCGCCAAGACCGACGTCCCACACCCCCGCCTTCCCGGGACCATCCATACCGCTGCCGAGGAGATGGAGGCCGCAGGGGGTCGGGCCCTGGCGGTGAAGGTGGACATCCGGGAGGAAGCCCAGGTCCGGGACGCGGTGGAGCGGGCCGTAGCCGCCTTCGGTGGAGTGGATATCCTGGTGAACAATGCGAGCGCCATCTATCTCGCGGACACGCCGGGAACCCCTTTGAAACGCTTCGATCTGATGCACGGGGTGAACGTCCGGGGGACCTTTCTCTGCTCCCAGCTCCTCCTTCCCCATCTTCGGGAAGGGATCAACCCCCACATCCTGAACCTGGCCCCACCGCCGGATCTCGATCCCCGGTGGTTCCAGGACCATGTGGCCTACACCATCTCCAAGTACGGCATGAGCATGTGCGTCCTGGGAATGGCGGAGGAGTTCCGGGAGCTGGGCGTAGCCGTGAACGCCCTCTGGCCCCGAACCCTTATCGCCACCGCAGCCCTCTCCATGCTCGAGGGAGGAATCTCCCCTGCCGACTGTCGCCGCCCGGAGATCGTGGCCGACGCCGCCTTCGAGATCCTGACCCGAGAGAGCCGAAGTTGTACCGGAAACTTCTTTCTGGACGAGGAAGTCCTGAAGGAGGCGGGGATCCAGGACTTCCAGCGCTACGCCGTGGAGCCGGGCCACCCCCTCCGCTCCGACCTCTTCGTCTCCGGGTGAACCCCTTCCCGCCAGGGCTCCAACCCACACGATTCATGGGTAGAGTCGGGGGCGTTGCCGCCGTGGTCTTCATCTTCCTCTTCCCGGTGGAGACGGGCTGGGGAGAGGGCCTCCCGGCGAATGTCGTCGCGGGAGAGGGCTTACTGGGAATGGCCGCCCCGGGAGACCAGACCGGCAAGGCGAACCACAATGAAACAGGATTCGTATTCTATCTTCATGACCCAGGGGGAGCCCTACCCCTGGAGCGGGTGGCCCAGGCCGAACGGAGACTCGCCCGGCGACGGGGGAAGGTGAGAGAAGCCCTCGGTGGCATCCTCCCTTCCGGCCCGCCCATCCACATCCACCTCCATCCCACCGTAGAGGCCAAGGGGCTGGCCACGGAGGACATGTCGGTGGCCCACGCCCCCGCTGGTGAGCATGCGGTCCATCTCTCCCTCCAGCCCGGATTGGAGGGAGATCGGATCGCCATGGAACTGCTCCCCCTCCTACGGGCCGCAGGGGAGGGGCCGGCGCTGCGAGCGCTGGAGATGGGCGCAGTAGTCCTCCTTTCCGACGATTGGCTGGGGCGCCGCCCCGGGGAATGGGTGGGGCGAGCCCACCGCGCCGGTCTCGTCCCACCCCTTGGGGAGATTCTGGACAACGCCACCTTCGATTCCGGCTCCCGTCTCCTCCTCCCGGCCGTGGGCGCGATTCTCGTGGAGTGGCTCCTGGAGGACGGGGACCTGCTCCCCGGTCTTTCTTCGCGGACCACGAGAGCACCGGGAAGCCCACAGGGGGAGAAGGCCCGGGGCTGGGCTCAGTTCCGCGAACTGCATCGGGACTGGCGGCCCACATCCGCTGAGATCGCGGGGTTGGAGGAGCCGTGGGTCCGCCATCTGGACTCCCTTTCGAGGGCAATGGAGGAGCCCCAGGCTCCAGGGGTAGGCCCGGTCCCCAGGCCGGTCGCCAGCCCCCTCGCCAGCCCCCTCGCCAGCACGGTCCCTGGCACGGATCCTGGCCGCGCCCCCGGTCCCGGTTCCCCTCCGAGTTTCCAGCGGGGCTTCAACTTCGCTCACGAGGGGTACCGCATTCATGACGGCTTCGGGTCGGCCCGCGCCACCGCGTCCCTGGCCCACCTGTCCAGCCTGGGAACGAATGCCGTGGCCGTTCTTCCCTACACCTTCCTCGCGGCCCCCTCGCTCCCGGGCCCGTTCCCGATCCCCACTCGACCGGGCAGCGAGAACGACGAAGCGGTGACCCACGCCATCCTGGCGGCGCAGGACCGGGGGATGGAGGTCATGCTCAAGCCCCACATCTGGCTCCGGGGGAGCTGGGCCGGAGAGATCCGGATGTCGACGGAGGCCGACTGGGACCGGTTCTTCCTGGAGTACGGCCGATGGATCGGGCACTACGCCCTACTGGCCGAGGCCCGGGGCGTGGAGTCGCTCTGCCTCGGTACCGAGCTCTCCGCAGCGACCCTGGAACGACCTGGAGACTGGAGAAGGCTGGCCCACCGGATTCGCCAGGTGTACTCCGGACGGCTGGGGTACTGCGCCAACTGGGGGGAGGAGGTGGAGTCCCTCGCCTTCTGGGATGCCGTGGATTTCATCGGCGTGAGTTTCTACTACCCCCTGAGCTCCCGGGCGAATCCCTCGGAACGGGAGCTCCGGCGAGGTGCGGACCAGGCCCTGGGTCTTCTGGAGGAGCTGGGAAGGCGGCATGAACGACCCGTGATCCTGGCCGAAGCGGGGTTCGCCAGCAGCCCCACCCCCTGGCGGCGTCCCTGGGAGGAGGAACGGGGCCCCGATGCCCGTGTCGACGCGGAGGCTCAGGCCCGGAGCTACCGGATCCTCACCCAGGCCCTCGAGGGAAGGGAGGGAATTCGAGGGATCTACTGGTGGAAGTGGCCCAGCACCGGGCCCATGGAGGCCCGTCGGCCCGCGGGCTTCACTCCGGCGGGGAAGCCCGCCGAGGAGGTGGTGGCCCAATGGTTCAAGCGGCTCGCGTCCCAGGCCACCAACCCCTGAGCCTGTGAGCCCGTGATCCCATGACCACCCCACCCGCCGCCGGCTCCAGCTGTCCCCTCTGCGGAGCGAAGGCCCGTGAACCCCTCATCATCGCGGAGGGGAGGCGCTATCTGGACTGCCCGACCTGCGGCCTCCTCTGGATGCATCCCGGGGACCGTCTCCCTGGGGAGGAGGAGCGGGCCCGATACAACAACCATGAGAACCATCCCCACGACCCAGGATACCGGGCCTTCCTCCATCGGCTCTGCGCCCCCCTTGTCCGTCGCCTTCCTGCTGGCGCGGAAGGCCTGGACTTCGGGTCGGGGCCCGGGCCAACCCTGTCGGTGATGCTGGAAGAGCAGGGCTTCCCCATGCGGATCTTCGATCCGTTCTTCGCCCCCGAGCCCCAGGCCCTGGACCGAGACTACGACTTCATCACCTGCACCGAGACGGCGGAGCACTTCTTCGAGCCCGGTCGGGAGTTCCGTCGGCTGGATCGACTCCTCCGGCCCGGAGGCTGGCTCGGTGTGATGACGGAGGTGGTGGACGAGGACCGCTCCTTCCAGGAGTGGTACTATGTCCGGGACCCCACCCATGTGGCCTTCTACCGTCGCTCCACCCTGGAGTGGATCGCCACCGCCTTCGACTGGTCGGTGGAGTTCCCCCATCGCAACGTGGCCCTCTTCCGTAAGGCGGGAGGCGCGAAGCCCCCACCCACCCTACCTTGAGGGAGGATGGGAGTGGACATTCCGTTTCGTCCCCCGTCGCGCATGCGTTCACCTCGCCCCACACACCTTGACCCGGCGTGTCCATCGGACGCCCGTCCGGCTCCCCCCCGGAGGAACCCCATGAGAATCCGTGCCTGCCATATGGGCCTCGTGGCCCTGATGATCGCCGCGCCCGTCGCCGCCCAGAGTCCCCAGGCTCCGTCCACCTTCATCGACGACATGGAGCTGGAGGGCACCTTCTCCATCATCGGGAGGGACGCCGAAACAGGGGAGCTGGGGATCGCCGTTCACTCCAAGACGGTGGCGGTGGGCAGCCGGGTCCGAGGGGGAAAGGGCGGGGTGGCGGTCTTCGCCCATCAGGCGGCCTCGAACCCCATGTACAGCATGCTGGGAATCGAACTCCTCGAGGCGGGGATGGATCCGGAGGAGGCGCTCCAGTTCCTCCTCCGGGCCGATGAGGGAGCGAACCGCCGCCAGGTGGCCATCCTGGACATCCATGGGCGGACTGCGGCGTGGACCCCCGAAACCATCAGCGACTGGAAGGGGCATGAGTGCGGCGTGGACTTCTGCGCCCAGGGGAACACCCTGGCCGGCCCCGAGGTGGTGGACGCCATGGCCCGGTCGTTTACTTCCTCCCAGGGAACCGCTCCGCTGGCGGAACGTCTCCTGGACGCGCTCCAGGCGGGCCAGGACGCCGGAGGGGATCGCCGGGGCGTGCAGTCCGCCGCCCTCCTCATCCTCAAGCCCCTCTCCCTCCAGGGATTCGGGGACCGGGCCCTGGATCTCCGGGTGGACGAACACACCGATCCCTTCGGCGAGCTTCGGCGGGTCCTCCGGGCCTTCCGGGGGCGGGACCAGATTTCCCGCGCCCGCTCCCACCTTCAGCAGGGAGAGCTGGATGAGGCCAGGGAGTGGGCCCTCGCCGCCCACGACAGCCACCCCGGCGATGACGGGCCATGGGTGATTCTGGCGGAGATCCATCTCCGGGAGGGGAACCGGTCGGAGGCCCTGGACGCCCTGGCCACCGCCGTGGAGTTGAATCCGGCCAATCGGACCCAGCTCCCCCGGAATGCCGCCTTCGCCGAACTCCACGAGGATCCCGACTTCCAGGCACTGGTTCGGAACTGACCC
>REED01000208.1 GCA_007695225.1 Gemmatimonadales bacterium
GGGCCCGGGAGACGATCACACTCATGGAGTAGTCGATGAACGACTCCCGCATCTCGTCTTCGATGAGGCGGGTGAGGATGCGCTCCCTCTGCTGGGCCATGGACACGGCGACTCCCTGGGCTGTCGTGGATCCCAGCGCCGCCGGTGGCCGGGTCAGGCGCGTGGATCGGGGTGTATGGATCGGGCCCGGTGCAGGCCCGTCGGAAGATGGGGAGGCGGGCGAGGGGAGGGAAGTGCCGGTGTTCGGGATTGTTTCGGCTGGAAAATGCGAATCGGCATTCGCATTTTGGGGCTCCTGGGTGTCCGGTCAAAGGATTCGAACCGGGCGATCAACCGAGGCGCGGCCGTCGACCAGGGGCAGCCAGGCAGACGGTGGGGCTGGTGGGGGTGGGACGGTGGAGCAGATGGTCGGTCAGGCGAGTGGCCTTGACGGTTGGGGTATCCGGCCAAGCCGATGGTGCGAGCGGCCGGACACACGGAACCCCTTGAGGGCCCGCATTCAGTCCCAGTCGTCCAGGACCTCCTGGAACTCATCCACCATGGTAGGATGGGCGTGGCGGCGGGCGGCGGCGATCCCGTTCCCATAGGCCTCCCGAGCCTCCTCGTCCTGCCCGAGGCTCCGAAGCGCGGCGCCCAGGCGCCCCCAGGCATTCCCCTCGTCATCGGTGAGGGCGAGGTACCGGCGCAGCTCCTCCACGCCTTCCTCAAGTCGATCCTGGGAAAGGTACTCCATGGCGAGTCCGAAGCGGAGCCGCGGATCGTCGGGTCGAGACTCCAGCATCCGGCCGAGCGTCTCCAGGCGGGAAGGACTCATGGCGTGAGCGGGTGAGATGGAAAGGTGGTCACCGGATCAATCCGGGAATTGGAATGACTCACGCATATCGTCGGTGGGCGACTGACCGGTCAGGAGTTCCACCAGCGCCGACATCTCCGAGCCCACCGCCTGGACGCGATCCAGGACTGTCAGAGCATGGGCATAGTCGAAGTAGGCCGATACGGCCACCTCGGCGGCGGCATGGGTGGCAAGGACGTGGGTGTTCATGGCCTCGCGTAGGTGGGAGACGATGAGTTGCACTGCCTTCTCCACCTCCTTCTGCTCCGCCAGGGTATTCAGTGAGAAATCACCGGATAGGCGCGGCAACAACCCCTCCACCGCCATTCGCCCCGACGGAGGGGCGGCCACCGCAACGCCGGTGCCTTCTTCGTTTCCCAGGAAGGAACGGGCCCCGTGGGACAGGGCCGTGACCTCTTCGTAGTTGCACGCCACGATCATCGGGTCCTCCGCTCTGGGGTTCGGCGGGAGCCCGAGCCCCCGCGGGACTTCCCCGCCGGACCCGGTCGGGCCATGCCGCCGACCCTCCCCTATCCTTACCTATCGGGACCCCGAAGGTTTCTGCAAGTCCCCCCGGAAGTCGGATCAGGCCTGCACACCACCCTCGGATCCCGGTGGGACCAGAATGGGTGTCGGCCCTCGACCCCCGCCGGGAGGGGCTCCGGGAGGTCGGCGCTCTCCACTGCTCTGTTCCACCAGCAGGGGCACGGCCTGTACCTCCTTGCCCTCTACCTGCACCACGAAGCGGTATCGACCGGGTGTCGGAAACACGACACCATCCAGGTTCAGGACCTGGGGAATCCGGATGCGGTCGTCGGGATCCCCGGGCCCGGCGTCCACCTGTCCATTGAGCTGCAGGATGGTCTGATCGTCGGGGCCGACCATGCGGATCGATACGTCGAGACGCCCCCCATCCCCGGGGTCCAGCGCGAAACGGAGAACCAGGGCCACCCGCCCATGGCGAAGGGGAAAGTCGGGGCCGCGCAGCCGATGGAACGAGCCCAGGATGTTGAGCTTTCCGGCGGCGTCTACGGTAGCGGCGTCGGCGAGGAGGGCGATATCGATTTTCATATCGGACGCTATGACTTCTTCGGAGGGAAGTCCATCCCCGACGCGGGTTGGTCCGTGTCCACCGGGGGCGATTCCTCCGTGTCCGGTCGGGGCCCTTCTTCTCTGTCCAACGGGAGCCCCTCACCCGTGTTCACCGGGAGCGGCGCCCCGTCACCCGTCACGCTCAACAGCCTCCGGCCCAGCACCAGCCCCACCACCAGGTCGATGAGGGTGTGGGCCACCATCGACGGGATGAGACTTCCGGTCACCACCACCGGCACCGCCAGGATGAACCCCATCACCCCTGTGCGAACAACGCCCACCGGCCCCTGGTAGGCGTGGAGCAAGCCGAAGGGAACGCAGGCCACCGCCGCCGCCGACCACGGGTCCAATCCCAGGGTCTGTAACACCAGGTAGGCGTAGGCACGATACGCCAGCTCCTCGCCGACGCCTGCCGAAAGGGAGAGGCCGGCGAACACGCGCCGTTCCGGTCCGGTGCGGGGAAGGAGCTCCTGGAGCAGCTCCGGCCGGCCGCCACCCAACCGGGACTCCACCGGGCGGAAGAGGAGGATCACCAGGAGCGCAGCCCCGGTCAGGCCCACCGCCCATCCCAGCAGTTCGGGGAGGGGCACCCACGAGAACCCGGCGGGGGCCGGCGCATCGAGCCGCAGGGCCAGAAGCCCCCCCACCACACCCAGGGTCAGGATGGAGATGATGGAGCCCAGATAGACCGGCACCCGCTCCAGCCGCATCCCCTTCATGAGGGGGAGTTGGGCGATGGCGAGGGTGGGGAGCAGAACGAAGAAGGCCGCCACCCCGAGGGCGTCCAGGAAGGGAAGCGACGTGGTGACGAGGAGCGCGAGAACGGTGGCGACGGAGAGGACCCCGCCCATCCGGAAACGCCACCGCACCTCCCGCATGACGTGAAGCGGCGGAGCGTCCTGGACCCACTCGGGCGACTCCTCACTCACGACAGCGCCCGCCCTTCCCGGACCACCTGCTCCAGCGCCGACTCCACATGCTCCCAGCGGCTCCGATGATTCAGGATGCAGAAGCGGAGTGAGTAGCGATGGTCGAGGCGCGTGGACGACATCATGGCGTGACCGCCCTGGAGCATCCGGTCCTGAACCTCCCGGTTCAGCGTCTCGAGCCCCTCTTCGCTCCAAGGGTCTTCCTTCCGCCCCTCACGACCCTCCCACCCATCATCACTGCCCCGCCGCGCGGCACCGTACCGCCCCCCGTCTCCACCAACCGGCCGGTATCGGAAACAGACGATCCCCAGGCAGGCCGGGTGGAGGAGTTCCAGTTCCGGGTGCGCCTCGATCCACGCCCCGGCCTTTGCTCCCAGCTCGATCCCGGCCTCGATGGCTTCGGCGAGACGACGACGTCCGGCACTCTGCACCGTCAGCCAGATGCCCAGCGCCCGGAAGGCACGAGTGAGCTGGATTCCACGATCGCCGAAGTTCACCTCTCGTTCCTGGAGGTGGGTGTCCTGGAGGTAGGCGGCGGAGACCCGGAACACCCGCTCCAATTCCCCGGGGTCCCGTGCCATGAGACACCCGCACTCATACGTCTGGAAGAACCACTTGTGGGGGTCCAGCGTTACTGTGTCGGCCTGCCCGATCCCCTCAAGTGCCGCCCTCCCCTCCGCCGTCAGCACGGCGAACCCACCGTAGGCCGCGTCCACATGGAGCCGGACCCCTTCCTGGCGAGCCAGGGCGGCCAAGCCCGGTAGCGGATCCACAACGCCGGTGCTGGTGGCCCCCCCGTTGGCACAGATGAGGAGGGGGTGCAAGCCCCGCTCCCGATCCTGGGCCACAGCGGCCGCCACCCCATCCACCGGGAGCCTCCGGTCGGTCCCGGTGGAGAGCTTACGGACCCGTTCCATGGGGAATCCCGCGACCCGGGCCGCCCGCTCCAGCGAACTGTGCCCCTGCTCCGAGAGGTAGATGACCCCACCTTCCGGTGCTCCCGCCAGATCCCGCGCCGCCACCACCGCCAGGAGGTTCGCCACGGATCCCCCGGTGGTGAGGATGCCGCCGGCCCCCTCCGGCATCCCGAGCCACCCCCGAAACCACTCCAACACGGTGAGCTCGATCTGGGACGGCCCCGCCGATTCGAGCCAGGTTCCCTGGAAGACGTTGTGCCCCGACACCAGGATGTCGGCCAGCACCGCCGGCCACCCGGGCCCCGACGGAACGAAGCCCATGAAGCGGGGGTGGTCGATGCGGCCCGCCAGGGGAAACACCTCCCGGACGGCCCAGTCCATGAGTGCCTCCACGTCTCCTCCGTCCTCCGAGGGCGGCCCGTCCAGACGGGCCTCCGCCACAGCCCGGGACGTCCCCTGCCACGGACGATCGGCCTCAAGCCCGGCCCACCGATCGACAATATGGTCCACCGCGCGATACCCGAGACGGCGCATGGCCTCGGGATTGGGGAGAAGGGCGTCGCCGTCACCTCCACCCGTGTCGGGTCCGCTCATCCGTTGACTCCGTGCCGCGCCGCGTCTAAGGTTTGCTCGCTCACCATCATCCCCTTCAGTACCTCTCCATACCGGAGCCCAAGATGCCCAAGGGAGACTCTGGACGCACGGAATTTCGCGTCATCGACGCCATGGACCACCCCCAGTCGGGACGTATCCTCCGGGTCAAGCTCAAGGATGGACCGGCGCCCTCGGTGCGAAGCCTGAAAGGCACCACGCTGAGGGCCCGAAGTCCCCGCGGCGACGAGGGTCAGGTAACGGTACTGGGATTCTCGCTCACCGGAGGCAAGGTCACCGACGCCCGCTTCCGCGAGACGGGGCGCCTGGACCTCCATGTGGAAGAGGAGAGTGATCCGCCGGTGAGTCTGCGGTGGATCCTCAGCGCAGGAGCCTGACGCCGCTGTCACCGCTGGGATGGATCCCCGCCGTTCAGGCTGACCCAGCCGCCTGCGCTCCCGCGGTCCCCTCGGGCGCGTCCCCAACGCCCCCTTGCTCTTCCTCCGCTTCCGACGGCAGGTAGCCGGGGCCGTCCCGTTCGAAGGTTCTCCGG
>REED01000050.1 GCA_007695225.1 Gemmatimonadales bacterium
GATCAGCGGCTTCCGGTCCTCGAACTCGTGCTGGAAGAGCCGGGCCAGGCGCTCGTACCAGCGCTCGGACATCCGGGCCAGGTCCTCCGCAACCTCGGCCTTCTCCGGATAGAAGTGGAGGTTGAAGTGGGGCGTGACCAGCACCTCGAAGTCGAAGGTGTCGTACTGCACCTTGTTTCGGCCGAAGTACTGAGCGTCCACCGCCAACGGGAGGAGGAAAAGCGCTCCCAGGAAGAGGACGAGGCAGCGCCCCAGGGCCGGGCCGCGTTCGTGACGGGCGGTTCGCCGGGAATGCATGAAGACCTCGTGGTCGGATGTCTCGAAGCCCGCCGGCGTCGAGACACCGGAGGGGTGGAGGGGAGTCGTTTTCCTGCTACACGGGGACCGGGTGGTGGGTCCGTGGGCTCCCGAACTGACAATCCACCGGCGAGCACCCGGGGTTCCCGGGAAGGGTTCCCTGGGGAGAGGTTCTCCGGGTCTTTCCCAGGACATGGGGTTCCCTCAGGTTAGGGGGGCAGGGCTCATGTTGCATCCCGGCCCCACTCCATGAACGAGGGGGGGCATCGGGATATCGCTCCTCCTGAAACGACGGACGCCCCTTCGCCGTGACACCGACCACGCCGGCCAGCGCGACCTCGAAGACCTCCTTTCCCCCTACTTGGGAAGCCTCGGTCGACCTGCATCTCAACGAAGTGGAGACACCGGCGGCATTGGTGGACCTGGACCGGGTTCATGCCAATCTGGCGAAGGTCATGGGCTATCTCGGAGAGCACGGGCTTTCATGGCGTCCCCATGTGAAGACCCACAAGAGCCGAGCCATGGCCCACCTCCAGGTCGCGGCCGGTGCCGATGGGCTGACCGTGGCCACCCCCCGGGAAGCCGAAGTGATGGCCGAGGTCTCCCCCGACCTACTTCTGGCCCACCCGCCGGTCCATCCCAAGGCCCGAAGGATCCTGGGCCTTCCCGCCGCGGTCCGCCTGAAGGTGGCGCTGGATTCGGAGGAGGCCCTGGCGGCTCTCTCCAGCGCAGCCGCCGGGACCGGGCGGGAGGTGGGGGTCCTGGTGGAAGTGGATGCGGGAATGGGACGGGTGGGGGTGCAGACGGCCGACCAGGCGGTGGAACTGGCGAGGCGAGTCGAAGACACTCCCAAGCTGCGCTTCGAAGGGATTCTCTTCTATCCGGGTCACATCCGCGTCCCGATGGAGGAGCAGCCCGACCTCCTGGCCGGGGTGACGCGGCGAGTGGAGGAGACGCTGGAAGCCCTCGTCCGATCGGGCCACCCGGCGGGGGTGGTGAGCGGGGGGTCCTCCCCGACCCTCTGGCAGAGCCATCTCGTCCCTGGAGTCACGGAGATCCGGGCCGGCACCTGCATCTTCCACGACCGGGACATGTGGACCCTCGGGGTCTGCGGCCTGGAGGAGGTGGCCTATTCCATCCTGGCCACGGTGGTGAGCACCGCCGTCCCCCACCAGGCGGTGGTGGATGCCGGGTCCAAGGCCCTGGCCAAAGAGGAGTTCCGCGGCGGCGGGGGAGGGTACGGCATCCTCCTGGACCATCCCGACGTGGTGGTGAAGAGTCTCTCCGAGGAACACGGGCTACTGGACCTCTCCGGAACCGATTGGCGTCCCCAGGTCGGGGATCGGGTGCGCATCGTTCCCAACCATGTCTGCGTTTCCGTGAACCTCCAGGACCGACTCCTGGCCCTGGGTCCCGATGGCATCCTCGCCCCCATCCCCCTGGAGGGTCGGGGGCGCCTTCCCGCCGGATCCGATCCCGACCAGACCTCGATCCTTTTCCCGTGAAGCCCCCCTACCCTGGAAGCCCCCTTTCCCAGAGGAGCCCCGACATGACACGAATGCACTCCGTTTCCACCTCCCGCGCGCCCGCCGCCATCGGTCCGTATTCCCAGGCCATGGTCAGCGAGGGCTGGATCTACGCCTCCGGCCAGATTCCCCTGGACGCCGCGTCGGGTGATCTGGTGGGGGGTGATGTGGCCGAACAGACCCGGAAGGTCATGGAGAACCTGGCGGCGGTCCTGGAGGAGGCGGGAGGCTCCCTCTCCACCGTGGTGAAGACCACCGTGTTTCTCTCCGACATGGCGAACTTTGGGGCCATGAACGAGGTATATGCCTCATATTTCGGTGACCACCGCCCCGCCCGTGCCTGTGTCCAGGCGGCAGGGCTCCCCCGGGGCGTGGATGTGGAGATCGAAGCGGTGGCCCGCACCGCTGGATGAGGGCAACCCAGTGTGGGAAATGCCATGAAGAGAGTCGCCCTGCGGTTCGTCCTCGTAACCGTCCTCGGACTCGTGACGGCTGGATGCGCGGGACTCCTTGGACGATCGAACTGGGATCCCTTCGCTTCCCAGGCGGAACGGCGGTTGGCCATACGGGTGGAGAATGCGAACCGGAACGACGTGCAGGTGCGGGTCGTGGCCGGTGGCAGCCGCCACGACCTGGGCATGATCAGTGCCCGGTCGTTCCGACAGACCTCCATCCCCCTGTCGTCCACCCGGGACCTCCGCTTTGAGATCAATCCCATCGCGGGCCGGCGCCATACCACGTCCGGCGTGACCGTCTCCCCTGGTGATCGGGTGGAACTCATCGTCACGGAGCCGGTTCAGCGGTCCTTTGTACGAAGGTAGGGCTCCCCGCCGCCGGACCTCCGCTGGATCAAACGCCGTAGGGAATCCAGACGTTCTTCACCTGGGTCGCGTTCCGGTAGAAGGCATCCCCGGCTCCCTCCTCGTTGTCGGTCCAGCTCGGGGACCGGCCGCTGGGGGTCCAGCACCGTTTCAGGTTTCCTGCGGAGCGGTGGCGCACATCGGTGAGGAGATCCGGGTCTCCGAAGGCCCAGATCCCGTCCACGTCATCGTGGTCCGCCAGGGTCGGTACCACCTCCTCCGGCAGGCCGGAGATCAGATTCACCACCCCGGGGGGGACATCGGAGGTCTCCAGCACCTGGTAGAGCTCGAGCCCGGCCAGCGGGAAGGCCGGAGAGGGGATGACAACGGTGGTGTTTCCCGTGGCCAGGGCTGGGGCCAGCATTGAGATCAACCCCAGGAGCGGAGCCTCGGGGGGGCAGACGATCCCCAGGACGCCCAGGGGTTCCACCATGGCCAGGGTGGCGTTCCGGTAGGGAGTCTCATGGATCCGCCCTTCCCACTTGTCGGCCCGGGCGGCGGCCAGGAAGAGGCGGTCCAGGGAGAGTTCCACCTCGGACTGGGCCGCGTTCCGGCCCAGTCCGGCGTTCTCTCGGAGCCGGGCCTCGAATTCCCCGGCCCGGGCCGAGAGATTCTCCGCCAGATAGTAGAGGATCTGGGCCCGCAGATGAGCCGGCGCTGCCGCCCACCCCGGCGCCGCCTTTCGGGCAGCTTCCACCGCGTTGCGCACGTCCTTCCGATTCCCCCGGGGGACCACCGCCACCACGGTGCCTTCCGAGTCTGCAAGCGCGAGCCCCTGGCCTCCGTCGGGACGAAGCTGCCGCCCCCCGATGAAGAGTTTGGTGGTGCGGTCGATGGCATCGTCGGAAGCCTCAGGGGTCCGATAGGCCAGCCCTTCTTCCAGAGCGGACCGGAGTCGGGAGCCAGGGAGAAGCTGAGGGGATCGGCGAGGGGGCTTTTCCAACTCCCAGGCGGGCCGGAGGTACGCCTCCATCCCCTCCCGGCCGCCCTCCCGTCCGAAGCCGCTCTCCCGGTACCCGCCGAATCCCGACGCCGCGTCGAAGCGGTTGGTGCAGTTCACCCACACCGTCCCCGCCTTCAACTGCGGAGCCACCGCAAGCGCCAGGCTGATGTTCTCCGTCCAGAGGGAGGCGGCCAGGCCGTAGCGGGTGTGGTTGGCCAGGGCCACCGCCTCGTCGGGGGTCCGGAAGGTGGAGAGCGTCACCACGGGACCGAAGATCTCCACCTGGTCCAGCGTTCCCGAAGGCTCGACGGCCGTGCAGAGGGTAGGCGGGAAGAAGAGGCCCTCTCGCCGGCCGGCCGCTCGCCCAGCGCCTTCTCGTCCATCGCCTTCCCGCCCATCGCCTGTTCCCGAGGCCGCTGCCGCCCCTTCGGGTGAGGCCCACGAGGGCTGCCAGATCCGGGCGCCTTCCTCCCGGCCCTTCTCCACCAGGCTCCGGATGCGATCCAGTTGCACCGGGGCCACGATGGCTCCCAGATCCATGCCCTTATCCAGGGGGTCTCCCATGCGGAGGGTTTCCATCCGGGTCCGCAGCTTCTCCTCCAGGGCCTCCGCGACCCCCTCCTGGACAAGGATCCGGCTCCCGGCGCAGCATACCTGTCCCTGATTGAACCAGATGGCGTCGACCACCCCCTCCACCGCAGAGTCCAGGTCCGCGTCGGGGAAGACCAGGAAAGGGGACTTCCCTCCCAACTCCAGGGTGAGGGCCGTATCCCTCCCGGCGGTGGCCTGCCGGATCTCCCGCCCCACCTCGGTGGACCCGGTGAAGGCCAGCTTTCCCACCCCGGGGTGGGCCACCAGGGCGGCTCCCGTCGTCCCATCCCCCGTGACGATGTTCACCACGCCCGGAGGGAGTCCCGTCTCCCGGCATAGCTGGGCAAAGAGAAGGGCGGTGAGGGGGGTGTATTCCGCCGGCTTGAGGACCACGGTGCTTCCCGCCGCCAGCGCCGGAGCCACCTTCCAGGAGAGCATGAGGAGGGGGAAGTTCCAGGGGATGATCTGCCCCACCACTCCGTGGTCCACTCTGCCGGGAAACTCCGCTTCCAGGAGGCGGGCCCACCCGGCGTGGTGATAGAAGTGGCGGATGGCCAGGGGAATGTCCACGTCCCGGGATTCCCGGATGGGCTTCCCGTTGTCCATGGTCTCCAGGACGGCGAAGAGGCGGGCGTGACGCTGAAGGCTCCGGGCCAACGCGTAGAGGTGGCGGGCTCGCCCGCTAGGTCCCAGCTCCCGCCAGCCGTTGAGGGCGGCCCCTGCCGCCTTCACGGCCCGGTCCACGTCCCCGGCGGACCCCTGGGCGACCTGGGCCAGTTCCTCCCCGTCGGCGGGATTGGCGGTGGCGAAGTGGACTGCCTCCTCCGGCTCCGCCCACACCCCCTGGATGAAGTGCCCGAAACGCCGTCCATGGGCGTCCATCCAGGCCCGGGCCGGAGCGGCGCTCTCCGGTGCGGGTCCGTATTCCAGTGTCCGGTAGAGCTCGGCGATTCGGGTCATGGGTGCATGGTGCATGGGCCGTCAGGCCATTGGGTGACGATGGAGGGCGGAATAGCGGCCGGTCAGGTGGTGCTCCAGCTGCCGCTCGATGTCCGCCAGAAGGGAGGAGGCCCCGAAGCGGAAGAGGTGGGGGTCGAGCCAGGCGTCTCCCAGCTCTTCCTTCATGAGGATCATCCAGAGGAGGGCGTCCTTCGCCGTGCGGATGCCCCCCGCCGGCTTGAACCCCACCCGGTGCCCCGTTCGCTCCTGGAATGCCCGGATCTCCCGAGCCATGACCAGCCCCACCGGCAGGGTGGCGTTCACCTGCTCCTTCCCGGTGGAGGTCTTGATGAAGTCGGCTCCGGCCATCATGCAGACCTGGCTCGCCCGGGCCACATCCACCAGGGGTCCCAGCTCCCCTGTGGCCAGGATCGTCTTCAGGTGGGCGTCGCCGCAGGCCTCCCGGAAGCTCCGGACCTCGTCGTAGAGGGCTTGCCAGTTCCCGGTGAGGGCGTGGGCACGCGTGATGACCACGTCGATCTCTCCGGCGCCGGCCTCCACCGAGGCCCGGATCTCTTCCCGTCGTGCGTTGAGGGGAGAGAGTCCGTGGGGAAAGCCGGTGGAGACGGCGGCCACCGGAATTCCGCTTCCTGCGAGGGCCTCACAGGCGGTCTCCACGAAGGCGTGATAGACGCAGACGGCGGCCGGGGTGATCCCCAGATCCGCCACGCCCAACCCAGTCGCCAGGTCGTCCCGAAGGGGGCGTCGCGCCTTCGCGCACAGGCGCCTCACCGTTCCAGCGGTGTCGTCGCCGGAGAGGGTGGTGAGGTCCATGAGGGAGATGGCCCGGAGCAGCCATGCCGCCTGCCACTCCCCCTTGAGGCTTCGCCGGCCGCCCAGCGACGTGGCCCGTCGTTGCACGGCACTCCGGTTCACCTGGAGCCGGCGGATCCATTGGGCGTCGAAGGGGACCCCGGGGTTTCGGGGGCTGGGCTCCGGCACGCCCTGACTCCGGGGGTGGGGGCGCGATGAGGTGGACGGCGTGGAGAGGGAAGGGGGAGGGGCGGAGTTCCGCGCCATGGCCTCCTCCTGGGATGGGGGGTGGAACGGGGTGGGAGTCAGTGGCCGGGGAGAAGCGTCCCCTGGACCGTCCGCCGCAAAACTAGCGGGAGAGGAGTCCTTCCTGCACGTTCGGCCCGATCAGCGCCTCAGATCCCAGGGGGGGACCCCGTCCCACTCCCGGTTGGGAAGGAAGGGAACCGAATCTCCCGGCGCCAGGACCCACTCCTCATACCACTGTGCTCGTCGCTGGACCCCTCCGGCCCGGATCTTTCGCCAGGTCATGGATTCCATGGGGAGGAGGGGAGGAGGGCCCGATACGAGATGGGAGGGGAATCGGGCCCAGCCACCCGCCGCTTCGTCGGGCTCATCGGTGCGGAAGCGCCACTCCGCCCGGGTCAGGAGGGTGTCCGGGGAGATCTCCAGCCGACCTTCCAACCCTGGCTGCCGGGAGTCCCTGGAGCAGAATCGGAGCACCATCCCCTCGGAACCCTGCATGGCGAACTGGAAACGGGAGAGCCGCCCGAATTCCGGGGAAGCGAAGTGGGTGGAGAAGTCCGCCTCCAGCGGAGCGTAGGACCAGGAGTCGAAGGAGCCGTCGGAATCGGTTCGGCGAACCGGGAAGGCGTACCCATCCCGCAGGACCCGGCGTCCCCAGGACAGGCGGAGGAGAGGCGCCGACCCGCGCTGGCCGGGGATCAGACCGTTGGGGTCTCCCTGGCCAGCGTTCGGTGAGCCCTCCATCAGGGTATCAGCGAGCGCCAGGGTGTAGCTGGCCACCCCCATGGTATCCAGGCCACCTGGATGCTGCATGGCCATCCGCTCCCAGACGGCCCGGGCAGAGGCATCGTCGTCCGTGGGGCAGATTGGGCCTTCCACCACCACCTGGAAGCCCGGGAGCGGGAGGGGTTCGGGGAAGAGGGTCAGTTCCACCCGGGCCGTGCCTCCTTCAATCCGTTCTTCGACGGTCCGATAGCCCATTCGCTCCACCCGGAGAAGACCGCCCACTCCTGGCATGCCCGGGCGCTGGAGTCGAAACGTCCCATCCCGTTCGGAGCGGGTGGCCCGGACGCTCCCGACATCCGAGGTGAAGGTCACCAGGGCGGCGGCGATGGGGTGTCCGTCGGGCTGGAGGACACGGCCTTCCACCAGGGTGGCCGGAGCGGAACCCGGAGTTCCGATCGCGACTTCGCCGTGGATGTCCTCCACCGGCCCGGATAGGCCCAGGGCCATGGCCAGGAGGCCGGGAAGGAATACCCTGTAGGAGGTGCGGAGACGCATTCCGGTGGTTCCCGTGGGATGGGAAGGGCGGAGAGCCGGTGTGACGCTCCTCTCCCATGGTAACGCACGGAGCGGCGCCGGGTTCCCCCTCCCGTCCCGATCCTGAGATCATTCCGACCCCAGCTCCACTCCGAAGAAGAGGCGGAGGAGGACCATGGAGAGGAGCGGGATCACAGCGATGAAGAGGAGGTTCAGCAGGACCCCCGCCCGGATCATGTCCTGGATCTGTACCCACCGGCTCCCGAACACCACCGCATTGGGGGGGGTGGCCACCGGGAGCATGAAGGCGCAACTGGCCGCAAGGGCTGCGGGGACCGTGAGAAGGAGGGGGTCCACCTGCAGGCTGAGGGCAAGGGCGGCCAGGACCGGAAGAAAGGCGGCGGTGGCTGCGGTGTTGGAGGAGAGCTCGGTCAGGGACACGATGAGGACGGTCACCCCGAGGAGGAGCACGGGGAGGGGAAGGTTGCCCAGGACGGCCAGCCCTTCGCCCATCCAACCGGCGAGGCCTGACTGGGAGATGCCGGCGGCGAGGGAAAGCCCCCCTCCGAAAAGGAGGAGGATGTCCCAGGGAATCCCTTTCGCCGTGTCCCAGTCCAGAAGGACGCCTCCCTCGTCGTGGTTCGACGGAACCAGAAAGAGGAGGATGGTGGTGAGCATGGCGATCCCGGCGTCTGAGATCCCGGGAATGACGGTGGCCATCAGGGGACGGGTCATCCAGGCCAGGGCCGTGAGGGCGAAGAGCCACGCTACCCGTCGTTCTGCCGGTGAGATCGCTCCCAACTCCCTACGCATCTGGTCCAGGGCATCCGCGGGAAGGGCGGCGCCCTCCGGATCCACCTGGAACGCCACCCTGGTGAGGAGAAGCCAGACCAGGGGAAGGGTCAGGGCGGTGAGCGGAAGCCCCATGGTCATCCACTCCACGAACCCGATGTGGATGTCGTATTCGCTGGCCAGGAACCCGGCGAGGAGGGCATTGGGCGGGGTCCCGATGAGGGTGGCGACTCCGCCCACCGAAGCTCCGTAGGCAATTCCCAGGAGAAGGGCCAGGGCGAACATGGGGTCTCCCGGAGGCCGGTTCCCCTTTCCGGGTCCTCCGCCCACCACCTGGATCACCGAGGTCCCGATGGGGAGCATCATCACCGCCACAGCCGTGTTGCTCACCCACATGCTGAGAAAGGCGGCGGCGAGGATGAATCCACCCACGAGTCTCCGGGGGGATGTCCCCACGGCGGCGATGATCCCGAAGGCGATCCGGCGATGAAGGCTCCATCGCTGCATGGCAGTCGCCAGCATGAACCCGCCCATGAACAGGAAGATGACGGGGTCGGCAAAGGGAGCGGCCGCAGCTCCCACCGGCATGACTCCCAGGAGAGGGAGGAGGGGGATGGGAAGCAGCGCGGTCACGGCCAGGGGGACGGCCTCCGTAACCCACCAGGTGGCCATGAGGATCCCGAGGATGGCCACCTTCCACCCTTCTGAGCTCAGTCCATCCGGGGGAGGAAGGAGAAGCAGGAGGAATAGAAGGGGCCCGGCCCATCGAGCCGTGGTCCCCCAGCCCAACCCTCCCCGCCCCTCGATTTCGGGATTCAGCGCCACAGTTCGAGCATCTCCATCCTCGTCGCGGGCCAGAGGGCCCCAAAGTCGGCAAGGGACACGACAAAAAGTCCCAGCCTGCCGTTGAAGGGGGCACCCGATCTCCTGCCGGAATGCCCTGTAACTCTGAGCGGAAGCAAAGCTGGGGTGATGGCCCGGATTCCGCCACCTGATTCGATTTCTCTGCTGGGACCACACATCCTCAACGCGTGGACGTGGAACCCGGTGGAACCCGAAGGTGCCCCGAGGGTCTTGGCACGAGGAGTGCAAAGAGTGTCAGCAACCTTCCCAAGCCCCCCAACGTTCTGGAGGATCAGTTAATGGATCGGATTCTCGTTCCCCTTGACGGCTCGGAGTTCTCCGAGACCGCCCTTCCCACCGCTGGATCTCTGGCCAAGCGATTCGGGGCCCGCCTTCACCTGGCCTCGGTCGTATCCGATCTTCCCCCTGTGCCTCTGGCTGCAGGGGATGGGGAGTTGATCACCCGGTGGTTCGAGGAGGAGGAGTCCCGGGCAGGGACGTATCTCGAGGGTGTGCGATCCCGCATCTCCGAATCGGGTGTGGATGTCGACGTTCATGTGAAGTCCGGCCCGGTGGCTCGCACGGTGGATGCCCTGGCCACCGAGAAGGGCGTCGGCCTCGTGGTCCTCACCACCCATGGGCGGGGCTCGTGGCAGCGGGCATGGCTGGGAAGCGTGGCCGATTCGCTGATCCGGCGGTCCGGGACCCCTCTGCTCCTTCTTCGCGAGCAGGACGCCGCCGGTGGATGGGAGGGCGGAATTCCCCGAAAGGTGGTCGTGCCGCTCGACGGGTCCGAAGAGGCCGAGGTCGCAGTGGCGGCGGTCCGCCCCGTCCTGGAACCCGGCGTCACGCAGGTGGACCTGGTGATGGTGATCCATGAGCCATTCCCCCTGGCCACCACCTACCTGCCTCACGCCGTCTCCGAGGGAACCATGCTGGAGGCCCGGAAGGAGCGCGCCAATGAGTACCTCGGAAAGGTGGAGGCTTCGCTGAAGGCGGATGGCATCCATGCGACGGGCCATGTGCTCGTGGCTTCCGATGCCGGGCGAGGAGTTCTCGCCCATCTCGAGGATGCGGGTGCCGACCTCATCGCAATTGCGACCCGGGGAAGGGGGGGGGCGGCCCGTCTGGTTCTGGGAAGCGTGGCGGACAAGGTCATCCGAGGCGCCAAGGCGCCTATCCTGGTCGCCCGGCGTCCGGAGGGGGAGGACGAGGGATGAGATTGGGAGGACCGGAACGGGTTGCCGGGGCCATGGCTTCGACAGCAAACTGAGCGACCCTCTTTACCGGACCTCTTCCATGAAGTGAGCGGGCCGGGATGCCAAGGGCATCCCGGCCCGTAGTCCGTTCAGGCCCGCGAGTCGTTCAGGTGAGGGACGCGGGCTGGCACAGTCTCGGAGCCTTCCTCCGGATCCGGGGAGCCGAGGGGCAGGGTAAAGGTGAAGGCGCTCCCTTCGCCGGGAGTCGACTCGGCCCAGATCTTTCCTCCATGGGCCTGCACGATGCCCCGGGCGATGGCGAGTCCCAGCCCGATTCCTCGCCCGCGGCCCGTTGACCCCCTCCAGAAGCGATCGAAAACGAAGGCCAGATCCTCTTCCGGGATCCCCGGTCCCGTGTCCCGGACCGTGATCCGGACCTCCCTTTCCCCACACTCTCCAATGATGGTCACGCGTCCGCCTTCCGGGGTGTGTTTCACCGCATTTCCCACGAGGTTGGAGAGGACCTGCTGGATCCGATCCGGGTCCACTGTCACTTCGGGGAGCCGGCTGGAGTCCAGGTGGTTCTGGATCTCCACCCCTTTCACCCGGGCCAGCGGATCCATCACCTCCAGGGCCTCTTCCACAAGGGGAAGCAACGCCTGTCGAACCGGATCCAGGGAGAGATGGCCCGCCTCCATTCGACGGATTTCCACGAGATCCCGAATCAGGCGCTCCATGGCATCGGCAGAACGTCGGATGGCCGAGAGGTAATATTCCTCCGAGCCGGCTTGACCCTCTCCCCTGGAACTCCTTGTCCGTTCGAGGGCTTCCAGGCCGATGAAGATGGCCTGGAGCGGGTTTCCAAGGTCATGGGATACAATGCCCAGGACATCGTCCCGGGCCAGCACGGCATCCCTGGCTTCCCTGTAGAGGCGGGCATTCTCCAGCGCGACCCCGGCTCGGCGCCCCAGCTCCACTGCCAGTTCCAGGTCCTGTTCGTCATAGCCGGGACTCTGTCCGGAGCGGACGCAGAGAAGGGCACCCACGGTGCGACCTCGCGCCAGGAGCGGGACCGCCATGTAGCTGCGGGGAGCCAGCTTCTGGAGCCACCCGAGCTGCTCCTTCTCATGGCACCATTCCGCCAGATGCTCCGGGGTCACCGCCGCCACCAACTCGGGGCGACCGGTCTCCATGACGGCGGACAGGACGGGGAAATGAGCTTGATCCATGGACAGGGATTGGAAGGCCTCCGCCAGCTCCTTCTGCCCTGGATCCCGATGGATGGCCTCCAGGTGACGAGAGCCACCCGACCCTTCCATCAGGTCGATGAGGCAGAAGTCGGCGATCTCCGCCACGGTCTGCTCCGCGATGCACCGGAGGGTTTCCTCCGACTCCAGGGACGAGGCCAGGGCCGCCCCCGCCTTTGCCAGGAACCGCTGGCCGGCCTCCCGTTTCACCCGCGCCGAAATGTCCCTGAGAAGCACGGTGAAGAGCCTCCGGCCCTCCACCTCCAGCTTCAGGATGGAAGCTTCGGCCGCGAACTCCTCGCCATTCTTCCGTAGGCCCGAGATGGCCGTCCGTTCTCCCAAGCGACGGGACGGGACAGGGGATCGATGGAAGGTCTCGAGGTGTCCCCTGTGTGCATCCCT
The DNA here is from genome assembly GCA_007695225.1 of Gemmatimonadales bacterium. Lineage (GTDB taxonomy): Bacteria > Gemmatimonadota > Gemmatimonadetes > Longimicrobiales > Gaopeijiaceae > T3Sed10-66. The sequence goes on from REED01000050.1 coordinate 11,959, forward strand.
GGCGTGGGACGGAAGAAGGAGATCCAGGGGCCTTCCCAGGATCTCCTCGGGGCGGTAACCGAAGATGACTTCCGCACCCTGGTTGAAGACGACGATGCGGTGGCTCTCATCCACGGAAATGATGGCGTCGGAGGCGAGTTCAACGATCCCCGAGAAGCGCGCCTCCGAGCTTTGCAGCGCCTCCTCCCGGGCCTGCCGGGCCGCTTCCTCTAGCTTGCGTTCAGTGGCCTCCCGCTCCAGCCTTCGCAGTTCCGTCACATCGGTTCCGGCGGCGAGGACCAGGGTGACGTCCCCGGCCGGACTGCGGACCAGTGTGTGGGACCAGAGAATGGTCGACGGGTTTCCCTGATCGTCGGTGAAAGTGATCTCCACCGGTGACATCTCATCGGAATTGCCGAGTCGATGGTAGCGCTCCCGGATCGCCGCTGCCTCCTCTCCGGGAAAGAGGGCCTCCCAGCATGGCCGACCCATCAGGTCCTCCTCGGTTCGTCCCACCAGTTGCTCCAGGGCGGGATTCACCTTACGAATTTGTCCCTGGCCGTCACAGACGAAAACGGGCCCGACGAGTCCGGCAAGCACCGCGGAGAGGAGCTTGGACTCGGAGGCCGTTGAGAGGGGCATGAGTTCCGGAACCGGCATGGGACACCCCTGTAGAGAAGGGTAGAACAACTTCGATCAACTTATGCCGTGCCACGGGTCCGGGGAAAGGGAGGGGCCGGTCGTTACGTCCCCCGTGTTGGGACAGGATGTCCGGTCTCGCCCTGCACCCGGTGTTCTGGGCTCTGTCTACAGGGGGAGGCGGAACCGATGCGGCCGCTCTCCCCGGAGGTCGTTCCGTCCGAGACATGGCCCGGTGCTGGGCGACGGCACGTTCCTTGATCTGGAGCGTCCTCGGCCTTGCTAGGGTGCGAAACCAGGGGTGGCAGAAGAGGGGACCGGAGGAGTTTCCACCCCCCTGCCGGCCTTCCAAGTCACGAGATATGGGGGGGGTATGCGAACTGTTCGGGACATCATGCGTTCGGAAGTAATCTCGGTCCCACCCGAGACATCCCTCCAGGAACTGGTCCAACTCCTGGACGCCGAGGGAATCTCTGGCGTTCCCGTGCTGGATGCCTCGAACCGGGTGCTGGGCGTGATTTCCCGAACCGATGTGATCCGGTACGCAGCCAGGCAACCGGAACTCCCCCAGGCGGACGCCTTCTGGGAGACCTTCGCGGCCGGTGACGACGACGCGGAGGAGGTCTATTTCCTCTCCCCTGAATCCTCGGTGATGGTCTTCCCATCCCAGACCATGGATAGCCTCGCCCTGGGTGACGTCACGGTGGAGGAGATCATGACTCCCGTGGCCTTCGGCGTGGATCCGGAAATGCTCGTGCCGGAACTGGCGGACTTCCTGGTGAAAGGGAGGATTCATCGGGCGCTGGTGGTGGACGAGGAACGGCTTGTGGGGATCGTCACCGCTTTTGACCTGCTCCAGATGCTGGCCGGAGAGGGCAGGGGATGAATCCCACGGTCCAGGGGGAGAACCTCGCGGATCCCATGGGGACAGTGGCAGGACGGGTGGCCAGCGAGATTGGAACCGCTCTCACGGCCATCGAGATGGCGGTGGATCGTCTGGAGCGGAAGGCGGAGGATCCGGCATGCACGGTCCAATCCAGGGAGTTGTCCGCCATTCGGACGCAGAGCGGGCGTCTGGCCCGTCTGGCTCGTCAGCTCCTGGAATTGGCACGACCCCCTTCGGCGGCACCCACCCGTCTGGAATTGGGCGAGGAGGTGAAGCGGACCCTGACTCTGGTGCGGCCGGAACTGGGACGTCACGGGATTGAACTCCGCTTCCTCCCCTGGGGCGCGGAGGTGGAAGTGCAGGGCGACCCGATTCGTCTCCGTGAGGCGCTTCTCGCCCTCCTCATCAATGCGGAGCGGGCCGTCCGATCCAGCCTCGATGGGGGGGAAGGGGAATGGATCGAAGTCCAGGTCCTTCCTGGCGATAATGGCGGGGGTGAGGTCCGGATCCGGGACTCGGGCCCGGGTGTGGCGGAAGGGGAGGAGGAGTGGATCTTCATCCCCTTCGTCTCCCGGTGGGGAGGAGAGGGAATGGGACTCACGATCTCCCGCCTTTCCGCTGCCGGGCAGGGGGGAACCCTCGGGGTGGAGCGGGACGCGGAGGGGAAGTCGGAGTTCGTGTTCAGGCTGCAGCCGTTCTTCGGGGAGGAAGAATCGTGAGAGGCTGGACGCCAAGGAGCATCCCGGCCCTCCACGCTGACGGAGGGGGCGCCCCCGGCGGGGCCGACCCTCCGGAAACCCCGCTCCTTCCCCGGGTTCTGGTGGTGGAAGACGAGGACATGGTGAGAGAACTCCTGGAACAGACCCTCCGGGAGGAGGGGTTCCGGGTTTCCACCGTGTCGTCAGGAGAGAGCGCGCTGAAGCGTCTCGAGTCCACGCTCTTCGATGTGGTCCTCCTGGATCTCAACCTCCCGGGAATGCACGGTCTCAACGTCCTTTCCGCCGCGCCGGCCACCCAGACCGATGCCCAGTTCATCGTGATGACGGCCTTCGGGAGCGTGGACACAGCAGTGGAGGCCATGAAGCTGGGGGCCTATGACTACATCAACAAGCCGTTCCGGACCGAGGAACTTCTCCTCACCCTTCGGCGGGCCGTGGAGGAAACGGAGCTCCGTCGGGAGGTGGCCCGCCTGCGGGCTCAAAGCCAGGACTCCATCCGAAGCCGGATCATCGGAAAGACCCCCGCCATGCGTCGGGTCTTCAATCTCATCGAGCGTGTGGCCCCGACCCGGGCCAGCGTACTCATCGTCGGGGAGACCGGGACGGGAAAGGAGCTGGTGGCACGGGCCGTCCACGAGGCCTCGGGTCGGATCCGACGTCCCTTCGTTCCCGTCAACTGCTCCGCCCTGGCCGAGACCCTGCTGGAGTCGGAACTGTTCGGGCATGTGAAGGGAGCCTTCACCGGTGCGGTCCAATCCAGGAGAGGCCTGGTGGAGACGGCCCAGGGAGGGACCCTATTCCTGGACGAGGTCTCCACCATCCCTGCGTCCACTCAGGTGAAGCTCCTCCGGGTCCTCCAGGAGCGAAGGGTGACACCGGTGGGAGGGTCCGAGTCCCTTCCGGTGGATTTCCGTCTGGTCTCCGCAACCAACGAGGACCTGGAGCCACGCGTGCGGGACGGCAGCTTCCGGGAAGATCTCTACTATCGGATGAACGTCTTCCCCATCCGCGTCCCCCCCCTTCGGGAGCGTCGGGAGGACATTCCCCTGCTGGCCAATGCCTTCCGCCTGCGTTTCGCCGAGGAGAATGGGCTGGAGGCGCCGCCCATCCTTGCTGAGACCCTCTCCCGGATGATGGCCTACGACTGGCCCGGGAACGTGCGGGAATTGGAGAACACCATCGAGCGCGGGCTCATCCTCCATCATGGCGCCCGATCCCTTCCCTTCGAGCCCGCCACGGGTTCCGGGGGGCTGGGGGACCGATCCCTTCTCGAGAGGGGGGGGCAGGAGGGCTGGTCCCTGGATCGCCTCGAACGCGAATACATTCTCGAGGTGCTGGATTCGGAGGGATGGCACCAGGGAAATGCCGCCGACCGACTGGGGATCAACCGACGAACCCTCTATCGAAAGCTGAAGCGCTATCGGGAGGAGGGAGTCCTCCCCGCAAGTGCCCCGGCTTCGGAGTGAACCCATGACGCAGGATCGGACCTTCAGGACCCGGGCCCTGTCTCCCGAGGAGTGTGCGTTGACGCTGGGACGACTTCAGCTGGGCCGCCTTGCCTTCACCTTTCGCGACCGGGTGGACATTCGCCCCCTGGGATACGTGTACCAGGATGGATGGCTCTTCGGAAGAACCGCCCTGGGGGAGAAGACCGAGACCCTTCTCCATCATCGCTGGGTGGCGTTTCAGGTCGACGAAGTGGCGGATCTCTGGAACTGGACCAGCGTGGTGGTCCATGGTGCGTTCCACCTCCTCCCCCTGGACGGGACCGGCGAGGAGGCCCGGTTGGGAGCGCGCGCCGTCGAAGCGCTGGAGGCCCGATTCCCAGGGATCTTCTCGCTGGACGACCCGGGCCGCCACCGAACCCTCATCTTCGGGATCTCCATCCAGGAGATGACCGGGGTGCAGGGCGTCCTGGAAGGCGCCTCCGACCCCGGCTGATCAGGAGGCGTTGCCCCTTCCCCGGGCTTTCCGCCATCTTCCGGCGCCGGGTACCGGGGGCTCCCGTGTTCCCGGTCTTCGGAGTGTGACCGAGCGGAGGGACAAGCCCGGCCACTCGGTCCGCATCCCAGCCGGCGGAGGGAGGGGTGAATCCCGTCCACGTCATCCTCAACCCGAATTCCGCAGGAAGTCGAGGGGCAAGGGTTCGTCCCCGGCTGGAAGCCGCCCTCGCCGATGCCGGACGGGCCTACCGCCTCCATCTCACCGCGGAGCCCGGTCACGCCCGAACCCTGGCCCTTGAGATCGTAGCGTCGGGAGAGGCGGGGCCGCTCCTGGTGGTGGGCGGGGATGGGACCGTCCACGAGGTGGCCAATGGGCTCCTGGAGTCCGGTGAGGCCCTTCGTTTCCCCCTGGCCGTCCTCCCCATGGGGACGGGAAACGACTTCCACCGGATGATGGAGTGCTCCGGGAAAATGGACGCGGTCCTTGGGCTCCTGGATACCGGCCGGCCCCGTCGGTTTGACGTTGGCTTCGCCCGTTGGGAGAAGGGGGAGGCGTACTTCGTCAACCTCCTGGGAGTGGGGATCGACGTGGAGGTGCTCCGCCGTCGTTCCCGGTTCCAGCGACTGTCTGGGCTGCCTCAGTACATGGCGGCCTTCCTGAGTGCCCTTCTCCGATTCCAGCCGGTGGAGCTGGAGTTGGAGCTGGAGGAGGGAGGGGGGGGACCGGAGACGCTCCGGAAGTCGATCCTGATGGCGGCGGTCACCGTGGGGCCCACTGTCGGTGGCGGATTCCGACTTTCGCCTCTAGCCCGCCCTGATGATGGACTCCTGAACCTCTTCCTGGTTGAGCCCCTCGGTCCTCTCGAGGTCGTCCGATACCTTCCCCGGGTCCTGCGGGGAACACATGGGCGGGAGCCCACCATCCATCTGCGGACCCTCCGGAAGTTGCGTATCGTATCTCTCGACCGGCAGCCCTTCGCCTTCGAACTGGACGGGGAGCTCGCTCCCATGGAGACGCCTTGGCTGGAACTGGAAATGCGCCCGGCCGCCCTGTCGGTCCTGGATCTCCCGGTGCCGCCCGGCGGCGAGAGCCTGGAATCCCTGACCACGGGCGGGACCGCATGAGATCAATCGAGTGGATGGATCGCCCAGTGACGGAGGGCTCAGGGGTTCGACGGGTCCTTGTGGCTCTTTCGGTCCTCTGCGTCCTCGCATTCGGCCCGGGCCTCCCGGGACTGGCTGCGCAGGATGTCCCCCCCGAACCCTCCGGCCTGGTCGGGGACGCTGCCGTGGCCGATCCGGCCCAGGAAGGCCCCATCACGCCCGGGGGGGCCTTTGCCCGATCCCTCGTGCTTCCTGGATGGGGGCACCTGGCGGTGGGCGCGCCCACGCGGGGCGCCTTCTACATCACGGCCCAGGCCGCCACCGGATGGATGCTGTGGAAATCGGCCTCCCGGAGGCGCACGGCGCTGCGATTCCGACGGACGGAACTCAGGTCGGTGGAGGAGGAGATCCGCCGAAGGGGAATCCTGGATCCCGATTCTGTCCGCTTCCTTGCGGAGGGGAATGAGCGGGTAGAGCGATGGGACGAGCTTGTGGAACGACGGGAAGACCAGGTGGAGGACTGGGCGGCCCTGGGCCTCTTCCTGGTGTTCCTGGGAGCCACAGATGCGTTCGTTTCCGCACACCTGGCGGACTTCCCCGAACCCCTTTCGTTGGAGGTCTTCCCGCGGATGGGAGGTGGGGGGTGGGAAGTGGGGCTGCGGATTCCCTTTGGACCCCAAAGGCTTCCCTGATCCAGGATTCCGGTCAGGATCCGGAGGGGTCCGACCAGGTGAGGAGCTGAGGGGCCGACCCCTCCCGTAGTTCCAGGAAGGTTCGGTGATGAAGCCAGTCGCCGGAGTTGAGATAGAAGCGGCCCGGGGCTACCTCCCGTTTCACCGGAGTGTGGGTGTGTCCCAGGAGGACCAGGTCCAGCTCCGGGTCGGCCAGAAGTTCCTCCCGCGCCCAGCGCTCCAGAATCGGTGCCCGCAGGGCCAGGGCAGGGGACCCATCTTCCACTACCGAAGGCCGACGGTCGGTCCGGGAAACGAACCGGGCCACCCGGGCGCCCAGGTCCGGGTGCACCCACCGGAAGGCCCAGCAGGTGAGTCGATTCCGGAGGACGGAGGAGAGGACCCGGTATCCCCGATCTCCCGGTCCCAGTCCATCGCCATGGGCGACGAGAGCCCGGGCCCCCGCCACCTCAAGGCGGACCGGCTGTCGATGGAACTGGACGCCCACCTCCTCCTCCAGGTAGGAGCCCCCCCACCAATCGTGGTTCCCGCCCACGAAGTCCACCCGAATCCCGGAGTCCACCATCTTCGCCAGGAGGCCCAGGGTCCGGGTGTGTCCTCGGGGGATCACGCTCTCATATTCGAACCAGAAGTCGAATATGTCCCCGTTCAGGATCAGGTGCCGGGAACGGGCAGCTACGAACTCGAGCCACTGACAGAAAGCCGCCGCACGTTCCGGACGGCCGGTGCCCAGATGGATGTCGCTGGCCACGAAGGCGGGAGAGGAAGACATGGCGGCGAAGGTAGTGGGGAGAAAGAGGCCAGGGAAGACGAGTCGGGGACGGCAGCGTCTCCCCTCCCTGTGCTCCGCCCCGACCCTCCCCTGTGATCCCTTCGGGACCCCGGGTTACCTTTCCGGGGTTCAAGGGTCTTAGTGTGGTGTCGCCGAAGTCCCGTGAGTACCAAGAGTGATGAAGCACCGCTCCAGTCAGGCGCGACGACGAGGCATGGCACCGCCACGTCGAGGGGGAGAAACGACGCTGGAGCGGATGCAGCGGCGCTCGACTGCCTCGGGACTTCGGCGACACCACACTAGTTCGATCTTGTTGCTCCCGTCGCTGAGAGGCCATGCATACCCCTTCACCTGAAGTGAGCACCCGGAGCCATGGACGTCGCCGGACACCATATCCAGTGCCGGTGGCCCAACCGGCAGTGGGCCGGAGTCGTTCCCGCTGGTGGAGACCGCCTTGGATCGTTGGTCTGGTCATCCTTCTCGTGGCCGGATGCGGCACCACCCCGGCACCGGCACCCGGGCCGGCCATCGACGCCGGGTCGATGGGTCGGCAGGCCCAGGAGGCATCCACCCTGGACGGGTCCTACCGAATCTACTTTGACTGGTCCCTCAACGAGCCGGGGATGCGGCTCAGCGGTCGGGGTGTGGCGAGGGTGGAGGGTCCGTTCCGGGCACGGCTGGATCTCTTCCTCGGAAATGGGGAGCGGGTTGCCGCCGCGGCGCTGGTGGACGATGACCTCCGCATCCCCTCCGGGATGGGGGATTTCGTCCCCCCGGCCACCCTCCTGTGGGGGAGCCTGGGCGTGTTTCGTCCGGGGCCGGGGACGGCTCCCATGGAGGCCACCCGTTCCGACGGAGGTCACGCCTCCATCCGTTATCGCGTGGCAGGAGGGGGCGAACTCTCCTATATCCTCCTGGATCGCTGGGTGGAGCGGATGGAGCGGGTTTCTGCCCAGGGCGTTCGGGAAGACCTGCGGCTCACCCGGGATCGGGGAGAACGTTTTCCCCGGGAAGCGGTTTACCGCCATCATGGGGCGACCCGGGAACTGCGCCTCACCCTCGAATCGGTTGAGTATGTGGAAGCCTTTCCTTCGGATGTCTGGAATCCTGGCCATTAGCTCCCGAGGCGGCCTCATGGGCCTTCTCCTGATCCTGGCAGCCACCTCCGGTTGCAACTACACGCTTCGGGCCGGAGCGGGTCTGCCTCCCCATGTCCGCACGGTGGCGGTGATCCCCTTCGAGAACGAGACCGATCGGTTCGAGCTTCCCCAGGAGGTGTTCGAGGCCATCCTCAGGGATGTGCCCCGTTCTTTCGGGGTCCAGACGGCCGGGGAGCCCTATGCCGACGCGGTGATCCGGGGCACCGTCCGCCGCTACTCGGTGGACGCCCCGTCCTACCGCTCCGGGGAGGAAGGGGCCCAGGTGGTGGAACGACAGGTGACCCTTGCCGTGGAGGTTCAAGTGGTGGACCGGGTGAACAACGTGATTCTCTGGGAGGACAGGGCCCTTCAGGCCCGAGGAGAGTTCCTCGAGGCTTCGGAGCGGGAGGAGACGGGTCGGGAAATCGCGGTGGACCGCCTCGTGCGTGCCATCATCGACGGTCTCCAGTCCAACTGGTGATGGCCATGGCCCCCCTCCGCCTCGGCACTCGGGGTTCCCTCCTGGCCACCACCCAGAGTGGTTGGGTGGCGGATCGGATCCGGACCATCTCCGGTCGGGAGGTGGAACTGGTGATCATCCGGACCACCGGAGACGTGGTTCAGGATCGTCCTCTCTCGGAGATCGGAGGACAGGGCCTCTTTACCCGGGAACTGGACAACGCCCTTCTGGAGGAGCGAGTGGACATCGCCGTACACTCCCTGAAGGACCTTCCCACGGTCTTCCCGAAGGGCCTCGTCCTGGCCGCAGTTCCCGAACGAGAGGACCCCCGGGATGTTCTCATCGGGCCGGAGGGCGCTTCCCTCACCTTCGCAGGCCTGCCGGAGGGTGCCCGTCTCGGGACCGGATCCCTTCGCCGGCAGGCCCTGGCCCGGGCCCACCATCCCGGAGTCCAGGTGGAAGGGGTCCGGGGGAACCTGGATACCCGAATCCAGAAGGTGGACGACGGGGAATTGGATGGAATCTTCCTGGCGGCTGCCGGTGTCCGGCGCCTGGGATGGAGCCATCGGATTTCGGAGGCGCTGGACCTGGCGGCTTGGCCACCGGCCCCGGGACAGGGCGCCCTGGCGATTGTGGCCCGGGTTGGGGACGAGGATTCGATCCGGGGGTGGGCGACGGAGTTGAATCATGGGCCGACAGAGGCTGCCGTCACTGCGGAGCGGACCCTTCTCCACACGCTGGAGGCGGGGTGTCAGCTTCCGGTCGCGGCACTGGGGCTCCCCTTTGATCGAAGTCTCCGCCTCCGGGCCATGGTGGCGGATCCCAACGGTCGTCGGTTGGTGCGGGCGGAGGCCACAGGAAGATTGGAGTCCCCTGAGGCATTGGGCCGTCAGGTTGCAGAGGTCCTGCTGGCCCGGGGAGCGGACCGTATTCTTGCCGATGTCCGGACCGCTGTTCTCGAACGCACGGGAGTGAACGGATGAGAGGGGATGGAAGGGGAGTGGATGAACTGAGGCCCGTCTCAATAGAGCCGGGGTGGGCCGCGAACGCGGAGGGTTCCTGCCTCATCTCTTTCGGTAGGACCCGGGTGCTCTGCGCCGCCTCCGTGGAGGAGCAGGTTCCGGCGTGGAGGCAGGCCAGTGGAAAGGGATGGGTCACGGGGGAATACGCCATGCTCCCCCGCTCCACTCACACCCGCACCTCCCGGGAACGGGACGGACTCCGGGGCAGGACCCAGGAAATCCAGCGGCTCATCGGTCGCGCACTCCGTTCCGTCACCGATCTGGATGCGTTGGGTCCTCGTACGGTCACCGTGGACTGTGATGTCCTCCAGGCCGACGGGGGCACCCGCACCGCGGCCGTCACCGGCGGATGGGTGGCGCTGTTTCTGGCGTGTCGGCGCTTGGCGGAAGAGGGAAGGGTCCCTCGGAACCCGGTGGGTGAGGGGGTGGCGGCAGTGAGCGTGGGGCTGGTGGAGGGCCGCAGCCTTTTGGACCTGGCGTACCGGGAGGACGTGTCCGCACAGGTGGACCTCAATGTGGTCGCGTCCGCCTCTGGAGGGATTGTAGAGGTCCAGGGCACCGCTGAAGGCGATCCATTCCGGCGTGCTGAACTGGACGCCCTGCTGGACCTCGCCCTCTCGGGTATCCAACGGCTCGCCAGGCTCCAGCAGGCGGCGGTGAACGGTGAGTCTCAGGCTCCATGAGGGTCTTGGTGGCCACCCGGAGCGGACACAAGCTCAGGGAGATCCGGACCATTCTCCGAGAGGTGCCGGAGTTGGAACTGCTTTCTCCCGAAGAGTTGGGAATTCCGCCTTCCCCGGAAGAGGAGGGCATCGAAGCCTTCTCCACCTTCGAAGAGAACGCCAGGGCCAAGGCCCGATGGTTCCATATCCGGAGTGGTGGGTTTCCCACCCTGGCGGATGATTCGGGGCTCGAGGTGGATGCCCTTGAAGGAAGACCCGGGGTGCACTCCAAGCGGTTTGCTCCGGAGCAGGCCGAGTTGACCGGGCAGGAACTGGACGAGGCCAACAACCTCCATCTCCTCCACCTACTGGGCGATCTCCCACTCGCAGAGCGAACGGGTAGATACGTGTGCGTGGCCGTGCTCCATCGTGGGCCCGGGGAGGAGGTGGTGGTCCGGGGGGAGGCCGAAGGGCTTCTCCTTGGCCGTCCCCGGGGGTGGGAAGGCTTTGGGTATGACCCCCTCTTTCTCGATCCCCGACTGGGGTTGACCTTCGCAGAGATCACCCCGAGTGAGAAGGACGCCCGGAGCCACCGTGGAAAGGCCTTCCGGGAACTGGCCACGCATCTCTTGCAGGCGACCGGATAGGCAAGCTCTATGACGTCAAGGAACCCTTCTTTCTCCCCCGTCGAGGTGGGGCCGTCTCCCGATGCCTCCCAGCTCCGTATCCGCTGGCGGGACGGGCACACCTCGGATTATCCCCCCCGCCTTCTCCGGGTGGCTTGTCCTTGCGCCGCCTGTGTGGATGAGATGACCGGCCAGCGAATCCTGGTTCCCGATTCGGTGCCGGCTGGGATCCATCCCCTGGCCATTCACTACGTGGGGCGGTACGCGATACAGTTCGACTGGAGTGACGGCCACACCACCGGGATCTTTCCCTTCGACTTCCTCCGGCGCCTGTGCCCCTGCCGGGTGTGCGGGGGGGAGGATGGAACGGAGGAGATCCCCCTCCCCTCGGCCTGACTTCTTCGGAGGACCGCTATGGCCCCTGGAGGTATCCGGGGGCCCGGAAGAGCTGAGGGGAACGGGCCCCGCCCCTACTCCACGGCTGTTCCAATGACTATCTTCGCCAGAACGGGGCGTGGCGCAGCCCGGTAGCGCGCCTGCTTTGGGAGCAGGAGGTCCCGGGTTCGAATCCCGGCGCCCCGATTTTCCTTTCTGTCCTCCAGGTCCGGTACACTTCCGAGGTGCCACCCGCCTTGAGATCCGGCTGCTGAGTGGGCAAAGGGGACATTGACACCTTCCGGAGGGCTCCCTAGAAGGCTGTTGAAGAAGTAAAGGGACCACCGAGAAGGGGTCTTGCGCGACCCAAGCGCGATGCGTTTGGGTGCCC
>REED01000210.1 GCA_007695225.1 Gemmatimonadales bacterium
GATTGAGGAGTTGCGGGAGCGGTATGGGCCGGGGCAGCTGAGTCTGCTCTGAGGCCAAGGCCGGTCGCCTGTCGACCCCGTCGTCCCATCCTCGCATTCCCCCACCCATCCCGACCGAGTAGAATGACGTAACACCCCCGCCCATGGCGGCGGATTCCGAGGAAGGCGGTTCGAAAGGAGCGTGTAGTGACGAAGAGCGAATACCAGGAATTGGTGGAGTTCCTGTCGGGGAGGTTCACGAAGATCGACCGGCGCTTCGACCAGATCGACCGGCGCTTCGAGCAGATTGATCGGCGCCTCGAGCAGATCGATGGGCGCTTCGAGCAGATCGATGGGCGCTTCGAGCAGATCGATGGACGCTTCGAGCAGATCGATGGGCGGCTCGCTCGGCACGACTCCCGCTTCGACTCACTGGAGCGAGAACTCCGGCATGTCAGGGTGGCCACCGAGCGGAACCAGGGCCAGATCCGCCTCTTGGCGGAGGGCTTCACTTCCCTGGACGAGAAGGTGGATCACTTCCGTGAGGACGTGGATCGGCGGTTTGATGTCCTGGAGGTCCGCTTCGATGGGCTGGAAGCTCGGGTCGATCAGAACCGGGTGCTTATCGAGAGGAACCGGGAGGCGATTCAGTAGGAGGGGGGTTGGAGCAGCGGCGGCCATCTCCTCCGATGCCCCCCCCGATGACCCTCACCCCATCCCTGGACCCCGCACCCCATCCCAGGACACGGATCCCGGGGGATATGCACAGGGCGGTAGGGTTCTTCTCGTTTGGCCCCGGGTTTGTCCCTATCCCCATCCCTGGACCCCTCACCCCATCCCTGGACCCCTCACCCCATCCCTGGACCCCTCACCCCATCCCTGGACACGGATCCCTGGGAATCTGCACAGGCCGGTAGGAGTAGTTCCGGTCATGGAGAATGGCCCCGGTGGCCTCGAAGTACTCCTCCCAGAAGTCCTTCACCTGCTGTCCGGCAGCCGTATCGGTGCGGGCGCCCACCACCACGATGCAGGCGCCGGACAGGTCCGGCAGGCGGCCCTGAGCGGCCCGCTGTGACACCCAGTTGGCGGGAGGCATCCGGATGAGCCCCTCCATGTTCATCTCCTGGGTGGCCTGGAGCATGTCCGAGAAGAGAACCACGGTGGCCGAGTGGTCGGGGAAGGCCCGGACCTCCTCCGCCACGTCATGGAGGGTGGAGAGGATGTCCGTGCCCAGGAAGTTGTCCCGGTCCGCAGGGTCGGTGAACCGTCGCATGTAGTCCCGGGCATCCTGGACGAAACGGGCCAGGCTCACAGAGTCCCGCTCCATCACCCGGTTCTGGAACTCCCGCTCCGGCACCCGCTGGGCCCAGCGCTGCGGGGACTCGTCCAGGGAGAGCTGGAGGAGCTCGATGCCCGCCACCCGGTCCCCGTGGCCCAACTCCTGGAGCTTCTGCGCCGCCAGACGGTCGTAGAGCTCAAGTTCCTCGGTGGTGATACTGGTGGAGCGATCGAAGACCAGGACGAGCTGGCGGGGGGTTCGATCCGCGTCCACCCCACCTGCGGCAGGAGCTGCGTCTCCCCCCCCGCACCCGGCCGTCGCAAGCAGCACTGCGGCCAGCACCGTGACCGCCGCCCGGCCGCTCATCCATCCCCTGCGGAAACCCATCATGCCCGCGATTCCTCCGTGTACCTCTGGCGAAGCGTGTCGAATCTGGCCTGGAGCGCCGAGCGCTCCCGCTCGTACTCGTCGGGGGCCTGCACCGCCGTCAGCCGGTCCCCGTTCGATTCCATGAACTCCAGGGAGAGGCGCACCGGCTCCCGGAAGGCCGGGATGGAGCGGGAATCGATTCCCCGGGTCCGCCCGTTCTCCGCCCGGTAGAGGGCGACCACCGCCTCGAGCTGGGGGACCACGGCCCGCCACTCGGCGTCCACGTCCCCCATGGCCGTGGCCTTGAGTTTTCGGATGTCCCGCAGGACCTCGGCCAGGAGGGTGCTCACCTCCCCCGCCGTGGACTCGGCGGCGTCGACAAGCTGGGTTCGATCGTCCTCGAAGGCGTCATCGTTGAACTGTTCCGATCGGGCGTCCCGCTTGTGGAAGTAGGCCGCGGCGATGGCGCACAGCACCAGGGTCAGGTTCAGGAGGAGGATGGGGAAGCTCATGCGCGCCATGGAGCCGGCGTACTCCCGGAGCTCCACCGCCGCCTCCTGCATGTCCTCGGCCCGGTTCTCGAGCTGGTTCGCCCCCACCAGGTCCCCGTCCACCCGGAGCCAGCCCGCCTCGCGGCGGAGCTCCTCCACCTGGGCGATGTCCTGATCGTAGCGCTCCTCACCCACCGCACCCAGCATGACCCGAGATTCGAAGAGCACGCCCAGGGTCAGGGCCAGCCCGATTCCCGTGATGACGATGGGAACCGAACTCTCCAGGGCAGAACGGCTGGCCACCGTATCCCGGCGGAATCGCCGGTCCCAGTGGATCACCACCTCCCGCAGGGAGTGCCCGAAGAAATGGGCCAACACCATGAGGAAGACGATGACGCCGGCGGCCAGGAAGGCGGCGTCGGGCTTCAGGAAGATGTGGGCAAAGACCCGCTCCGCACCGGCGAACCACCCCTCCGAGGTCTCGGAGAGGAGCCGGATCTGCCGCTCGGTGAGGGGGTCCCGGGGAAGCAGCGCCGAGAAGACCGGAGCGTTGGCGAAGAACTCCACCAGCCCCAGGAAGGCGATGGCCAGCACGTACACGTTGGTGGGGATCCCCCGCTGCCGGGTCCGGTCCCCCTTGTTGAGCTCGTCCGAGACCTCCCGCTTCCGGCTGGTCCGGCGCACCCGGAGCCGGGTCAGGTCGTTGGTGAGGCGCTCGTAGCGGTCCACCGCCAGCGAGGCCTTGGGGAGCTGGGTCGTGATCTTCTCCTCCAGCTCGGCCACGTCCCGGCCCCGCGCCCGGTGCTCGTAGGTCTTGATCCGCTGCAGAAAGGCCCGGCACCGCTCCCGGAGCTCGAACTCCGACTCGGGGGGGTCGGCCTGCTCCGCCGACGGAACCCCGATCTCGGCGTCGGCCCGGGCCGCGGTGACGGCATCGGTCCGGAGCCTCTCCACCCCCTGCTCGATGACATCGTCGGGGATCCGGCCGTCTCCGTTCAGGCGGCCGGCGGCGGCCACCGCCGGGTCCCAGCGGGGCGTTGTTCCCTTTCCAGCGCTTTCGGGTGCCATGGTCTCAGTTCCCTGCCTGATTGTTTCCGTAGACCGAAATGGTCTTACCACCCTTCTGGACGAGCCCCATGAAGTAGGAGTCACAGGCCTGGCCCAGCATCTCCTTCGTCAACTCCGGCTGGCGGCTCAGGTAGGCAGCCAGGTCCTGCAGGTCGGCGATGATGTCCACCGGATGACAGGAACGGGGCTCGATTCCCAGTCGGTCGTAATAGTGCGAATAGAGCCAATCCACGGCCTCGGGGCGGTACTCGATTCCCCGTCGCTCGCACTGTCGCTTGAAGATCTCGGCCAGCTGCTCCCGCTCGGGGCTCCCGATCTCGATCTTGTACCGGATCCGCCGAAGGAAGGCCTCTTCCACCAGGTCGTCGGGGTCCAGGTTCGTGGCGAAGATCACGACGCAGGCGAAGGGAATGGTGGCCCTTCGCCCCGACGTGAAGGTCAGGTAGTCCACCCCCCGGTCCAGCGGCACCATCCACCGGTTCAGGAGGTCCCGGGCAGGGACCTGCTGGCGCCCGAAGTCGTCGATGACGAAGACACCCCCGTTGGCTTTCATGTGGGGCGGGGCCTGGAAGGCTCCCCGGTTGATGTCGAACTTGAGTTCGAGCTGGTCCAGGGTGAGCTCACCGCCGACCAGGACCATGGGGCGCTTGATCCGGACCCAGCGCCGATCATAGTCCGGCGGCGGTGCCACGAGGGCGTCGTCTTTCGTCGACACCCGGGCCTGCATATCCACACCCTCGTGGATCACCGGATCGTAGAGCTGGATCACCTGCCCGTCGGCATAGACGGCCAGGGGGATGTAGATGAAGTCCCCGTAGATGTTGACCACCGCCTCGGAGATGGTGGTCTTCCCGTTCCCGGCGTCGCCCCAGAGGAACACCGAACGAGCCGAGTTGATGGCCGGCCCGAGCAGGTCGATGGTGCGGTCGTCCAGAACCAGGTGGGAAAAGCCCTCTCGCACCTCGTCCGGTCCGATGTGGCTTCCCCGGACGCTCTGCCGCTCCACCCAGTAGGAGTAGCTTTCGAGGGGAACGGGGGTCGCCCCCACGTAGGGATCGGTCTCCAGGATGTCCCGGGCACGATGGCGCCCATCGGTGGTCAGCTCATAGGTATAGCCCTTTCGCCCCATCCCCACCGAAGAGGGCGTGTGGGCGAGCTGCTGGCGCTGGAAGTTCAGGAGCAGGTCATCCAGGAGCCAGAACGGGACGCGCAGGTACATGGAGAGTTGATCCCCGGTGGACGCCCCCCGGGTGAAGAGGGTCTTCAGCACGAGCTGCTCGAAGAACTTGGCACCCACCCCCAGGTCCTCGAAGGATGTGGGGACCCTTGGACAGTCGTCCTCCTGTGCCATGACCCTCCGCGTGGGTCCATGGCCGGGAAGGGTGACGGCAGCGGGAGCGCCGACCCGCTCCGCGCCTGCTCCGCCTGCGGTCCATTCATGGCTGCTCATGCTGTCTCCCATTCCAGAATGTCTCCTTCCCGGGTCCCGGTGGCCTCGATGGTCCCCACCGGCACTTCCAGGGCATAGCGGACTCCTTTCACGAATCCTGTCGCCTCTCCCGGCGCGATCCCGGGGTGGAGGGCCTTCACCCTTCGCTCCTCGTCCAGAAGGAGCACGTCCAGGGGAAACCGCATCCCCCACATGTGGATGCCCCGGCTGGGCACGATGAGGAGTCCCTCTCCCTGCTCCAGCCC
>REED01000212.1 GCA_007695225.1 Gemmatimonadales bacterium
GGTCCGGCGGAGGAGGTGTATCGTCTCCGATACGGTCTGGCCCACGTTGCTGATCCGGGGCTGCAGGGGCTGCTTCCGGGCGAAGGAGAGGAGGCTCCGGGTGAGCTGGGCTCCCCGGTCGGCCCCCGTCAGGGCGGAGTCCAGGTACTCCCGGGCCCGAGGGGGGAGATCCACCTCCTCCCGCAGAAGTTCCAGGTAGCCGAAGATCACCCCCAGGTAGTTGTTGAAGTCGTGGGCGAGCCCTCCGGTGAGCTTCCCCAGGGCCTCAATCTTCTGGGCCCGGCGGAACTGCTCCTCGATCCGCACCTTCTCTGTCTGGTCCGTCAGAACCGTGACCCGTCCCCCCCGGTGGGAAGGGAGGTGGGCAAACGACCAGATTCGGTTCTCCGGGAGCCGCACCCGGATCTCCTCCCCGTCGGCCCTCAGGTGCCGGGTTCGCTCCATCTCCAGGAAATCGGCCCGGTCCATCCCATCCGGGAGGGTGAGGACGCCCCGGTCCAGGGCCGTCTCTACCACCTCAGAGAATCCGGTCCCGGGCACTAGCACTTCCGCAAGAACAGGGTGGAACTCCAGGGCTCGCCGGTTGGTGATGGCGATCCGGTCCTCCGGGTCCCACAGGATGACTCCTTCGTCGATGCTGTCCAGCGCGTCATTCAGGTGGGAACGGGCGGTCGAAAGCTCCTCTTGGGCCCGCTTCCGCTCGGTCACGTCCCGGATGATGGCGATGACGGCGCCCTCCTCGGTCTCGACGCCTGCGAGCCCCACCTCCACGGGGAACTGCCGCCCATCCCGGGCCAACCCCCGGAGGTCGCCCCGATGGGACCCCATGAGGCGGGACTTCCCCGAGCCCACGTAACCTGATCGATGGGCTTGGTGCACTTCCCGGAATTCCGGGGGGAGGAGGGCCTCCACCGACTTCCCCTCCAACTCCCCCAGGCGCCATCCGAAGATCTCCTCGGTCCGCTGGTTCGCCATGATGATCGTTCCCCGGGCGTCCGTCATGAGGATGGCGTCAGGGGCCAGGTTCAGGAGGTCATCGAAGCGCCGCTCCTCGGTGCGCCGCGCCAACTCCCCGGAGGCGCTCACCGCGAAGAGCTCCAGGATCCGCCGCACATGGCCTGGGTTGCGGAAGGGAATTCGGCTGGCCACAGCCACCAGGCCCACCACTTCACCCGCAGGGCTTCTGAGTGGCACAGCGGCGTACGCTTCGAGCTCCCGGTCATCGACCCAGTCCGTCTCCGGCCACTGTTCTCCCAGCCGCTCCGGGATCACGAGGCCGTCCTGACAAAGTGCCTCTCGGCAGGGCAGGCCGTCGATGTCGAAAGAGAAGCCTTCTCGGACATCGTCCCCCTCGGCCCAGGCGAGCACTGTCATCTGGTCGGGGCGGCGAGGGCGCCACTCCCCGATGAACGCCACCTCCACATCCAGGAGACGGGCGAGGGTCCGGGAGACTTCGGCGAAGTACTTCGGCCTTCGGACGAAGGCCAGCTCGGTGGAGAGGGCTCGAAGGGCCTCCTCCACCTGCTTCCGGTCCGAGATGTCCGTGACCACACCGATGTGCCCGGAGACGGCCCCGGACGGGTCACGGATATCCACCGATTCGGCGATGACCCACGAGCACTCCCCGTCGGGATGGAGGAAGCGGAACTCGCTTCGGATGGAGCGACCGTTCCGGACCGCTTGGCGCCAGGCCCGTCGCACGCCGGCGCGGTCCTCGGGATGGACGGCGGCGAGCCATCCCTCCTCCAGGGCCGCGTCGGCGGGGATCCCAGCGATGGCACACCACCGGTCGTTGACTTCCAGGAAACGGCCCCGCACATCCGCCCAGAAGATTCCCACGGGTGACGCTTGGGCCAAGGCAGCCAGGGTCTCCCGGCTCTCATGGAGGGTGCTCAGCGCCTCGTGCACCGGGGTCACGTTCTCGTGGGACACCAATACGAGGCTCCGCCCCCCATACCGGAAGCGCTTCACCCGGCCCAGGAACCAGTTGCGGGTGTGGGGACCGTGGCAGGGGTACTCCATCTCGAAGGTGTCCCGCCGCCCGGCCAGCACTTCCCGGATCCCCTGTCCCAGAGAGGGAGCGGCATCCTCCGGGGCGGCGGGGGCGAGCTCACAGACGCCCAGGTAGCTCACCCCTTCGCCCACGGCATCGGGATCGGCCCCGTTGTCCCGGGCGAAGTCCCGCCAGGCCTGGTTGGTGGCGGTGATGATCCCCTCCTCGTCCAATACGGCCACGTGGGCACTGAGGGAATCCAGGGTGGCCCGCCGGAACCCTTCGCTCTCCCGGAGGTCCCGGGTTCGGGCCTCGACCTCGGCGTCCAGTCGGGCATTCAGGGCCCGAAGCTCGAGCTCCGCTACCTTTCGATCCGTCACATCCACCCACGACCCCACGGTCTCCTGGGTATCTCCCCCCTCGCTCGCGACCCGTGCCAGCGCGTCGTTGATCCAACGCCAGTTTTCAGCCCCGTTCCGAATGCGATACTCGATCTGGAGACTTGCCTCGTCGCATTCCAGGGCCTCGAGGACGCGCTCCCGGTCTTCGGGGTGGATTCGCTCCTCCCAGCCCTCGACGCCTCCCAACAACTCCGCCGGCTCCAGTCCCAGGACCTCTCGGACATTGGGGGACACGTAGGCCAGGGGACCCCCAAAGCCGGGTCGCCGGGAATAGAGGACGGTGGGGCTCCGGGAAAGGAGGAAGGCCAGTTGTTCCCGGGTTTCCGCCAGCTCCCCCTCCCGTGTCTCCACCTCGACCTCCAACCGTGCCGTGGCATCCTGCAGTTCCCGTTCCTTCCGGTGCTTCGACAGGGCGACCTGGATGGCGATGTGGAGCTCCCGCTCATCGAAGGGCTTCACCACGTAGCCAAAGGGGTGAGATTCCAGGATCCGCTGTACCGTCTCGTCGTCGGAGAAGGCGGTGAGGAAGACCACGGGCAGGTGCATGGAACTGCCCAGGAGCATGGCGGCCTGGATTCCATCCAACTCCCCTGCCAAGTGCACGTCCATGAGCACCAGGTCCGGTGTCTCCTCCCGGATCCGGATGAGGGCCTCCTCTCCCCGGGCGGCGGTGCCGCAGGGCTCATAGCCCAGGCGTTCCAATCGGTCCTTCAACTCCATGGAGATGAGGGCCTCGTCCTCGACGATGAAGATCCGGGTCGGTGGAGAGCACATGGGCACACAGGGAGGGATCGGGTGGAACCTGGGGGTATGGACTCCTCCCAAATATCGGTCCTCTGGGGTTTGAACTGAAGCGCTGGCGGCGGGGGACGTCTTCGGGCCGCGTGACCCGTCAGGCCACGTCACCACTCAAGCTCCGCGCGTTCCCGCCGATACCGGGGAGGGTCAAGGTCCAGTCTCCCCGAGCCTGTCGGTGCCCATGCCGGTGATTCCCCTCTCCGCCGCCTCTCCCGGTGCCGTTCTCGCGGCGCCTGTCCACGATTCCCGTGGCCGCCTCCTCCTCCCCCGGGGAAGGGAACTCACGGAGCGCGACCTCCGGCTCTGCACCTCCTTCGAGGTGGAATCCCTGGAGGTGGAAGGCGTGGAGGAGCCGCCGGAGGCCCAGATTCCCCAAGAGGTGCGGGAGGAGGCGCTGGATGCGGTGGCCGGACGGTTCCTCCTACAGGATCCGGATCACCCACTGACCCGTGAACTCCGCGCCTTCGCGGCCACGGCCTGGGCCCGGGGGCGGGCTCCAGGGGCGGCGTCCGACCGGGGCGACAAGTGATGGATGCCCGGGAGATGGTGGCGGGGCTCAGTTCCCTGGGCTCGCCCCCGGTGATCTACCGGAACCTCCTGGCCGTGCTGAACCGGCCCACCAGCCGCGCCCGGGACATTGCCGCGGTGATCGGGGAGGACCCGGGCCTGGCCGCAGGGCTTCTCCGCCTGGTGAACTCCTCCTTCTATGCGTTCGCCCGGCGGATCGACTCGGTGGAGAAGGCGGTAACCCTGGTGGGAACCGCCCAGGTCCGAGACCTGGCGCTGGCCACGTCGGTCATCTCCCTCTTCGACGGGATTCCGGACGAGGAGTTGGACATGACCCGGTTCTGGAAGCACTCCCTGGCCTGCGGGGTGGGGGCCCGGGTCCTGGGGGCTCGGAGAGGGGCAGCCAACGTGGAGGCGTACTTCCTCGCGGGTCTCCTTCATGATCTTGGACGGCTCGTCCTCCTCTTGGAGGGACGGGGGATGATGCGCGAGGCCATGGAGATGGCCCGGGGGGACGGACTCCCCCTCCACGAAGCGGAGCGGCGGTGCTTCGGCTTCGACCACGCCCAAGTGGGTCAGCACCTCATGGAGCGGTGGAGGCTGGGGCCGGCCCTGGAAGAAGCGGTTGCCTTCCACCACGTCCCCATCCTGGCGACCCGGAGCCTTGGTGAGACCGCCGCCGTCCACCTGGCCGACCTCTTCGCCAATACCCTGGCGTGGGGCCACTCCGGGGCCCCCTTCCCCGCTCCCCTGGCTCCCGAGGCGTGGGTTCGGTCGGGGCTCCACCCCGGAGAGGTTTCGTCCCTCCTCCAGCGGGTGGAGCGGCAGTGGAGGGACGCGGTGGACCTGATCCTGGAGCCCGCCGCGTCGGCCTGATGCCGCCGTCAGTCCGGCGGTGGCCGATCCAGGGCGGTTCGGACGGCCCGGAGGAGCTCCTCCATCTGGAAGGGCTTCTGAACCAGGGGGATCTCCGGCGGGGATGGATCCTTCTGTTCCGCTGTCTCCGGATCTGCCGGCGGAAGTCCCGACATGAGGAGCACGGCAAGGGAGGGGCGGAGCCTGCGGACCTCCGCCATGAGTTCCGGTCCGCTCATCCCGGGCATGGCCACGTCGGAGAAGAGAAGGTCCATCGAATCCCCCAGGTGATGGAG
>REED01000047.1 GCA_007695225.1 Gemmatimonadales bacterium
GGTCGTTGGCCCGCCTCGACGTAGCTACTGCTATGTCTTCGACGGGCCGCCTACGTGGGGGGCCTCCTCCAGGAACGACGCGAATCCCTCCCGGTCCGCGGCGGCCTCCTCCATGAGGGCCACCCCCTTCCGGAGTTCCTCCATGCTGTTGGCGATGGAGAGTCGGAGGTAGTGCTCTCCCTCGGACCCGATACGATTGAAGGAGCGCCGGTCCATGGTGGCGATGCCATACCGGTAGAGGAGGAACATCTGGAGCATGGTGGAGGGGGACGTCCGGGCCCGCTCCTCCTCGTCCATGGCGGCGTGGGCCTCCAGGATCCCGAGGTTCCGACAGTATCCCTCCACGTTGGGGAAGACGTAGAAGGTCCCCAGCGGCGTCCGGCAGGTCACGCCCGGGATCCGATTCAGGGCCGGGACCACCCAGTCCCTCCGCTCCTGGAAGGCCTGGACCATCCGAGCCACGACGGGTGCCGTCGCCGGATTCTCATAGGCCTCGCGCCCTGCCTCCTGGATGAAGGGCGGAACGCAGGACACGGTGTTGATGTTGAAGCGGGTGAAGACCTCGGCCTCCACAGAGTTGGGAAGGACCGCCCACCCCAGGCGCCACCCCGTCATGCCGAAGCCCTTGGAGTGGCCGCTGGCCACTACCGTCAACGCCTCCATCCCCACTTCGCTGGCGATGCTCCGATGCTCGGCCCCGTCGAAGAGGATCTGTTCGTAGATCTCATCGCTGTAGATGCGGACGTCAGGGGGGGCCTTCTCCCGGATCACCCGGGCGATCCCCTCCAGGTCCTCCTTCGAGAGGACGCCCCCGGTGGGGTTCGAGGGCGAGTTCAGGATGATGAGCTTGGTCCTCGGTGTGATGAGGGCCGCCAGCTCCTGGGGGGAGAAGGCGAAATCCCGTTCCTCCCGGAGTCGCAGGGGTACGGGGACTGCCCCCACGAAACGCACCCAGGACTCGTAGATGGGAAAACCGGGGCTGGGATAGATGACCTCATCCCCGCGGTTCACGTAGGTGAGGACAGTGAGGCCGATGGGCGGCTTGGCACCGGCGGTGACTACCACCCGGGCCGGGTCCACCTCCAGCCCCCGGGTCGTGCGCAGGTGGTCGGCGATGGCCTTCCGCAGGGAGAGGATTCCGGCCGGATCCACGTACTGGGTGTTGCCCGCCTCGATCTGGCGAATCCCCTCCCGATCGATATGGGGGGGACTGGGGAAGTCCGGCTGTCCGATGTTGAACCGGATGATGGTCCGACCCTGGGCCTCCAACCGGGCGATGTCCTTCCCGATCTCGAAGGCGTTCTCCGTTCCCAGATCTCCGATCCGGCTCGCCAATACTGCCATGCCCGCCTGCCTGTTGAGGGTATCTCATCCTGAAGCGGGGACAATGGTAGCGCCCTCAGGCGCCGGCGGCTATCTCGGGAGAGGTGGGCGTCCAGGTTCGACGAAGGGGGGGAGGTCCAGGGAGAGGGTGGTGACCACCTCCAGCTCGATGCACGGATCCCACGCCTGACCCCGGGAGGGAGTGGGCCGATCCCCCTGGGTTGCCCGACGACTCCCTTTGGGAATACGGTTGGAATACGTTGGAACGGGCAGACTCCCCCAGGTCATGCCACGTCCCGCCCCCACGCCTGGAGGATCCACGCCGTGGCAGCCATTCCGGATGCACAGAGATCGGATTCGCCCCTACCCCTGTTCCCTTCCCTTCTTGGCCGGCCGGTCCTTCCGGTCCTGAGGGTCCTCCCGATCCTCCTCGCCCTGCAGACGCTGTCGGCCCTCCCGGGCTTGTCCCCCGAGCCCCTCGAAGCCCAGGCGCCCCGGGACCACATGGTGGCCGACTGGGAGCGGCACCGGGCGAATGTGGTGAACTACGTGGAGGCCATGCCGGAGGACGCCTTCGGATTTCGCCCGACACCGGAGGTCCGGACCTTCGCGGAGCAGATCGAGCACATCGTCACCGACCACGTGGGGATCGTGGGAACGGTGTTCCACCGGGGGGACCGCCCCGACCTCGGTCACCCGGAGCGCTATCTCCATGAAAAGGAGGCCCTCCTGACCCATGTCCACGCCGGCTATGACTGGGTCCTTCACGTCCTGGCCGAAGCGTCGGAACTGGAGATTCTCGCCTCGGGGGAGGTCTTCGGGAGGTACCGCGTCCCCCGGTGGCAGGCGCTCCAGGGCGCTCTCGAACATGGGACCTGGACCCTGGGACAGACGGTCCCCTATCTCCGGCTGAACGGGGTCTCCCCCCCTCCCTACGTGGTCTTCCCCCTCTCCACCCAGGTGGAAGGGTGGAGACCGCCGGGGTAGGGAGACCGCCGGGGTAGAAGGTTTCATGCCCGAGGAACTTCCGGCGGCGCAGCGCGTGTCCTAAGGTACCCAAGCCGAAGGTACCCAAGCCGAAGGTACCCATGCGGAGGACTGGAATCGGAGGGGAGCAGTGGTGGCAAACTCACCTCCCCGAAGTCCGAGGCCAGCGGCTCCGCCCATGATCCCGTCCATCCCTCTCAACGGGGGCCTCTTGCGCCGAATCAGCCTGCCCTGGCTCCTCGTCTTCGCCCTGGTGTGGTGGATCCTTGCCCTCCCCCGCACCGATGCATGGATGGCGGGGGCGCTGGCGGTGGGGCTGGGGGTCCTTCTCCATACCGGACTGGGCGGCCGGACGGGGACGCGCCTCCGGGTGGGGGGGCTCCTGGGCTTCCTCCCCTTCTTCCTCGGCCAGTCCCTCCAGGGAGGGGCCGACGTGGCCCGACGTGCCTTCTCCCCCTCCCTTCCCCTGGACACGGGATTCCTCCGGTATCCGGTTCGTCTACCGGAGGGTCCGCCCCGGGTCCTCTTCGTGAACTGCATCTCCCTTCTCCCCGGCACCTTCAGCGCAGAGTTCGACGGACGTTCCATCCAGATCCATCTCCTGGCCCGGGACGACGGCCTCCGGCAACGGCTGGAGCGTCTGGAGGAGAAGGTGGCGCGCGTCTTTGGGGTGCCTCTCGGGGGGGAGGCGCTCGGGGACCCTGCCGCGAACGACCCGGAGGAAGGGGGAGCATGAGCGTCTTCCTCGTGGGAGTGGCCGCCTTCCTGGTGCTGAACGTGGGGGCGGGGATGGTCCGGGTAGCCCTGGGGCCCTCTCCCGCCGACCGGATGCTGGCGGCCCAGCTTTTCGGCACAACGGGCGTGGCGGTCCTTTTGGTCCTGGCGGAGGCGACGGCCACCCCGGCCCTTCGGGACGGCGCCCTGGTCTTCGCGCTGCTGGCCGTGGTTCTCTCGGTGGCCTTCGTGAAGCGGGGATGGATCCGGGCTCACGATTCCTCTTCCGATCCCCGGGAAGAGGGAGGCTGAGCCGTGCTCCCGTCCTCCTACCTCCTCGTGGATCTGGCCACCGGAGTTCTCGTTCTGGCCGGCGCCTTCTTCTTCCTGGCGGGCACCGTGGGGATTCTCCGCTTCCCCGACGTCTACTCCCGCCTCCACGCTCTAACCAAGGCCGACAACCTCGGTCTCGGCCTTCTGGTCCTGGGACTCGCCCTTCAGGCGCCGGGATGGGCCGAGCGGCTCCAGCTTCTCCTCACCTGGCTCCTGGCCCTGGCAGCGGCGGCCACCGTCTGTCACCTGCTGGCCCGAAGCTCCCTCCGCCAGGGGGTTCCGACCCACGACGGGCAGAAGCCGTCATGAGCCTGGCCCACTGGACCCTGGACGTCGCCGTGGTCCTTCTCCTCCTGGGGTTGGCCCTCCGCCTCATCACCACCCGTGACCTCTTCGAGGCCATCGTCCTGTTCGTGGCCTACGGACTCACCCTCGCCCTGGCCTGGATCCGGCTGGGCGCCCCGGATGTGGCCCTGGCCGAGGCCGCCCTGGGGGCCGGGGTCACCGGCGCCATCTTCCTGAATGCCTTCAAGCGGCTTGCCCGCCGGGGCGGGGAGGATCAGTGGTGAACGACACGGGCGGAACCTCGCCTATGCCCCCTGCACCCGAGGACGCCCCTCCCCCGGAGCTGGAGGGGCTGGGAAACCACCCCCTCCTCAGGGACGACGGACGGCAGGATGGCCCTGCGTGGCTCCGGCTGACCATGGCCCTCCTGGCCGCAGGGGCCGCCGCCGGGCTGGCCGCCCTCCTCCTCACCGCTCCAGAGCGTCCCCCCCTCCTTCCCATCCTGGTGGATGAGCACCTCGCCAGGAGCGGGGTCTCCAATCCAGTCACGGCCGTTCTCCTGAATTTCCGCAGCTACGACACTCTTCTGGAGGTGGTGGTCCTGGTGGTGGCCATGGTGGCGGTTTGGTCCATGGACAGGGGGAGCCGGGATCTGGCCCGGGAAGAGGGGGAACAGCTGGATGACCCCATCCTCCAGGCGCTGGCCCGAGGTGTGGTTCCGTTGGTGGGGGTCACGGCAGTCTTCCTCACCTGGGCTGGATCCCATCGGCCCGGCGGCGCCTTCCAGGCCGGCGCCCTCCTGGCCGGGGCCGGCGTCCTCCTGGCTGCGGCCGGGTACCTTCGCCCTCCCACCGCCGCGTCGCGCACCGTCCGGGCGCTGGTGGCGCTCGGGGCCTATGTCTTCATCGGGGTGGGACTGGGGGTCATCCCGTGGAGCGGACACTTCCTGGGCTATCCCGAAGCCTGGGCCTACCCCCTGATCCTCGGGGTGGAGGTGGTCCTCACCCTCTCCATTGCGGTGGTCCTGGTGGAACTCTTCGTGGACGTCCCGTCGGTTCCCGACCCCGACCCCTCCCTTGCTCGGCTGGACCCCACTGGGGACCCCCTGGGGCGCCTGCTGGATGTGGAGGGCGGTCTGGTGGAAGACACCGACGGCAGCACGGGAGAGGGCCCATGACTCCTCTGGTCCTCTACGCTGCGGCTGGGTGCGGTCTCTTCCTCATGGGACTCTGGGGGATCGCCGCCCGGGCCCACCTGTTCTGGAAGGTCCTGGGGTTCAACCTCATGGGAAGTGGCGTCTTTCTGATCCTGTTGGCGGCGCCCCCACGACTGGAGCCGGACCAGGCGGATCCGGTGACGCAGGCCATGGTGCTCACGGGAATCGTGGTGGCGGCGGCAGCCACCGCGGTGGCCCTGGGGATGACGCTTCGGACAGTGGCCCGCACGGGAGCCCCCTTCCTGTTCGAGGACCTCGTGGAGGATGGGGAGGATGCCGCATTGCCGGGAACGGACCCCCGGTGACGGCTCCGGACCCGAGCCTCTGGGCGATCCTGGCGGTGATGGGGCCGCTCGTAGCGGGCCTGTTGGCGCTCGAAGGGCGTCCCTGGATCATCCGCCTGGCCCTGGCGCTGGGGAGCGGGTGCGCCCTTGCCGCCGCCGGGGGGCTCTGGGCGGGCGTCTCCGAACTGGGGGTGATCCGCCACACGCTGGGTGGATGGGGTCAGCCCCTTGGGATCGAAGTGCGCGCGGACGGGGTCGCGGTGGTCCTCCTGGCCATGACCGCAGTGGTGGGAGGAGCCATCAGCCTCTACGCCACCTCCTACTTCGGGGACCTCTCCCACCTGGAAGCCCGGCACTCCCCCGCCGGACGGGCCGCTCGGTACTTCGCCCCCCTCTGGCTCTTCCTCTGGGCGGCGCTCAACGGAATCTACCTGGCCGGAGACCTCTTCAACCTCTACGTCATGCTGGAGGTGCTGGGGCTGGCGGCAGCGGCCGTGGTCACCCTGGCGGTGACGTCGAAGGCCACGGTGGCGGGGATGCGGTACCTGATGGTCTCCCTGGTGGGGTCGGTGTTCTTCCTTCTGGGGGTGGCGCTCCTCTACGTCGCCTATGGTACTCTCTCCCTGGAGGGACTGGCCGCCGCAAATCCGTCGGGCCCCCTCCCCGCCGTGGCGCTGGGTGCCATGACCGTGGGGCTGGCCGCCAAGACGGCCCTCTTCCCCTTTCACGCCTGGCTCCCCCCGGCCCACGCGGCCGCACCGGCCCCCGGGAGCGCCCTCCTCTCCGCGTTGGTGGTCAAGGGGTCCTTTCTCATCCTGGTCCGCCTCTGGGCCGAGGTCTACGGGGGCGGGAGCCAGGCCGGGCTCCTGGTCCTGGGAGTGATGGGCGCCGGAGCCATCGTGTGGGGATCCCTCCTGGCCCTGCGGCAGAAGAGCCTGAAGCGCCTCATCGCCTACTCCACGGTGGCGCAGCTCGGCTACCTCTTCGTCATGTTCCCCCTCCTCTTCCCTGAAGGAGGCCTCCCCGGGGGCGGGGACTGGAACGCCGACGCCTGGGCCGGCGGGATCTACCACGCCCTTTCCCATGGCGTGGCGAAGGCGGCCATGTTCCTGGCGGCGGGAAGTATGACCTATGCGGTGGCCGAGGACGCCCTCGCCTCCATCTCCGGGATCGCCCACCGCCTCCCCATGACCTTCTTCGCCTTCGGCCTGGCCGGACTCAGCCTGGCGGGAATTCCCCCGTCGGGGGGTTTCGTGGCCAAGTGGCTCCTCCTCCGCTCCGCCGTGGCCACAGGCGGATGGCACTGGGCCGTCCTCCTCGCCCTGGGTGGCCTTCTCACCCTGGCCTACGTCCTCATGGTGCTCCGGTACGCCGTGGAGCAGACCGAGACCCCGGCCACCTTCCGCCCGGTCCCCCGGCGGATGGAGTGGGCGGCCATGGGGCTCGCGCTGGCGTCGGTCCTCCTGGGAATCCAGGCCACCGGCATCCTGGTCCTCCTGGAGGTCCGGTGAGCCTCCTCCTGGATTGGGACCTGCTCCCGCTGGCGGTGGTCCTCAGCTCCTTCCTCCCGGGGATCGCCATCATGTTCCTCCGGGAGGAACAGTCCGGGATCCGCACCGGCCTCAACCTTGCGGGGGCGGTGGCGAAGCTCGTCCTGGTGGGCTTCATGCTCCAGGGGGTGGGCGCCGGTGTGGTCTACGAGTGGCGGCTCCAGGTCCTCCCCGGTCTGGAACTCTCCCTGGTGGGAGATGCCCTGGCCCTCCTCTTCGTCACCCTCTCTGCGGTTCTGTGGCTCGTCACCACGGTGTACGCCATCGGGTACCTGGAGGGCTCCCCGAATCGAACCCGGTTCTTCTCCTTCTTCAGCCTCTGCGTCACCGCCACCACCGGAATCGCCCTGGCGGGAGACCTCTTCACCTTCGTCTTCTTCTTCGAGGCCCTCACCTGGGCCACCTATCCCCTGGTGGTGCACCGGGGCACCCCGGAGGCCATTCGCGCGGGACGGCTCTACCTCATCTACACGTTGGGAGCGGGCGCCGCCCTGGTCCTGGGAGCGGTCTGGTTCCAGGTGGAGACGGGGACGGTGGCCTTCGCCCAGGGTGGGGCGGTGCTTCCTGCGGAAGCGGCGGCGGCGCCAGTCCGCTATCTCGCCCTCTTCCTCCTCCTCTTGGCCGGGGTGGGGGTGAAGGCGGCCTTCTTTCCCGTCCATGGCTGGCTTCCCATCGCCATGGTGGCGCCTGCCCCGGTGAGCGCCCTCCTTCACGCCGTGGCCGTGGTCAAGGCCGGGGCCTTCGGTGTGGTGCGGCTCATCCACTCCCTCTTCGGGGTGGAGGTGGCCACGGAGGTGGGGGGAGCAGGGGTGGTGGCGGCCCTGGCCGCCTTCACCATCCTCTATGGCTCCATACAGGCGCTCCGGCAGGACGACCTGAAGCGGCTCCTGGCCTTCAGCACGGTGAGCCAGCTCTCCTACATCGCCCTGGGCGTGGCCCTCATCGCGCCCCTGGCCCAGGTGGGTGGGCTCGTCCACCTCATCCACCAGGGAATTCTCAAGATCACCCTCTTCTTCTGCGCAGGCCTCCTTGCCGAGACCCTGGGGGTGAAGAAGGTGAGCGCCATGGCGGGAATCGCTCGCCGCATGCCCTTCACCATGCTGGCCTTCGTCGTGGCCGCGCTGGGGATGATGGGGATTCCTCCCACCCCGGGGTTCATCTCCAAGTGGTACCTGGGGGTGGGGGCCATCGAGGCGGGCGCGGGGTGGGTGGTCCCGGTCCTGCTGGCCAGCAGCCTGCTGAATGCCGCCTATTTCCTTCCGGTGATCCGGACGGCCTATCTCGACGAACCCCATGAGTCCTGGGTAGAGGATCCACGGCGCGCCGTGAACCCCGGGGCTCCACGCGCCAGAGGGCTCGGCGCCAGAAGGCTAGGGCGACTCGAGGCCCACCCCTTTCTCCTCCTTCCCACCCTGGCCGTAGCCCTCCTGGCCCTCGCCACCGGTCTCCTGGCCGGCTCACCCTGGAGTCCGCTGGGGTGGGCGGAACTCATCGTGGCTCGGGGGATCCAGTGAGTGCGGCACTCCTTCCCGAGCTCCTCCTCCCCGGCGTCGTCCTCCTTCCGGCGGCGCTGGCGGCCCTCTGGCCCGTTCCGGCGCTCCGGGGCACCCTGGTCCGGCTGGCCCCCTGGGCGGCGGCGCCGGCCTTCCTCCTGGCCCTTTTCGCCCTCCTTGGCGAGCCCGTACCCCTCTCCGCGGAACTCCCCACTGCAGCCACAGGATTGGTTTTCGCGCTGGACGCCACCGGCACCGCGTTCCTCCTTCTCACCGCTCTCCTATGGCTGATGGCGGGGGTCTTCGCACGGCGTTACCACGCCGGGGATCCAGAGCGGGACCGGTTCTTCGGATTCTTCGCTCTCACCATGGCGGGGAACCTGGGGCTGACCGTGGCCGCAGAGGCCCTCACCTTCTACGTCTTCTTCGCCACAATGACCTTCTCCGCCTACGGTCTGGTGGTGCATGTGCGAAGCGACGAGGCCCTCCGGGCGGGGCGGGTCTACATCGTCCTGGCCCTGGTGGGTGAGATCCTCCTCCTGGCCGGCCTCATGATGCTGGGAAGTGAGGCCGGCGGCCTCGGGGCGCCGGGGCTGGGGTTCGGGGCGGAGTTGGCGGAAACCTGGTCCGGGATGGAGCCGGGAATCCTGGGCGGACAGGCCCTGGTGGCCTCCCTCCTGGTGGCGGGGTTCGGGGTGAAGGCCGGCCTGGTGCCCCTCCACGTCTGGCTCCCCCTGGCCCACCCGGTGGCCCCCACCGCAGCCAGCGCCCTCCTCAGTGGGGCCATGATCAAGGCCGGTCTCCTGGGGTGGCTGCGGTTTCTCCCCATCCACCTCTCCCTACCCGAGGTGGGCGGGGCGCTGATGGTCGTGGGGACCGTCACCGCGTTCTACGGCATCGTGGCAGGGCTCGCCCAGACCGATCCCAAGACGGTCCTGGCATACTCCAGCGTGAGCCAGATGGGAACCATGGCCCTGGGGACCGGGATCCTCCTTCGGACCCCAGGGGCCGCTCCAGTGGCCCTGATGGCGGTGGTGCTCTACGCCCTTCACCACGGCGTGGCGAAGGGAGCGCTCTTCCTGGGGGTGGGCGTCGGTGATCGGGCCCCCTCGCTCCGGACCCCCCTCCTGGCCGCCACCCTCCTCCCGGCCCTGGCTCTCGCCGGCGCCCCCTTCACCTCCGGGGTCCTGGCCAAGGGCCTCCTGAAGGAGGGGCTGGCGGAGGTGGGAGGGAGGTGGTACGCCATGCTGGATCCCCTCCTTCTCCTGGCCGCAGGAGGGACCACCCTCCTCATGGTCCGCTTCGCCGTGGTCTGGGCGTACCGGATGTCCGAGG
This sequence comes from Gemmatimonadales bacterium, assembly GCA_007695225.1. Lineage (GTDB taxonomy): Bacteria > Gemmatimonadota > Gemmatimonadetes > Longimicrobiales > Gaopeijiaceae > T3Sed10-66. The sequence continues at coordinate 9,521 of REED01000047.1, forward strand.
CAAGGAACGAGGACCGGGGCGCCCCGCCCCCGGAGAAGCCGCCGGGGGCGGACGCGGGGGGAGCTACCGGGGCGGCGCCCGCCGGGGCAAGGAAGGACGGTCCCTCTCGCGGACCGGGGAGACCCGACGGGCTTGGCGGGCTTCCCTGGGGACTGGTTCTCCCCTGGGGCGCCCTCATTCTGGCCGGAACCCTGGCGCCTCTCTGGCTCCCCATTCTGGAACCCACCCCCGGGGCCCTTCCCCTCCCCGGTTGGACTCAGGGCCTCCCCTCCGCTGTGCTTCCGGTGGCGATGGGGGCGGCTCTGGGGCTGGCCATGATCTGGAGGCCCCGTATCGTCGGGAGGCTGGCGGGGCTTCATATTCCCCCCGGGGACCTCCTGATCGCCGTGGTCCGACTTCCCGGACTCCTGGGCATCCCCCGGGGGCGAAAGGCCCTTGCTGGGCTTCTCGGCCGGGCGGCCCGGACCCTGCCTTCTCCTGCCTCCCTGGGGATACGCCTGACCGGATTCCTGGAACGCGGGGCCCGGCTGGACCTCCAGTGGGTAAGGGGCTTCTCCCTCGGATTCCTTCTCCTGGGACTGGCGGCGCTGCTCACCATCGTCTCCCTGGGCTGACCACTCCAGGCGGGGGGCATCTCCAGGAAGGGGAACCATCCCCACTCCCCCGTGTATTCCAGCTTTAATGAGTACCGGATCTCATCACCGACCCCGTCGCCGGCAGCCCGTCCTTGGGCTTCTGGTAGGGATTTTCGTCCTGGCGGCCCTTGCCGCGCAGCCCCTCCATCTCCTGGACGGGCACGGGGACGTAGTGTACTCCCTTTCCACGGTTGTCGACGCGGACCCCGCCACTGGTGCGGACTTCCACAGGGGTTCCTCCATTCCGGGGGAGGCACCCTTTTCCACCGATGATGGAACCTGCCTCGACTGCCTGGCGCTCAGCCTCACCGCCGTCACCGGGGCTTGGGTCGCCGTGCCGGTGGCCTTGTCGCCCCTTCCCCCTGCCACCGCCCCCGCGCCTCGGTCTCCGATGGAATTCCGGGGGAAGGCGGACGCCCGTCCCCGGGCACCCCCCTCGGCCTGACACGCCGATCGCTCCACTTCAGATGAGGAAGGGCCCTGCTCCCCAGGAGTCCCGACCCTCCTTCTGATCTTCGGGAATGGTTCGGGGCTTGCCCCGGATCGCCCCGACCCGATCGGCGCCCCGTCGTTTCCGGCTTCTCCGGCAATTCCGAGCGCGCACATGAATCGGTCTTCTTCACCTCACGCCACTCCCTCCACGGGCTGCTCATTGGGCTGCACCGTCAGCCCATGGGACCGCAGGCGGGACCGCAGGCCCATCGGCCTCCTGGCCCTGGCGCTCCTCCTGTTTGTGCCCCTGGGTCTTTCGCCCATGGGCGCCGCGGCCCAGGAGGGGGGTGAGGAACTCCGGGGGACGGAGGCTCCCTCTCTCGTAACCGGTTCCCTCGAGGTGCGGGTGACCGATTCCGATTCGGGGCATCCGGTGGCCGGCGCGCTGGTTCGTCTCCGACCCGTGAACCGGAGCGCCGTGGCGAACGCGGAGGGAGTGGCGGTCTTCCAGGATCTCCCCATCCGCTCCCTCACGGTGAGCGTGGAACGCCTGGGCTACCTCCCAACGGATCGCAACGTGGAGATCCAGGAGGACGTTCGCACCGTTCTGGAAGTGGAGATGCTCTCCACTCCCCTGGAGGTGGCGGGGATCGTGGTGACCGGCACGGGTCGGGAGCGCCGGGTGGGAGATGTCTACCGCCCCACCACGACCATGTCCGGATCGGAGCTCCAGCGGAACCTGAGCAGCAGTGTCCCCGCCACGCTGGAGCGGGTTCCGGGATTCGCGGTCCAGTACAACGGGCCGGGGGCCTCCAGTCCCTCCATCCGGGGAATGAGCGGGGACCGGGTCCTCATGCTCGAGGATGGGGGAGGCACCGGGGACCTCTACCAGACGGCGTCGGACCACGGAGTGATGGTGGAGCCCCTCACGGCGCAGCGGATGGAGGTGGTTCGGGGCCCCGCCGGTCTCCTCTATGGCTCCAACGCCCTGGGGGGGGTGGTGAACGTGATCCGGGAAGACATCCCCAGGTCCCGTCCACCCCGGATCTCGGGGACCCTCTCCTCCCAGTTCGAATCCGTGAACGATGGGATCGGGGGCGCCGCCGTCCTCCTGGCCCCCCTGGGCCCACTGGCCGTGCGAGGCGAGCTCTCGGCCCGGACCATGGGGGAAACCCGGACCCCGGCGGGGCCTCTGGAACGGACTGACATGACGGTGTTCAACGGGAGCGTGGGACTCAGCCTCGTGGGGGACCGGGGGCAGGTGGGCTTCTCCTTCCGGGACTACGACAACACCTACGGCGTCCCGGGAGAGTTCAACGGCGAACTCATCCCTGGTGGACACCCCGGCGGGGTGGATATCGAGGCGCGGCGCACCGGGGGCCGCTTCCGGGCCGCCTACGCGGGGTCGGTCCTGGGGTTCTTCGAGTCGGTGGAGATGGATGCCCACCTCACCCGGTACCTCCACGACGAGATTGAGGGAATCATCGGGGGAGAGCGGGTTATCGGCGCCCGGTTCGAGCAGTTGTCCGTGGAGTCCCGGCTGGTGGCTCACCACGACCATTCCCTCCACGACCACCCCGCAGGCGAAATCCGGGCAGAGGGCGCCCTGGGGGTCTCGGTTCATTGGCGGGACCTGGTTGCGGGAGGCGCCTCGCCCGGAACGCGTTCCGGAGAGGATTGGTCCGTTTCCCTCTTCGGATATGAGGAGTTCGGACTGGAGCCCTTCCGCCTCCAGGTAGGGCTCCGGTACGACCACCGGAGAATCTCCCCTGCCCGGCTGGATTCCATCCGGGTCCGGACCCAGGAGCGACGGATCGCCAAAGCGGTGACCCCCCGGACCTTTGACGGCCTCTCCGGCTCACTGGCCGCGCTCTGGGACTTCTCCGAGGGATGGACGGCCGGGGCCAGCGTCGCCCGTTCCTTCCGGAATCCCTCCATGGAGGAGCTCTACTCCGATGGGCCCCACCTGGCGGACTTCTCCTTCGACATCGGGAGCCCCGACCTGGATGCGGAGAAGGGATTGGGGCTGGACCTCTTCCTCCGCGGGACCCGCCGGGACCTGAGCGTGGAGCTGGCCACCTTCTACAACCGCGTAAGCGACTTCATCTACTATCTGCAAACCGGAGAGACGGTGCGGGTCATCCGGGAAGGCGCCCGGCCCCGGGTCACCCCGGTGTTCGAGGCCAGGGGCGACGATGCCACCTTCCTGGGGGCAGAGGGGCGGGTCCAGTGGGAGGCCATCTCCCGTTGGGTCCTGGATGCCACGGCGAGCTACACCCGGGCCAACCGCCGGGCCGACTCGGACCCCCTCCCCTTCATTCCACCCCTCACCGGGGACTTTGAGGTTCGGTACGAGGGCGCACCGTTCTTCGGGTCGATGGGGGTTCATGCCGCAACGGCGCAGCGAAGGGTCCCGAATCCGGTGCAGATCGGGGAGTCGGCCGAGCTGCCCCAGGAGGTCACCGATGGCTACAGCCTCCTCCATGCAGGGGCCGGCATGCGCCTGCAGCGGGGCGGGTACACCCACACCCTCACCCTGCAGGCCCGCAACCTGACGGATCGACAGTGGCGGGACCACCTCTCCCGCATCAAGGAGATCGCCCCGCAGCCCGGGCGAAATCTCCAGCTCACCTATCGCGTCCACTTCTGACCCGGTCCCGGGGGACCGGCTTTTCCTTCCCCCGTCACCTTTCACGTCAACCACCCAATGAGTGACACTGCCATGAGTCCCGAGCACACTCGACGAACCCGACGCAGACACCCTTTCCGGACGGCCGCGTTCCTGGCCGTACCTGCCCTTATGCTGGGCCTGGCCGCCTGTGACAGCGATCCCACGGGCATCGACGACGACGACGATGATCACATCGAGGCTGCCCGGGTGGAACTCCACACCCGGGGCGCCGCCGGCGCTCTCCTGGCCGTCTGGACCGATGGCGAGGGATGGGCGGACGGAAATGGAAACGCCATCACCGAGCTCCCCAACTCCGTGGACGTGGAGGGCGAAGGGCTGCGCCCCCTCCGAGCCGGGGGCCGGCAGGCCTCGCTAACCGTCCGGTTCTTCGAGCCCGACGGCTCCGAGGTGGAGATGGCCACCCTGAGCCGGGACGACGTCACCCGGGCGCGCCAGTGCACCGAGTACGAGGCCCGGTACTACCCCCTCGATGACAACACCAATGTCCTGGCGTGGCCCAACATCCGCCATCCGGACAGCGCCAACGGGCCCTTCCAGTTCGCCCGCCGGGCCAACAACGACCTGGTGGGGATCTACCACTGTGACCATATCCACCTCTATGGAGAGGCGGAAGGAACGGTGGACATCGAGTTCCGCCTCTGGCACATCGACCACTCCGACATGGAGACCGATCCCATCCGGGTCCGGGTGGAGGCGGGTGACCCGCCGCCGGCGCCGGCCCGCATCGAAGTGCAGACCCGGGGGGCCGCCCAGGCCATGCTCGGCGTCTGGACCGAGGGCCAGGGATGGACGGACGGCGAGGGCAATTCCATCACCCAGATCGATGCCCCCCTGGACGTGGAGGGTGAGGGGCTCCTCCCCTTGGTGGCCGGCGGGAGAAACGCCTCCCTGACCGTCCGCTACTTCCTCGAGGGCGGGGAGCAGGCCGACATCCGCACCCTGAGCCGGGACGACGTCACCCGGGAGCGGCAGTGCACCGACCTCCAGGCCCGCTACGCAGTGGTGGGCAACGGCACCGACGTCATCGGCTGGCCCCCCATCCGCCACCCTGACGCGGCAAACGGGGAGACGCAGTTCGCGCGCCTGGCCGATGATCGCCTGGTGGGAATCTTCCACTGCGACCACATCCACTTCTATCCGGAAGCCGCCGGCGAGGTGGAGGTCCGCTTCACCATCGGGAGCCAGGACACCACGGCGGCCCAGTCCGACCCCATCACCATCGTGGTGGAGGAGGCCCCGGCGCCGGCCCGCATCGAAGTGGAGACCCGGGGCGCCGCCCGGGCCCTCCTGGGGGCCTGGACCGCAAGCGGTGGGTGGGTCGACGCCGACGGAAACGCCATCACCCGCTTCGCCGCTCCCCTGGACGTGGAGGGTGAGGGGCTCGTCCCCATGGTGGCCGGCGGGAGAAACGCCTCCCTGACCGTCCGCTACTTTTTCGAGGGTGGGGAGCAGGCCGACATCCGCACCCTGGGCCGGGACGACGTCACCCGGGAGCGGCAGTGCACCGACCTCCAGGGCCGCTACACCGTGGTGGGAGATGACACCGATGTCATCGCCTGGCCCCCCATCGCGCATCCTGATGCGTCCAATGGCGAGACCCAGTTCGCCCGCCTGGCCGACGACTCCCTGGTGGGGATCTTCCACTGCGACCACATCCACTTCTATCCGGAAGCCGCCGGCGAGGTGGAGGTCCGCTTCACCATCGGAAGTGATGCCAGCGCCGAGGTGACCTCCGATGCCATCATCATTCCGGTGAACGAGGCCGGATGACCCCTTCCACCGCAGTTGGACGGCCTTCGAATAGGTAGGGAGGCCAGTGGTGGGAAAGCTGGAACACGCGCCCCGGGTGGATCAATCCACCCGGGGCGTCGTGTTTCGGGTCAGGACGGGGGAGGCGGAGCCATCCCCATGAAGAGGGTGAGGCGGACCGTGCCCGTGTTCTCCACCCCGTGCTCCACCTCGGCCGGCGCCAGCACCACCGTACCCGGGCCCGCCGCCTGGGTCCGGTCCCCCACGGTGAAGGTTCCCTCGCCCTCCACCACGAAGTAGAACTTGTCCTGGTGGGCATGGGTGTGGACGCGCTGGACCTGGCCCGGCTCCAGGCAGTTCACCCCCAGCATGAGCTGCGTTCCCTGGAAGAGGGTGGCCTTGTGGTGCTTTGGCTCCGACTTCCCGGTGCGGGAGTGGAGGTCGATGAAGGGGTCCATGGGGTCTTTCCCTGCTGGGGGTGACTCAGTGACGGAAGTAGACGAAGAGCCGTCCGTGGTTCTTCGAGTCCTTGTCGATGCGATGGTAGAGGGCCCGGATCCGCTTCTGCTGCAGGAAACGGAGCACGCGTTTCTTGAGCTGCCCGCTCCCCTTCCCGGGGATGATCTCCACCGTGGGAATGCGCTTCTCCACGGCCTCCTGGATCACCCGCTCCAACTCGGTGTCGATCTGGCTGCCGCGGTTGTAGATGTCGTGAAGGTCCAGCTTCAGCTTGGCCATGGTTGTACATCCTGGAAGGCTGATTCACCACTCTACCCTCCCTACCCGGCGGCACCCTCGGGGCTCCATACCGTAGGGTCGGTCGTGGGCCTGGCCTTGGGGCTGGAACGCCCGGCACGAACCGTCGGGGGGAACTCACGACACATCGGGGGATACGTCGGCGCCATGGACTTACTTCCCCGACTCCCCGGGCACCTGCAGCCCCGGGTCCGCGTGATCTCCCCTGGCGCCCAGGGCCCGATAGCTGGGGGGTCCTTCGTCCTCTACTGGATGCGAACGGCGGTGCGGGGGCACGAGAACCCCGCCCTGGACGCCGGGCTCGAGGCCGCTCGGGCGCTGGGGCTCCCCCTCTTCGTGTACCACGCCCTCTCAGAACGCTACCCCTTTGCCTCGGATCGGCATCACACCTTCATCCTGGAAGGCGCCCGGGATGTGGCCCAGGAGCTCGCGCGCCGGGGGATCGGCTACGCCTTCCACCTGGAACGTCCCGGCCACCGCGGACCGCACCTCCTCACCCTGGCCGGACAGGCCGCCCTGGTGATCACCGAGGAGATGCCCGTTCCCTTCCTCACCCGGTGGACCCAGCGCCTCGCCGCTTCGGTCTCCACCCCGGTCTGGGCCGTGGACGCCGACCTCCTGGCCCCCCTGGGCCGGATTCCCGCTGCAGCCACCCACCGGGCCTTCCGGTTCCGCGCCGCCACCGAAACGCTCCGGGTCCGATGGATGCAGGAGCCCTGGCCCGACGCCGAGCCGGCACCGGTGGGAGGAGAGCCGGCACCGGCAGGAGGGGGAGGTGCCCCCTTCCTCCCGCCTCTCCCCTTCGAGCCGGTGGAGCTGGCCACCGCTTCCGTCCCGGAGCTCGTGGCCGCCTGCGAGATCGATCACGGGGTTGGACCCGTCCCCCACACCCCCGGGGGAAGCCGGGCCGGATACCGGCGGTGGGAGGCCTTCCGTGATGGGGACCTGGGAAGCTATCACCGCCGCCGCAACAACCCCCTCCAGGCCGGGGTGAGCCGCCTCTCCCCCTATCTCCATTACGGACACGTTTCTCCGTTTCGCGTCGCCCGGGAGGCCGCTTCAGCAGCCAGGGAGGGGTCCAAGGGGGCGGAGAAGTTCCTGGACGAGCTTCTCATCTGGAGGGAGTTGGCCCACGCCTTCGCCTTCCATGCCCCCGAGCTCGAGTCCCTGGCCGCCCTCCCCCGGTGGGCCCGGGAGACGCTCGCCTCCCACGCAGGGGACCCTCGACCGAAGCTCCTCACCTGGGAACGGCTCGCCAGGGCCCGGAGCGAAGACCCCCTCTGGGACGCGGCGCAGCGATCCCTCCTCATCCACGGGGAATTGCACAACAACGTTCGCATGACCTGGGGCAAGGCCGTTCCCTTCTGGACCGAATCGCCGGAGGCGGCGCTGACCACCCTCATCGACCTCAACCATCGCTACGCTCTGGATGGGCGAGACCCCAACTCCTACGGTGGAATCCTCTGGAGCCTTGGAGGGCTGGATCGTCCCTTCCCTGGAGATCGCCCGGTCCTGGGGACGGTGCGCCCCCGCTCCACCACCCAACATGCCGCTCGCCTCGACGTGGCCCGCTGGTCGGAACGGACCCGGCGACCCGCCCTCTCCCATCCCCCCCGGATCGCGGTGGTCGGGGCCGGGGTCGCGGGACTTTCCGCGGCCCGGGTGCTGTCGGACCACGGCCTGGAGGTCACCGTGGTGGACAAGGGGCGGGGCCCGGGAGGGCGCATTTCCACCCGAGAGTCCTCCCAGGGATGGTCCATGGACCACGGGGCCCAGTACTTCACCGCCCGGGACCCGGTATTCCGGAACCACCTGGCCTCGTGGGAGGCGGAGGGAGTGGTGGCTCGCTGGGAGGGACGCTTCGTCCGCGATGCGGGTGGGTCCCTGGAACCGGCCCGAAGCGAGGAACGTTGGGTGGGCACGCCGGGAATGCGCGCCCTCGCCCTGCACCTGGCGGAGGGGCTGGAGGTGCACACGGGTCTCCGGGTCACCGAACTGATGGCGGCGACGGAGGAAGGGGGGTGGTTGGAGGGGATGGATGATCCCCGTGGCGCTCCCCCTCGCACCCTCCGTGACGCCCCCCGTGGCGCCCCCCCAGGACGCTGGATCCTCCGGGCCCTGAACGAAGGGAGCCCGGGGAGTACCCCCCAGCTCATGGGGCCCTTCGACGCCGTCCTCCTCACCCCTCCGGCACCCCAGACCCTGGAACTCCTGAGCGGGCGGATGCCCACCATCGAGGCGCGACTTGGAGAAGCCCGTCTTCGTCCCTGCCTGGCAGGGATGCTTCGGGTCGGAAGGCGGATCGAGCTTCCCCTGGAGGGTGCGTTTCTTCCCGGACCGATCCTCTCCTGGATCGCCCGGGACTCGTCCAAGCCCGACCGCTCCCGAGAGGGAGGGGAGTCCTGGGTCCTCCACGGGGGTCCCGACTGGTCCGAGATGGCGCTGGAATGGGATCGGGATGCGGTAGCGGACGCCCTCCTGGCCGCCTTCCAGGAGGTGGTGGACCAGTGGGGCGACGGGGCGACGATCCAACCCGAGGTCCTTCAGGTCCACCGATGGCGCTACGCCCTCCCCGACCCCGCCCTCCCGGAGCGGGCCCTGTGGGACCCTGCCACCGGCATCGGCGTCGCGGGGGATGCCCTGGGTGGCCCCCGGGTGGAGGGAGCCTTCCTGAGCGGACGGGCCCTGGCCGGTCGACTCCTGGGAAGCCCGCCCGAGGTGGAACCGGGAGTGGAGCCGGGGGTGGATGGACCCGGTCGTGGCCGACCGAAGGGCGGACCTCCGTACCCCGATGCCCAGGACGAGCTGCCGGAAGCAGGAGCCGCCGAGCAGTTGGATCTTCTCTCCTGAGGCCCCTCCATGCCCAACGCATCCACCGACCGCTCCGACGCCGGAATCTCCGTCATCGCGCACCGGGGAGCCTCCGGCCACGCCCCTGAGCACACCTGGCCCGCCTACGAGCTGGCCATGGAGATGGGGGTGGATTTCCTCGAGCCCGACCTCCAGATGACCCGGGACGGGCACCTCATCGCCTTCCACGACGCCACCCTGGACCGCACGGCCCGGGGTCCCACTGGAATCTGTACCGGCCCGGTGGCGGCCCGGACCCTGGAGGAGATCCGGCGCTGCGATGTGGGACGCTGGTTCAATGAGCGCTATCCGGAGCGGGCCCGGGCGGCCTTCGAGGATCAGCGGGTGGTGACCCTGGATGAACTCTTCGCCCGATGGGGAGACCGGGTGCGCTGGTATCCGGAGACGAAGAACCCCGAGGAGACCCCGGGAATGGAGGAGGCCCTCCTGGAGCTCATCCGGCGGCACGGCCTGCGGGATGCGGCCGTGGAGCGGGGCCAGGTGCTGATCCAGTCGTTCAGCCCGGCCTCCCTCCACCACCTGCGCTCACTGGATTCGGAACTCCCCCGGGTCCAACTCCTCCCCGCCGACGCCATGGATGGACGGCAGGCGGAGGCGGTCTTGCATGAGATCGCCACCTACGCCCAGGGAGTGGGGCCGAACCGGGCCCTGGTGGATGCCCCCTTCATGGCGGCGGCCCGGGGAGCGGGACTCCTGGTGCATCCGTGGACGGTGGACGACCCCGGAGAGATGGCCCACCTCGTGGCCCTGGGAGTGGACGGGATCTTCACCAACTTCCCGGACCGGCTCAACACCCTGCTCGGACGGGATCCCCAGACCAGGTAACGGGCATCCGGCGCGGCCGCGGGTCCCGCGGCCTCAGGACAGGGCCCGGGCCAGATAGGCCTTCAGCCGCTCCCAGGCATCCAGGGCCGGCGCCGACCGCACCTCCGGGTCCTGATCCACGTGGAGCCAGAAGCCGTGGTTCACCTCGTCGTAGATGTGGAGGTCATGCTCCACACCTGCGGCGTCCAGCGCCTGGCGAAAGGCCTCCACCTGCTCGGGGCTGGGACCCTGGTCCTCCCGGGCAAAGGTGCCGTAGACCTCGTGGGGGAGATGGGCCAGCGCCTCGGGATCATCCAGGAGCTGTCCGTAGAAGATGGCGGTGGCTTCGTGGTGCTCGCCGTCCAGGCCGAAGGAGAGGGCCACCCCGCCCCCGAAGCACCATCCCATGGCCCCCACCCGCCCGGTCACGTCGGGACGCTCCCGCAGGAAGGCCACCGCCGCATCCAGATTCCCGATCATGGCCGCCGGATCCTCTCGGGCCGCAGAGACCAGAGCCATGTTCTCCTGGGGATTCGATCCGGTCTGCCCCGAGAAGAGGTCCGCCGCCAGCGCAACGTACCCTTCCGCGGCCAGGGCGTCGGCCACCTCCCGAACCCGGTCCACAAGGCCGTTCCACTCATGGATGAGGATCACCGAGGGAAACGGCCCCTCTCCCTCCGGAAGGGCAAGGTATCCGATGGAGGCGGGGTTGGAGGGATCGTAGTTCACCGGCATGCCCCCGAGGGGCGGCGCCTCTCCCAGGAGCGCAGGAGGGAGCACGTCCCCGGGGGTGGGGGCCATGGGGATGCGGGGCTCGATCTCGGCCGTCTCGGCGGTCGCGCCTTCCCCGGTGGGAGGGGATGCCGCCTCCTCCGCACCACCGCAGGCCCCTGTCAGGGTGAGGAGGACGAGGGCAGGAAGGAAGGAGGGACGCAGGACGTTCATGGTTGAGACCCGTAGTGGTAGGAGGATGACCCAACCCCAACGATCTCCCTCGGACGAAGGACATGCAAGTTCCCTTTTCTCCCATCCCCACCTCACCTCCTGCCTCTCCGTCTTGCTCCCACCCGATCCTCCGGCGTATGGTGCCGAAGTCGTCCACCCCCGGGGGGGCTACCCAGCCTCCTCTCCTCCTCGGTCCAGAGGCCACCGGATGCGTCGTCTTTCCCTCCTCCTCGGTCTTGCCCTGTTCGCGCCAGGGTGCGGCCAGGAAGAATCCGCCCCCGAGCCCCCCGCGGCCCCCGACACCACCGCGGCGGTGTCCGAGAGCCCTTCCCCTCCGGTCACCGCGCCCCCTGGAACCGATATCTGGCTCGCTCGGCTTGAACGGGGACCCGGGGGGGAAGTCCGCCTGGGTGAGCCCCGGAACCTGACGCTCCGGCCCGACGCCTACGACAACCAGCCCCATTTCACCCCGTCGGGGGACGGAATTCTCTACACGGCCGGGGACGCTGGGGGAAGGACCGATATCCACCGCCTGGACCCGGCAACCGGCGACCATCACCCGGTCACCCGTACGCCGGAGGAGAGCGAATACTCCCCCACCCCCCTCCCCGACGGGGGCTTTGCCGTGATCCGGGTGGAGCCAGACGGGACCCAGCGCCTCTGGCGTTTCGAGGGGGACGGAAGTCTGCCCCGGGTTCTCCTTCCCCAGGTGGAGCCGGTGGGCTATCAGGCCTGGCTGGACGACGACCGGGTGGCGCTCTTCGTCCTGGGAGACCCGGCCTCGCTCCAGGTCGCCCGGCTCTCCACCGGAGAAGCGGAGCGGGTCTTCGACGGGATCGGGCCCTCCCTGCACCCCATTCCCGGGGAGGATGCGGTGAGCTTCGTGGAGGTGGCGGGAGAGGAAAGCTGGATCCGGAGGTACGATGGGCGAACCGGGGACACCCGCCGGATCGTCCAGACCATGGACGGAGGAAGCCACCACGCCTGGACCCCCGACGGCGTCCTTCTCATGGCGTCGGGGCGGCGCATCCTGGCCCTCCTCCCCGGGACGGGAGCGTGGACCGAGCTGGGTCCACTGGGCCCCGAGGGGATCCAGTGGAGTCGACTGGCTGTGCACCCCGACGGTGGGAGCGTGGCCCTGGTCGGGGAAGAAGCCCACCCCCAGTGAAATCAGTCACCCAAGGTCACGCCACCTGGGCGGGGCCGGGCCCCCGAGATCAGGTGCCCGGACTCAGGTGCCCGGACTCAGGTGCCCGGACTCAGGGGTCCGGGATCAGGGCCGCTGGGACGGACGGACCTCGTGGCCCCAGTGCATGGGAGGGAGCTCCACGGGGCGGGTGAGGTCGAACTCCAGGTGGTGGCGCCACTCGCCATCCCGGATCGTCCCGTAGGTGTAGCGCTCGCCCGGCTGCACCTCCACCCGCCATCCGCCCAGGCTCCCATCCTCCCTCTCCGTCACGAACTCCTGCCGGTAGGGGGTTCCCTCTTCGAGAGTGGAGGCTCCGTACCAGGTGTTGGACTCCTCGGTTCCGTCAGGATTCCGGTGGTCATGACGGAGCTCGATCCGGTCCTCATGGCGAATGAAGACCCAGGTGCGGGAACGGTTCTCGTCCACGTGGAGGGGAAAGCGGATCTCCTCTTCACCGCACTCCCAGAAGTGGACCACGAGCCTCGCGTCGGGGTCGATCTGGTCGTCGGGAGCCTGGAGAAGCACCCCTTCCGCCGCCGACTCGCACAAGGCGCCCAGGTTCGCCCAGAACGCATCCTGTGCGCCGGCCTGTGCTGCCACCGAGGGGTCCCCGGCCGGCTCGTCGTCGGAGGGGGCGCAGGCGGAAAGGGCCAACAGGGCCACGAGGGCCAGCAGGGGGGTGGTACGGCTGGATCGCATCCTCGGGTCCTCCAGGGTCGCTAGTCGATGGTGGTGCTCACCGGGCCTCCGGGACTCCACACGAATCCCTGGAAGAGACGGGACCCTGCCGATGGAAGCAACCCCCCGCAGCCGAGTCTGCGTGACCCTGGCGGCAATCCAGGAGTGCATCGCCGACCTTCCCACCGTAGGTTTACTCCATGAAGCCCTTTCATGGAATACCCACGACGCTCGTCCTCCTCCCCCTCCTCCTCTCCGGCTGCGGGAACGGACCGGGAACGGAGGCTCCCGCCGACACACCCGCCACCGGCGTGACTCCCGGGGCGGAGGCCGAAGCCCAGGAGCTTCCCCCGGAGCAGGATGCCTTCTGGGCCCGCCTCATGGAGCATTGCGGGAGCGCCTATCCAGGGAGCGTGGTGGATCATACCCCCTACTACGCGTCGGCCGCGGCGTACGAGACGGTGGTGGCCCACTTCCGGGAGTGTTCCCAGGACCGCATCCACATTCCCATGCACATGGACGACGATCGGTCCCGGAACTGGATCCTGACCCGGGTGGACGGAACCATCCGGCTGAAGCACGATCACCGGCACGAGGACGGGTCGGAGGAGGAGATCAGTCAGTACGGAGGAGACGCTCCCCCTCCCGGCCTCCCCCATCGCCAGATCTTCCCCGCCGACGCCCACACCGCCGCCATCCTCCCCGAGCGCTGGGACAACTTCTGGTTCATGGACTTCATGGACGACGAGACCTTCGCCTACGGAGTCCACTGGCCCGAGCAGGGTCACTCCATCCGGATCCATTTCGACCTGAGCGCGCCGGTGGAGCCGCCCCCGGACCCCTGGGGATACTGAGGCCCCTC
>REED01000046.1 GCA_007695225.1 Gemmatimonadales bacterium
CTCTTCTACCTGGAGGAGGCCCTTCGCCTGGAGCATCGGATGACCGAGGCGGAGCGCCGGGCCACCCGGGGCCAGCTCGGGGTGGTGACAGGTCGGTTCCAAGACGCCCTGGTGGAGTACACGGTGCTCACCGAGCTCCAGCCCGAGGTTCCGGCCACCTGGGCGAACCAGGGGCACACGCTGGACCTCCTGGGGCGCCTGACCGAAGCCGAGGCGGCGCACCGGCGCGCCCGGGAGCTGGGAGACCGGCGTCCCAGCCCGGTGGGGTGGAACCTGGTACGCAACCTCCTGGGCCAGGGACGGGTCGACGAGGCCCGGGCCCTCCTGGATGAGATCGAGGCCGAGTACCCGGACGATCGCGTCGTCCTGGATCTCCGGAACCGGGTGATCCTGGCGGAGGGAGACCTGGCCGGCGCCCGGGCCTGGCTCGAATCCAGGGGGTGGCCCACCGAGGACCTGGACCTGGTCCAGGGCAGGCCGGACGGCGTCCTCGCGGTCACGCGCCAGGCTCGCCTGAACCCGGACCCGGGCGCCCGATTCTGGAACGCCCTGGATCACGCCTACATCGAGCTCTGGGCCCTGGAGGATCCCTCGGCCGCCGCCCGCACCCTCCTGGACGCCCTGGCCGACCCGGAGCTGGACGAGATCCAGCCGTCCCCTCGCCCCCTGGCCTGGCCGGCCTTCCTACTGGCCGCCGCCGGGCGCCCGTCCGAGGCGCGGCGCTGGCGGGGCCGGCACGAAGCCCAGGTCCCGGAGGCCCTGCTCCAGCGGGAGCAGGCGCTGGGGTGGGCCACCGAGGCGCTGGCCCTGGGCGCCGAGGGACGGCTCGAGGAGGCGGTGATCCTCATGCGACGGGCCCGCCAGGACCGGCTCTGCCCCGCCTGCTGGGAGCCCATGGCGGCCCGTCTCTTCGAGGCCGCCGGGCAGCCCGACTCGGCGGCCGTCGCCTGGGCCCGCTATGCCGACACCCCGTGGATGGAGGGCTGGAGCTACTTCTTTCCCTGGCAGGGCCCCACCCATTACCACCTCCTGGCCCCGGCCCACGAGAACGCGGCCCGCCTCTTCCGGCAGCTCGGGAACGTGGCCGAAGCCGAGCGCCACGAGGCCCGCTTCCTGGCCCTCTGGGGGGATCCCGACCCGGTCCTTCGCCCCCGGGTGGAGGCGGTGCGGGGGCGGTAGCGGGGGATTCGGTGGACGCGGTCCCGAGGAGCGGGTGGAGGGCCGGGTACGGCCTCGCGTCGACCCTGGCGGCGGCGAATCCTCGTCAGCCCTCACGGCCGACCGTGCCATCGGCTTGGGGATTGCCGAGTATGAAGGCACGCAATCACATCGATGCCGCCGCCGGCGAGGCGGTAATAGAGTGCGTACGGGAAGCGCCCGAGGAGCGCCCGACGGAGGCCTTCCGCTATTTCCGGGAACGCCTCGGGGAGCGCCGCGATGAGGTCAACGGTGCCTTCCAGGGAGTCCATGAAGGCGTCGCCCAACCCAGCACTCTGGGCATCGTACCAGTCCCGCGCCAGCGCAACGTCAGTGACCGCCTCCCTGCGGAAGCGGACGGTCACCGCTAGCCAGCGCTCCGTAGGCGGCTGCGGACCTCTTCCCAGGGCACGAACTGGGGGTCCGGCATAGCCATTCGCCGCTCCAGTTCCTCGACGTGCCACTCCGGAAGTGGCACGTCGCTCGGTCTGGCGGCCATGGAGTCCCAGGCTTCGCCAAGGAGCGCAATTCGCTCACCGGGCGGCAGACGCAGGATCTCGGCCAGAAGGGCTTGTTTCGTCATGTCTGAATCTCGCCCGCCCCCAGGGGACGGGCAATGTCCAGATGGGCTAGAAGGCTGTTGAAGAAGTACAGGGACCACCGAGAAGGGGTCTTGCGGTCCTGGGCAAGGCGGGTCGCTGAAAGCGATGCGGTAGCATCGGTGAAGCGGCCCAACGAAGATCCAGGGCCGCAACCCCCCTTCTCCCTTCGGGTTGGGGCGGCAGGGAGCCCCCTCGGTCGTTGGCTCCCCTCGACGTAGCTTTCGCTATGCCTGCGGGTCGCCGCCTACGATGCGGCTCCCTGGCGCTCCCAACGGTGGCGCCCTGTACTTCTTCAGCAGCCTTCTAGTGGTGGCGCTCTTTGCCCTCGTCTTTCGACGACCGGGGCCGTGGGCCTGGCCCTGCGCCCGGTGGTATCAGCCGTGCTCCTTGAGGAGCGCCACCAGAGTCTGTGCGTCCCGGGGAGCGAATCCTCGCACATCGTTGTTGAAATAGACGAAGACGGGATCGGGAAGGCCTTCCAGGCGGGCAAGCCATGGACGGAGCTGCCCTTTTCCATAGCGGTGCTCGTACCAGTCGCTGGTACCATGCATTCGAACGTATCCGAAGTCCGCCGTGGCGCGGATCTCCCTGGGGAGTCGCGGAGCCGACACCCCGCAGAGGGCCACCCCGTGGTCCTCGAGGATGTCGTAAACCGGGTCGCACCACCAACTCTCATGCCGGAATTCGAGGACGCATCGCCGGTGCCGGGGTAGGACCCCACAGAAGGCCTCGAGGCGCTCGTCATCGCGGTGCAGATTCGCCGGCACCTGGAAGAGGAGGGCCCCCAGCCGTTCGCCAAAGGCCTCCACGGTCTCCAGGAACGTCCCCAGGGACTCCTCCACATCGGCGAGCTTCCGCATATGGGTGACGACGCGGTGGGCCTTCACCGAGAACCGGAACCGTTCCGGGACCGCGTCGCACCAGTTCTGGATGGTGTCGGAGTCGACGCCTCCGTAGAAGGTGGAGTTCACCTCCACCGTGTCGAAGATCTCGGCGTAGTGGGAGAGGCGATCTTCGCGGGAGACCCCTTCGTAGAAGTCGTCCCAGTCGTCGTAGGACCACCCACTGCACCCGACGCGGATCAAAGGCCGACCTTCGGGAGCTTTCCGATGGTTTCCCCTGGCACGCCGGGGACACGGGCATCCTTCTCTCCGGGCAGCTCCTGGTGGCGCACCGGATCTCCGTGGGATCGGGGTGACGGGGAACGTCGGAGTGACGGCATGAGCGGTCAGGTGCCCAGGATCCCCCCGGGAGCCAGGCTCGTGGCCAGACTGACCCGGTTGATGTCCTCGTGGACTGACCACTCTCCGTGGTTCACCCAGAAGTCCACGATCTCGTCCCGGACTGGAACGTGCTCCTGGAGGACGCCCATGTGGTCTGCGGCGCGGATGAGGGCATGCATCCACTTGGTGAGGTAGTGGAGGTATTGGCCGTCCCGGTTCCACTCCTCGGAGGGATCGTGGGGTTCCCACGAGCGGCGTTCCGGGAAGGGTTTTCCGATCCTCGAACCACCCTCGGTGGGGTGGTCCTCACGTCCCAGGCGTCCGGATCTCCCGTCGTTCGGATGGTGGGAGCCCAGAATCCCATGCACCTGGGTGATCAGCTCCCGGGCCATCTCCGCCCAGCGATCTGCACCCGAAGCCTCGTGGAGTCCCAGGAGGGTGCACAGGGCGTGGGCATCGGTCCATAGATATCGGCGGGGCGGGGCCTCAGAGGAGAGGCCGGTGTCGTGGGCGAAGCGCTCCATGAGTTGAGCGGCGCGGTCCATGGACCCTCCCCGGGAGGCGGCGGCGTTGGTGGAAAGAGGAGACATCCATGATATGGAGCAGATTCCGTACCATCCGATCCTTGCATGAACGGGAGAAGATGGGTTCCTCCGACCAACAGTTCTGGAATGCAGTTGGAACGGATGTTGCACTTTCTCACCGCCCAATCCTACGAGTGCACCGAGCTGGAGGAACCACCCATGTCCGACGTATCCGATGTCATGAGAGCTGCCGTCCTGAAGGAGTTCGGTGGTGCCGAAAAGCTCTCGGTGGAGCCGGTGGCCGTGCCCGCCCCAGAGCCGGGTGAGGTGTTGATCCGGGTTCACACCGCCGGAGTGGCGGTGTGGGATCCGGTGGAACGGGAGGGTCACATGGCGGACTGGACGGACCACGATCCCGACTTCCCCTACATCCTGGGTTCCGATGGCTCAGGGGTGGTGGCCGCCGTAGGGGATGGAGTGGAGCGCTTCCAGGTGGGGGACCGGGTGTATGCCAGCAGCTTCCTGAACCCCAGGGGAGGATTCTATGCCGAGTTCGCCTCGGTGAAGGAGGAGTTCGTGGCCCCCCTCCCCGAGGGCCTCAGCATGGAGGAGGCAGGGGTCATGGGTACCGACGCGGTGACTGCGCTACGGGGGCTCCGCGACGTGCTGGAGCTGGAGGACGGAGAGACCCTCCTGGTCTTCGGGGCCAGCGGGGGGGTGGGTCACATGGCCGTCCAGCTCGCCAAGCGGATGGGAGCGCGGGTCCTGGCCGTGGCCTCTGGAGCCAACGGGGTGGATCTGGTCACCAAGCTCGGGGCGGACGAGGTGGTGGAGGGACGCGTGGAAGACATTGAGGGTCCCATGGCGCGGATCGCCCCCAACGGGATCGATGCCGCCCTGGTGACGGCCTCGGGGAAGGGCCTGAGTGAGGCCCTGGCGGGAATGCAGCCGGGAGGTCGGGTGGCCTGGCCCAACGGCGTCCAGCCGGAGCCGGATGTCCCGGAGGGAGTGGATGGCACCGCGTACGATGGTGCCACCGACCGGGAAATCCTGGAGGATCTGAATCGCCGCCTGGACGAAGGGCCCTTCACGGTCCACGTGGACCGTACCTTCTCCCTGGAGGAAGCTCAGCAGGCGCACCGACACCTCGGTGAGCACTTCCTGGGGAAGATCGCCCTTCGGGTGGACGCCGGGGAGGGCTGAGGAAATGGTCCCCTATACCTCTCCTCACCGCACTCATGCGACACCCGGGGTTGGATATGGACGGGCATGGTGAAAGCGGCAGGGTGCAAGGCGGGCCCCGGAGGCTGCTCCGATCCTGAGGGCGGCATGTGAGTTGCACCACAGAAGGGACGCGCGCCGAACCTTAAGAAGCTGCTCACCAAGGAGGGATCATGTCCGACCACCTCACGATTCCACAGCTCCGCAGGACCGCCCAGCTCACGCAGGAGTGGATCAATGACCTGGCCTCGAGGCCGCCCTTGGAGTCGCCGGAGCAAGCCTACTCCGTCCTCCGGGCCGTCCTGCACACGATCCGCGACCGGCTTACCCAGGAGGAGGTGGCGCACCTCGGTTCCCAGCTTCCCATGCTGGTCCGCGGATTCTACTTCGAGGGGTGGCGGCCGGCCCTGGCCCCCAACGACTTCGACACCGCCGAGGCCTTCTACCAGCGGGTGGAGGAGAGTCTTCGGGCCGCGCCGGAGTCGGAGGCACCCGACGTGCGAGAGACCACCCGGACCACCCTCCAGTTCCTGGCTGACCGGGTGGATGATGGTGAGCTCCGGCACGTGACCGGTCAGTTCCCTCCTGAGATCGCAGAGCTCTTCCCGAAGCGGGTCCGGACCGCCCACTGAGGGGTCAGTGACCGGAGGCGGGAGAGCCCGGGGATTTCAGCGCCGGAAAAACTGAATTGCTGGAGCGGGTGCTGTGCGCGGTCCTCCGGCCGGTGGATCGCGAGTTCGCTCCGGTCTGGGGAGAGTCGGCAGTGGACGGAAGGAGCGGTCCCGTGGGAAGGAAGGACGAAGCCCCCCGGTTTTCCGGGGGGCTTCGCTCGACATGGGAGTGGGATCGGGCCGGGTCCATGGAAGGCGACCCGGCGCCGGGAAGTGGGGTCAAGCGTGCTGCCCGGCGTGGACGCCCTCCTCAATCTCCTCCAGCATCTTCGCGATGAAGTCACCCAGGTCTCCGGGGTGGCGGCTGGTCACCAGCCCCTGGTCCACCACCACGGACTCGTCCACCCACTCGGCGCCGGCGTTCTCCACGTCGGTGCGAATGGACGCGTAGGAGGTCATCCGACGTCCTTCGGCAGCTCCGGCCTCCACGATCATCCAGGGGCCATGACAGATGGCAGCCACCGGCTTTCCCTGGTCGAAGAACTCGCGGACGAATCTCACGGCGTCCCTGTTCATCCGCAGCTTATCGGGGTTGAGAACACCCCCGGGGAGGAGGAGGGCGTCGAATTCATCGGCGCTCCGATCCTGGACCACGTCGTCCACGGAGAGGGTCTCGTCGCTCCAGTCACCTTCCGCCCAACCCCGGATCTTGCGGGACGTGTCGGGAATGGACACGAGGGTCACCTTGGCCCCCGCCTCGGTGAGGGCGGAGAGGGGCTCTACGAGTTCGGACTCCTCGAAGCCGTCGGTGGCGAGGATGGCGACGTTTCGGTTGGAAAGGTCTCGTTCACGGGCCATGATGGCATCTCCTTGGTCTCTGCGGGTCTCGTTGGTGTGCGCCCTCTGGATCATGCAAGGCGCATTCCGGAGGCCTGGGGGTAGGAGGACGCCCAGCCGACCCCAGGGATGAACTGAGGGACGAACTGAAGCCCGAGCTGCCCGAACCGCTCACCCACCCCCGAGATTCGCCATGCACTGTTCCCGGACTCCCACTCCTGCCGCTCCTCTCCTCCTCCTCCGCCTCCTCCGCGCCCGGGTCGGCGCGCTCCTCTGTGTTTCCGGGCTCCTCGGGCTCCTCGCCGTCCCCGGCGGGATGTCGGCCCAGTCGGTGGACCCGGCCACCTGGCGGGTGGACGCACCCCCACCCGCCGGCTACGACCGGGAGTGGGCGGCGGCGGAGACGTGGGCGTCCCTGGAGGCCCTCATCCGCATCGACACCCAGAACCCCCCGGGGAACGAACTGGAGGCAGCCCTCTGGTTCGAGGCGTACTTCCGGGACCTGGAGGGGGTGGAGATCCACGTCCATGAGACGACGGCCGGGCGGGCCAACGTGGTGGCCCGCCTCCGGGCGGTGGAGCCGGAGCTGGCCCCGGTCATCGTCATGGGGCACCTGGATGTGGTGGGCGCCGATCCCGAGAGCTGGAGCACCCCTCCCTTCGAGCCCACCGTGCGGGGGGACTACCTCTACGGGCGGGGGACCATCGATGACAAGGGAATGCTGGCGGCAGCCGCCACCGCGTTCCGGCTTCTGGCTCGGGACCGAGAGGCCCTTCGGCGGGACGTCATCTTCCTTGGGACCGCCGACGAAGAGGCCGGAGGCTCGGAGGGGATCGACGCCCTCTTGGCGGAGCGGCCGGAGCTCATCTCCGACGCCGAGTTCGCCATCAATGAGGGGGGACGGATCCGGGTGGTGGATGGGCGGATCCGGACGGTGAACATCCAGACGGTGGAGAAGGTCCCGTACAACGTGGTGGCCCGGGCCGGAGGCCCCAGCGGGCACGGTTCGGTCCCCCTGCCGGAGAACGCCCTGGCGGCCCTGGCCCGGGCGGCTTCCCGGGTGCACGACTGGCGGCCCCCGGTGCGCCTGAACGAGACGACCCGCCTCTACTTCCAGCGCCTGGCGGAGGTGGAGTCGGACCCGGAGATGCGACGTGCCATGGAGGGGATCGCCGGGGCCACCGATGCCGCCGAGATCGACAGCCACGCAGTGGTCCTGGCGCGGGATCCCCTCCACAACGCCGTCCTCCGGACCGGAGCCTCGCTCACCATACTGGACGGGGGCTTCCGGTCCAACGTCATCCCGTCGGAGGGGACTGCCACATTCAACGTCCGGATCCTCCCCGAGGAGGACATCGAAGAGGTGGTGCGGGAGATGCAGCGGGTGGGGGGCGAGCCATCGGTGACCTTCACCCTCAGCGGAGCGCCGGCGGAGCAAGTGCCCGCGGCGTCGCCGGTGGACACCGACCTCTTCCGGGCCATGGAGGGGGTCGCCAACACCATGGCCCCCGACGCCGTGGTCATGCCCTTCATGTCCACCGGGGCCACCGACGCCCAGGCCACCCGGGCCGCCGGGATCCCCACCTACGGGATCCTTCCCATGCCCCTCCCCATGGAGGACGAACTCCGGATGCACGGGGACGACGAGCGGGTCCCCATCCCGGCGCTGGGTTGGGCGACGGAGTACCTCTATCGGGTGCTGGGGGAGGTGGTGTGGTGAAGGGGGGGAGGGATCAGGCGGCGTCGATGAGTTCCTCCCAGCCCGATTCCAGGGGAATCAGTTGGCGTCCCTTCACCCAGACCAGGCCCTTCCGATCCTCCACCTGGCGGTAGGCCCACCGGGTGATCCCCCGGGAGAGGGAAATGTCGTTGGCGGTCCCCGTTTCCCGGAAGATCCGGGGAAGCTCGTAGGAGTATTTCTCGTTGCGGAGACCCCAATTCTCCAGGTGCCGCAGAGCAGAGAGGTGGTCCGACTTGGCCGAATTGCAGCGGTCATGGGCCACAACGAAGTTGTGCCCCAGGTCCACCGGATAGCGACTCCAGGGGATGAAGTGGTCCACGTGCACCTGTCGTCCGAGTTCCCGATGGCAGTAGAAACAGCTCCCATCCTGAAGGTCGGCAAGGGGGACCCGCACGGCCTCGAGGGTGCTCCGCTGCGCTCCGAACAAGAACTCTCCCAGATCGGTCCGTTCTCCCAGGAGCTCAGGGTTCAGCTTCCGGATGAAGCGAATCCACGAGCCCCGAACCAGGTCCAGTACGAGGGGGTGAAAGGTCCGGAAGCAGAAGGCGATGCCGGGCCGGAGCTCGATGGTGGCATCCGCCCCCCTACCCTTCAGTCGGTGGGGATAGAGGAACTCGTCCGCCGGCTCCCTTCCCACCTTCTGGAGCTTGAAGAGCGGCATCTTACGGATGGTCTGGTCCACCGAGGTGGCCAGCGCCTCCCATTCCCCATCTCGGGCCCGGAGGCGGTCGAGTCGGTCGCCGAAATCCGACCGGGCTTCCCGGACCATACGCACCACGGCGGCCTGGCGACCCGTGTTCTGGGCCAGGACGGGCGGTCTCGCCGTGCCCATCTCTATCGCAGGCCAGGGAGCGACCTGCCTCCAGTAGAGTTCCACGAACCGCTCCGCGATGGCCCGGACCGGAAGGTGCAGGGGGCCGCCAGAGTCGTCCCCGTATTGGACGGCCAGGTCGGCCAAAGCGTGGACCAGGGCGAACTTGTAGGTGGCGGTGAAATGCCCCTCCTCGAGGATGCGCTGGACCTTCCGGAGGAATTGGATCTGTCGGGCGGCGTCCGGGGGGGAATGGGCGGCGGTGGACATCAACGCTCCCAGTAGGCGGCCCGATCCGGGACGACCCACCGCACGCCGCCTCGGGGGTCGGGCACGTCGCCGGTGCGTCGGGGGACGACGTGGATGTGGGCGTGGGGAACCGTCTGGCCGGCGGCGATGCCGTCATTGACGCCCACCGTGAACCCGTCCAGCCTGGGGTCCTCCGCCATCACCGACCGAACCCGGGAGACGAGCCGCCAGAGGTCGGACTGGACCCCCGGGGGAAGCTCGAAAAGGCTTGCCACGTGGATTCTGGGCACCACCAGGGTGTGGCCGGGGGTGATGGGAAAGGCATCGAGGAGCGCGATCCCGTGCTCGGAGGCTGCCACCATGGCGTGCGCCGGGATCCTGCAGAAGGGGCATTCTTCGGCGGACGACCCCTGGGGAGTCGATGAGCGATACGAGGGGACATCGGGTTCGTTCATTCCCGGAAGGTAGGAGGATGCGCCGACGGTCCGCCAACCGAGGGGGACGGTGTGGGTTCTCAGCCAGTGTCTGGCGCACCGATCGGTGGTTCGGGTGCGAATGTGCAGGGCGGCCCCAGTTGCAACGGCAGATCATGGGACCCCGGGTGTAGACACCCCTGACCCCTTTGGCCCACCTTTCATGGTGAAGGGACCCTTGAGTCCGAGTGACTTCCATGAGGGCTCACGCCGCACGTTTCGAGGAAGGCGCGGGACCACCACTACGGGTCCACCACTACGGGTCCACCACCAGAGGACCGTACCATGAGGACGCCACCATGATCGACGTCTCCCTCGAGCGCATCGAGCGGGGGTTCCAGCTCATGCAGAACTGGCAGGACCGCTACCGGTACCTGATCCAGCTCGGCGGGAAGCTCGATCCCCTGCCGGAGGAGCTGAAGGTGGAGGAGCACCGGGTGAAGGGGTGCACCTCCAACGTATGGCTCATCTCCGAGCCCTCGAGCGACGCCCCGCCCCGCCTGAGCTTCCGGGCCGATAGCGACGCCCAGATCGTGAAGGGGCTCGTGGCCCTCCTCCTGATCATGTACTCCGACCGGACTCCGGAGGAGATCCTGGAGGTGGACGCCCGGGCCATCCTGGACCGCCTGGAGCTCCAGGCCCACCTGAGCCCCAGCCGGAGCAACGGCCTGGTCGCCATGGTGGAGCGGATCCGCGGGGAGGCCGTCCAGGCCCTCGCCGACGGCTGACCCTCCCGCCCGGCAGCCACCGCACGGACCTCGCCCATCGACCCTGGCGGTGACTCCGGCGGCGACCCCGGCACCGAGTCTGGTGGCCTGTCGCGTAGTGCGATCGGGGTCTTATTATCAGTGTGTGTTCACTCGCCTCGTCGCCTCCGCTCCTGACCGCCCCTCCCCGTTCTCCACCGGGGCGCTTCTCTGGGCCATGGCCGCCCATGGAGTCGCTCTCCTCCTGATCCTGTGGGTCGGCCGTTCCTTCCAGGACCGCCTCCCTGGGGCCGCCTCCGGGGAGCAGGTGACCTACGTGAGCATCCAGGAACTGGACGAGCGGCTCCTTGCCCCGGAAGACGCTACAGCCGACCCCGCCTCCCCGGAGGATGAGCCTCCGGTGCCCCTGGATCCCGAGGAGGATCCGGCAGTGGAACCCCCGGAGCCTGACGGCGACGAGGCGCCCGATCTCCCGGCGGGGTTTCAGGAGCTCCGGGAACCGGGTCTCCTGGAAGGCATCCCTGAACCCGACCTCTCCCGCCCCCGCGTCCTTCCCGAGGATTTCCGTGGACGGGGTCTGGCCGGGGGGGTGGCCCGGGGAACCCTCCGCCTCCCGTCCGCGGACGGGGGTGCCCCGGACACGGGTGACGGCAGGCCTCCCCTCTACGGGGAGCCGGTGGTGGTGGACCGGATGCCCGAACTCCGCAATCTGGATGCCCTGGCCGATCTCATGGGAGCGCTCTATCCCCCCATCATGGAGGAGCTCGGGGTCGAGGCTACCGTCATCGCCCGGTTCGTCGTCCTGGAGACGGGCCGGGTGGAGGAGGGGTCCATCGAGATCGTCTCGGCGACGGAGAGTGCGTTCCGGGAGCCCACCCGGCGCCTGCTCCTCCTTCTGGAGTGGGAGCCCTACCGTCGCAATCGGCAGGCCCTGGCGGTCCCCCTGGAGATGCCCATCCACTGGGTCCTGCCGTGACGGGGGGTGACATCGGTGTCGGTATGGGAAAATTCTGGTATCAGATCGCTCCTGAGGGAGATCAGGGGGATGCGCAGGGAAGGAGGAGCCCCTATGCTCCCGTCCATGTTCTCCCATCTCCCCGCCTCCGGATCGAACTCCATGGACGGCCGGTCCCGGCGTCGCGACGCCCTGGGCTCGACGGCGATGCATTTCGGTCTTGTGGGAGCGCTTCTCTGGCTGGGCGGGTTCGCAAAGGGGGAGCTCCCCGCGAAGGATCCCGACGAACAGGTCACCTACATCGAGGTGGCCGAGTTGGAGGAGAGGGCCCAGGTGGAGGTGGAGGAGGATCCTCCGTTCGCAGAGGAGCCCGAGCCGGAGGAACGGGAGCTACCATCGGAGGTGGAGGAGGATTCCGACCTCTTGGCGGGCTTCCAGGAGCTCGTGGAGCCCGACTTCGTGGAAGGCATCCCCGAGCCCGATCTCTCCCGTTCACGCGTCTCCACTCTCGATTTCGGGGGGCGTGGCCTGGCCGGGGGAGTAGCCCGGGGAAGGGTCACGCGGCTCCCCTCCGCAGAGACTGGGAGTTCCGGAGAGGAGCCCCCGGCCACCCGGGTCTTCCTGCCGGAAGCGGCCCCGGAGGCCTTCGTTGCCCCCACGATTCGGCTCCTGGGGTTGCTGCGCTGGCATCCGGCCCGGAGGGGGACTCAAGCGGTTCCCCTCCTGGTGGAGATGCCGGTGAACTGGGTGTTGCCCCGCTGAGGCTCCTGCCGGGGTGCGGTGGGCTCCTGCGGGCTCGCCATCATGGATCCCCGTCGGTGGATCCGGGGCATCGTTCTACTGAGGAGAGATGATATGGAGACGACGTGGCTTACCCTGGCCACCGACATGGGCTGGATCGCCGTCGGAATCATCCTGGTCCTCCTGGCCATGAGCGTGACGGCCTTCGCCATCGCCTGGGGGAAGTGGCAGCGCCTCCGGGCCATGGCGGCAGCCACCCGCGAGCTGACACCTGAACTCTCCCGACTCCTGGAGCAGGGGGAGGTGGAGGAAGCCATTGCGAGCTGCCGGAATCATCCCGAGTCCCATGTGGGGATGATCCTGGGGGCGGCTCTGGAGGACGTTGCACCCATGGTGCGGGATCCATCCAAGGCTGCCCGGGCGGTGGAGACCGCCGAACGGACCATCGATCGGGAGCAGATCCTCCTGGCGTCGGAGCTCAGGGACGGGCTCGGCACCATCGCCACCATCGGGGCCACCGCCCCGTTCCTGGGGCTCCTCGGGACGGTCATTGGAATCACCAACTCCTTCACTGGGATGGCGACGGCCGGCGGCGGGGGAATCGAGGCCATCGCCCGGGGCATCGGCGAGGCCCTCATCACCACCGCCGTGGGCCTCGTGGTGGCCATACCCGCCGTCTGGCTCTACAACCACTTCATGACCCGCCTGGAACAGCTCTTCTCCGAGCTGGCCTACGCCAGCCGGGAGCTGGTGGACTGGCTGCTGGAACGGGCGGCCGACCACGCGGCGGATACCCCCCCGATGGGAGATCCGGCAGGTACTGTGACCAAAAGGGGCCCGGAGTGGGAGGGATGACGGGGGGTGGGGGTGGGGAAGCCGGACCTTCCCGGCGGCGGGGGCGGCGGGAGGCTTCTGATCGACGGACGGGAGCCGGTGGGGACGCACTTCGGAGTGCGGTTCCCACCCCCGCCGGCCTCCGGGAGATGGGGGTGACCTCCGAGATCAACATGACCCCCATGATCGACGTCATGATGGCCCTGCTCATCATCTTCATGGTGGTGACCCCGGTGCTCACCAGCTACGCTGCCGACTTGCCCCGGGCGAGCCATGTGGTGCCCGAGGTGGAAGAGGATGTCGTGCAGATGGGGATCGATGCCCGGGGCCGCTTCTGGGTACAGGACCGGATGGTCCCCGACGAGGAGCTCGTTGCCCACCTGGCACGGATCTACGCAACCCGACCGGGGGACCACCTTCTGTATCTGCGGGCGGACCGGCGGGTGCCGTACGACCGGGTCCTGGACGTGGTTGCGGCGGCCCGTGAGGCCGGGGTGAGGCGCATCGGGGCCATCACGGAGCCGGTGCCCACCGCGCGCGGGGAACTCCGACCGTGACCGGCGGGGTGGGGGGCGGGCACCGGGCCGACATCAACATCACCCCCATGATCGACGTGCTCCTGGTCCTGCTCATCCTCTTCCTGGTGATCCAGCCCGCTCTTACCAAGGGGATCGACGTGCAGGTGCCCACCCTGGAGGAGCAGAGTCCGGACGGTGAAGCTCCCGACCAGATCGTCCTTCACGTGGGGGAGGGTCCGACCTTCGCCATCAACCAGCTTCCAGTGGAGGAAGGGGAGCTGGTGGAGCAGATTCGGTCCATCTTCGAGGAGCGCCCTAGAAAGGTGATCTTCATCAGCGGCGCTGGAACGGTAGCTTACGGCGACATGGTCTGGGCCATGGACGCCATTCGGGCGGCGGGAATCGAGGTCATCGGCCTTGTTCCCAGGCAGGAGATCGGCCAATGAGCCACCGGGGCCATCTCCACCCAGGACCAGGCGGATGCTCGAGGGGAACCCCCGGGTCCTACCGGAACACCCGCTCGTCCCATGGGACGGGGAGGGGGTCCGACACCGTGACCCGGGGCCACTCGGGGTGGTTCGGGAGGAGGAGGAGGTTTCTCCCCACGGGACGGGCGGGAAGGGAGGGGACGCTCAGGCCCAGGGTGGACCCCTCCTTGATCCAGGCGTCCCCGGCAGAACGGGCGACCTCGGACTGCGGTCGCTCCCACCCTTCCACCAGGGCCGGGTCCAGGACCGTCAGGGCGTCGTCGGGAATCTCGAACCGGACGGCGTGGTGGGGGCCGGGAAGGGTCCGGGGGCGGGCGGCTCCCCTCAGGCCGGGAGGGCGTATTCCAGGCGGAGGAGGAGTTCCTCCACCTCCCGGGCACCCAGCTCCGTCAGGGCAAGGGCGATAGGGGTCTCTCCCCCCAGCTGGGGCTGGGGACTGAGCAGGAACTCCCGGGCCAACTCCCGGTCATCCCAGACCTCCTCGGCCAGGACCATGAGCCGTGCGAGGCGGGCGGTGCGCTCTCCCTCCTCCGGGGTGAGGAGCGTCCTGCGCCGCAACGTCGTCCGGGGGACAATGGCATGGCGGATCCGGGCGGCTTCCACTTCGTTCCGGGCCAGGTTGTCGGTGATGCGGTAGAGGGTCTCCACCGAGAGTCCCTTTTCCACGGCCAAGCGGAGGTCCTGGAGGGATTCCACCGGGTGGGAGCCGTACCGGACCCCCCCCAGGCGTTCGGCGACACGGGCGGGCGTGACCATCGCTGGACCCTCCTCCCTCACGGGCGCTTCCGGGGGATCGGCGAGCGCTTCTCGCGACCACATAGACAAATTTCACGACCAGATGGTCACGGGTCAACAGATCCAGCCGGAGGGCACCGGTGTGGAGCCCGACGCACCATCCGGGGCCCTCAATTGAAGCTTGCAGGAGTATGCCTCCGGACCCTACACTGGCGTCTCCGAGAGGTGTGCCCGCGACCCAGGACCCCACGCGCCTCCGTCATGCTCCTCCGCCCGTCTCCCAGCTGCCCATGACCCGATCCCAGTCTACCCTCCCGACCCTCGCCGCACTCGTGGGCATGGGTGCCCTGTTCGCCCTGGCCGTAGGAGCCTCCTCCGCCTTGGCCCAGACCACCGACAACCCCTTTCCCACCCCCATCGAGACCGAGGAGGGGCTGGTGGTGGTGGACGTAGAGGAGTTCGCGTCCCTCCCCGACGTGGGAGGGGAAGCGGTGCGGATGATGCTCCTGGTGGATGAGCCCGGGACGGAGCGCCTCTTCGTGAATGGGATGCGGGGGCCGATCTACACCGTGAGCTATGATGGGGCGGAGGTGGGTCGCTACCTGGACATCAATGAAGCCCGGTGGGGGGTGGCGGTGGAGGCCAGCGGGCGGGAGCGGGGGTTCCAGAGCTTCGCCTTCCATCCCGAGTTCGGAGAGGCCGGGGCTCCGGGGTACGGCCGCTTCTACACCTGGACCGACACGTCGAACAACCAGGTGCCGGCGGACTTCCTTCCCCACGGGGGCTCAAACACCCATCACACCGTCCTGTTGGAATGGAGGGCCCGGACGCCCTCCGCCGACACGTATGATGGTGGGCCTCCCCGAGAACTGATGCGCTTCGAGCAGCCCTTCGGGAACCACAATGCAGGCCACATCGCCTTCAACCGATTCTCTTCCCCCGGGGACCCTGACTACGGGCTCCTCTACGTGGGGTCGGCAGACGGTGGAAGCGGAGGCGACCCCCTGAACCTGGCCCAGGACATGGCATCGGGTTTCGGGAAGATCCTTCGCATTGATCCCCTGGGGTCCAACAGCGCCAACAGAGAATACGGGATCCCGCCGGGGAACCCCTTCGTCGGCCCCGACGGGGCAGGGGAGGAGGGGATCCTTCCCGAGATCTACGCCTCAGGGATGCGGAATCCCCAGCGTTTCGACTGGGATCCGGTGACAGGGAACCTCTTCATGGCCGATATCGGACAGAACATCGTGGAGAAGGTCAGCCTGGTCCCCGAGGGTGGGAATCTGGGGTGGAATGACTGGGAGGGGAGCTACCGGTTCATCAGCCGCTCCGAGGTATCGCTGGATGCCCCCCGAAGCGATCCCTCCGTCACGTATCCCCTGGTGGAATACGGGCGCCAGGATCCCCTGATGCAGGACCGGGTAGCCGTCACCAGTGGTCCGGTGGTCCGAGGGGACGTCCTTCCCGTGCTCCGGGACCGGGTCCTCTTCGGCGACTTCGTGAGTGGAGAGATCCTCCACTTCGATGCCGACGACCTTCCCGAGGGCGGGGCCTCCGGGATCCGCCGCGTCCTTCTCCGGGACGGGGGGGAGACGAAGACCTTCCTCCAGCTCATCCGGGAAAAGAACGTCGAGCAGCGACGCGAGCCCTCTCCCCGGACGGATCTCCGGTTCGGGAGCGGCCCCAACGAAGAGGTCTTCCTCCTGAACAAGCATGACGGCACCATCCGGCGAATGGTCCCGGCCCCATAGGGGCCCGCCGCATGACAGCGTAGCCGTCCCGCGCCCACGGCGCGGGCAACCCCAACCCTTGAATGAGCGAGCGACCCATGAGCACCCTGATCCTTGGTGGCACCGGAACGGTAGGTGGCGCAGTCCTGCAAGAGCTCCTTTCCCGGGGCGAGTCGGGTCTTCGCGTCATGACCCGCTCGGAGGAGAAGACCGGGGACCTCCCCGATGGATGTCCGGGACATTGCCTTGGCAGGCGCCAACGCCCTGACATCCGACGACTTCCAGGGGCGGGCGTATCCCATCGTGGGGCCGGATGTGCTGACTGGCGAGGACTGCGCCCGGGCCTGGTCCGAGGCGCTGGGGAGGAAGATCGCCTATGGCGGAAATGACCTGGAGGCCTGGGAGCAGCAGGCCCGGCAGATGCTCCCAGCCTGGATGGCGTGGGACTTCCGGATCATGTACGCCATGTTCCACGAGGGGGGCTTCGCCGGCACCGAAGAGGATATGGAAGCCACCCTGGAGATCGTGGGCCAGGCCCCCCGCTCCTTCGCCGACTTCACCCGGGAGGTGGCTGCGGGCTGGTGACAGGGCAGTGGGGCATGCATCTACCCCTCAGCCGGCCGTGGCGAGTCAGAGAGGTGCCGGCATTCGCGACCCGGCACCTCTCTGACTCACCATACTAAGCGGCCTCGTGCGTACGTGCCTCTGACCGCCCCTCTTGCCGCCGGACCCAGAACACGCCTCCGAAGAAGATCAGGAGGACCACCGGCAGCTGCAGCGCCAGGGTTCGTTCCGACCGGAGGCGACGGGCTTCGGCGTCGATGCCGTGCCGCGAGGTCTGGACGGCGAAGGGGGTGCGAAGCGTGGTCTCAACCATTCCCACCGCAGGACCTGGCGATGGATCCCGAGGGATGTCCACGGACGTGCGGGACCAGAGTTCGGGCCCCCATCCACCGGCCACCAGGGCAGCCAGGGCCAGGGCCGTCCAGAGGCCCCGGCGCAGGGCACGGGTCCCACCCCGGGGAAGGTGGGGAGGCCGGCGGAGAAGCTCTCCTCCCACGGCCAGCCAGAGCCCCAGCGTCAGGAAGGTGAGGAGCCAGGGAAGGGCGTCCATGTTCATCGGGCCCCCTCAGCGCTCGGGCCAGTAATTGACGGAGGTCGTGGCGCACGAGGTGAACCAGAGGCACGAGATGCACGTGACCTCGGTGGAGCAGACCGAATTCCCGGTGTCTCCGCACCCGGCGGCGGCGATGCGGGTGTCGGGGGCGGCGAGGAAGGCCAGGGAGCCGGCCAGGAGAACGAGGGGGAACAGGAGCTTGCGCAGCATGGGACGTCTCCTCGGAGGAGTGGATGGGACGGAGCCTGGACACCTGCCCGTGGGGTGGATGTATCCGGCATCCGGCGGTGATGAAGCCTCGTGCCGAAGCCGGGGACATTCCATGTCGGGGGGGGACAGGCTGCCCAGCGACAACCCAGTGCCGGTGGAGGAGGATTGGAGCCCGGAGCGGCGACGTGCTACACTGACCGTCGTTTCGCCTTCGGCGACGGTGGTCTCCCCATCGGACCCGCATGGACGGCCCCTTCTCAACCACTGGACATCCATGGGCTTCCTTCCCCCCAATGCGCTTCTCCTCCTGGCCGTGCTCTTCCTCCTTCACCCGTCAGGTCAGCTGACGGGGCAGGAGCTGCCAGGTGCCGCCTCCCCGGCCCCCGATCTCCGGAGCCTCCTGGCACCGGGCTTCCTCGTGGAGGATCGGAACGATGACGGGCACCCGGACTTCGTGAACGCCCGGATCCTCCTCCCCGTGGATGCGGATGGCGCGGAGGTAGTGGCGGCGGGAAACCTTGCGGCACGCCTGGCCTTCGAGAGCTACGCCACCGACCTGGAGCTCCTCCGTCTCGATTCTCCCGAGGCGGGACGGGAGGGGGTGCCACTGGTGGTGGTGGGCCGGGCCCACCTCCTCCTGGCTGCAGTGGGCATGGATCACGCCGAGGTCCTTCGGGAGCTGGTCGCCGGAGAGGGGATGGTGCTTCGTCTTCCACCCTCCGCGGCCCTTCCCGCCGGCGGGGTCTGGGTGGCCGGCGCCGATGCCACCGGACTCCTGGCCGCCGCGGAATATGTGTCGGGCCGATATCCCGGTGTGTGGGCCCCGGACGGGCCAACCTGGGAGGCCCTGGCCGAGGGGATCCGGTCCCATCTGGTCGGGGAGGAAGATGACGAGCCCCCGGCGGACGACGGCGTGGTCATCGTGACCCTGGAACGGGCCGTGGTCTCCGCCACCCGTCCTGGGATCTCCCGCACCGCACTCACCGTCCGGGTCACCGATCCCGAGCGGTGGGAGGCCGCCCGGGAGGCGCTGGACCCCGCCGCCGCCGGGCGAGTGGTCCTGGTGCCCGGTGTGCACCGGATGGACCTCCGGCTCCAGGGCCCGGCCGGAGAGGAGTCTCGCCTTCGCATCGCCCCGGAGCGTCCCTGGGAAGAGGGGGCGCTGACGCCCTGGCAGCCCCGGGAGCTCTCCGATTTCACCCTGTCGGACCTCTTCACCCTCCGGGGGATCTACCGTGATTCCAGCCAGGACCTCCTTCCGGACCGGACCGAGGCCTGGATCTCGCTGCGGGGGACCGAGGCGGCGGGAGGGGTGGTGGACCTGGCCATGCGTGTCGCCCATGAGGCCACCGGGGTCCGCCTTCCCCTGGTTCGCCTGGCGGGAGAGGACGATCCTCCGGAGGCCCTGGGTTTTCCCATCCTCTTCGGAGTGGACCACTTCACCACGGCCCGCCTCCGGGAAGAAGAGCGACTGGGCGCCCCCTCGGGTCCGACCCTCCCGCCGGGCGAGGGCTTTGTGGAAATGGTGGAAAAGGCCATCGGTGATCGCCACGCCCTGGTGGTGGGGGGGAGCGACGAGGCGGGGCTGGCCGCTGCGGCTCGCCTGGTCTCCCATCGATTCCCCTTCCTCCATGGATACCGGAAGGGTGCGTATGGCCTCCGGGACGTGGAGGAGGAGGTCCGGCGCTTCTTCCAGGGGCGTGGCGTGGCGGGACAGACTGCGCTGGCCCTGGTCAAGCTCGAGGACTGGCTGGACCGCCTCGAGGCCGGAGAGCGCCCCGGTGTTCCCCCGTCGGACGAGGCCCGGCCCTCGGATCCCGAGGCGCCGGGGTGGCGGCCGGCCACCCCGCTCCAGGGGCTCCGGGTGGAGCTGGCGGTGGACACGGTGCCCCCGGGGCTCGAGGGGCACATCCGGGGCCAGGTGGAGGCCCGCTTCCCCGGCCTTCCGGTGGAGGTGGAGCTCTTCCCCAGCGCCTTCGGGGCCGGGGACGAGGTCCTGGCCGAGGAGCGGAGCTTTCCCTGGGAGGTGGACGAGGCCTGGGCGGCCCTCCGCACCGAGGTGCTGCCGCAGGTGGGTCCCGGGACCGAGGGGCGCATCGAGCTTCGGGTGAGCGAGCCGCCGGAGATCCGCCGGGAGCTGGCCGCCGCTCTGCGGGACTCCATCGCGGCACGGGGCGCGGATCCGGAGGCACTTCAGATTTCGGTATTGAATGCCTACAAGCAGGGCTTCTCCTGGATCCAGGACGAGGTGATCCCCCGGCTGAACGGGGCGGGCACCCCCGTGGCCCGCATCGAGATCGACTATCACCATCTCCGGGACGCCCATCTCCGGGAGCCGGCCGAGCTTCCCTGGCAGGTCATCGGCTCCGACACCCGGTGGCTCCAGGAGCTCTTCCCGGTGGAGGAGATCCTGGCCCGGGAGTTGGGGGTGGCGAACACGGCCGTGGTCTTCCGAGGGGTGTCGACGCCGGAGGACACCTACCGTCTCCGGGCCCTGGACACCGCCGGGAACGTGATCCTGGACGAGGGCTTCTCCACCCGGTACGAGATCCTCCCCTACTTCGCCCTCTACCCCGAGTACGAGCGGGTCCGGGTCTCCACCGGGTGGCTCCACGCCGAGCTGGGCGGGACGACGGTGGCGGACCGACGCATCCCCACCGACCTGGACCGCTTCTGGAGCTTCTGGCAGGAGGAGGTGCACCCGGCGATCCGGGCATACATCATGGACCTCCACCACGGGCGGGTCACCCCGGGCTCCGCCCCCTTCTTCGACGAGCTCCGCATCGAGGTGCGCCTCAGCGAGCCCAACCACCGGATGGGGGTGGACGAAGAGGTCATCTCCTCGCTGGAGTCCCTCCACAACGACCTCTACTTCAACACCCTGGCTTTCTTCTCCCACCTGGGGCAGCACTACGGGGTGGGCGGGCTGAACTATCCAGGGCGGATCCTCCCCTTCATCGATCCCAGCGGGGACGGAGAGGCGGGGCGGGCCCGGGTCACCCTCACGGGACGGTCCCGGGCGGCGCCCGAGCTGAGTCTATGGGTGGCGAGCGGAGGAGTAGGGGACGAAGCGGCGGCCGGCGGGGCTGCCGGAGCCGGGGGGGAAGCGGCGGAGGGCAGGGGAGTGCAGGAGGCGCGGTGGCGCTACGCCCTGGACCCCCTTCCCACTGCGGCCCCGAAGCTTCGGGGGGTCACGGTCCGGGCCGAAGGGGCCCGGGGGGGCGGACCGGGAAGCGAGGACGAGATCACCCGCCTCCTCTTCGAGCTCACCGCCCTCGATTCGGTGGCACGGTTCCACGAGTTCCGGGACCAGGCCCCCGAGGGGACGGTGGATCGGACCTTCCTCCCGGTGGAGCTGTTGGAGGGAATGGTGGAGGCCACCCGGGGGCTCCATGCCGCCGGTCTCCTCGAGGAGGCGCTGGCCTTCGAGGGGGTGGGCGAGCTGGCCTTCCGCTTCCGGGTGGAGCGGGCCGAGGACTTCCGCCGCACCGCCGTGCTCCCGGTCAGCGCCCGCCCCGCCTCCACCGAACGGCCGGTGCTGGTGGCCGAGGGGTTCGGGTGGGAGGAGGCCCGGCGAGCGGCCGAGGCCGGCGGCCCCAGCATGGTGCAGTGGGAGACCCCCATCCCCCCGCCGGAGAGCGACTCGATCCTGGCACGCCTGGGGGCCTTCCCCGAAGCCGAGGTCTACCACGTGGGGCGGAGCTTCCTGGGGAAGGACCTCTGGACCGCCGACTTCCTACCGCCGGTGGAGGCGGCGTTCCGCTCACGGGCCCGGCTCACGGCCCTGAGGCCCACCGTCTTCCTCTCCGGGCGGCAGCACGCCAACGAGGTCTCCTCCACGAGCCACCTCCTCCGGCTGGGGGAGCACCTGGTCACCGACCCGGAGTACCGGGACCTCCTGCAGCGGGTGAACGTGGTCCTGAACCCCATCCTGAACGCCGACGGGGCCCAGCTCGCCTATGACATGCAACTCGTGAACCCCGATTTCACCCTCCACGCCGGGTACCTGGGGGCGCTGGGGATGGACGTCACCTCCGGGAGCGGGAGCGATCCCCTCTACCCGGAGTCCAACGTCCGTCCGGAACTCTTCGCAGCCTGGCTCCCTGACGCCTACCTGAACCTCCACGGATACCCCTCCCACGAGTGGGTGCAGCATTTTTCGGCGTACGCCGCCTGGGTGCGGGGCCGGACGGTGGCTCAGCGGAGCTGGTGGGCGCCCCGGGGGTGGTTCATTCCCGGCTTCACCTGGGTGGACGATCCGGATCACCCGGAGATCAAGGAGGCCCAGTTCGCCATCCTGGATACCCTGGCCGCCTCCATCACCTCGCTCCCCGAGGTGGAGGCCATGAACCAGCGGCAATACGCCCGCTACGCCCGCTACGGCCGGCAGGATGTGGAGGGGTTCCGCGAGGGCTTCCACGAGGGCATGCTCGTCTATCTCTCCCTCCGGGGGCGGGAGGCCAGCGGGGAGGGTCCCCAGAATCCCCGGATCCTCACCTTCAGTGCCACCACCGAGGCCCCGGATGAGACGGCCCGGGGGGAGTGGCTGGAACTGGTGGCCTCGGCGGGGCTGGCCCACACCTCGGCGCTGATCCGGTACATGGCCGGCGGCGATCCCCGGGTAAAGCGGACCTCGGAGGCATTCCAGGATGTGGTGACGCGGACGGTGTCCAGGGAGCGGCCGGTGCTCCCCGTGGGGCACGGGGAGGAGGAGGGTGCGGAGGGGGAAGGAGACCCGCAGGGGGAAGGAGACCCGCAGGGTGAAGGAGACCCGCAGGGTGGGGACGGGCAGGGTGCGGGGGATCCCTCACCCGATGCCGGGGTTCCGTCTCCATGATCCAGCGCATCCCCCCCGGTCCCGGCCAGGAGTCCGTCTGGGACTATCCCCGTCCGCCTCGCCTGGAGCGCACCGCGAAACGCCTCGAGGTGGTCTTCGGCGGGATCTTGATCGCCGACACCCTCCAGGGGTGGCGGGTCCTGGAGACGAGTCACCCGCCGGTCTACTACCTCCCCCAGGAGGATCTCCGGATGGAGTTCCTCCGGGACGTGGGTGGGGGGAGCTTCTGCGAGTGGAAGGGGACGGCCCGGTACTGGGACGTCATCGTCGAGGGGAAGCGGGCCCGGAAGGCGGCCTGGTCCTATCCCGACCCCACCCCTTCCTTCGCCCCCATCCGGGATCACCTGGCCTTCTATGCCGGGCACATGGATGAGTGCCGGGTGGATGGCAAGGTGGTGACCCCCCAACCCGGTGGGTTCTACGGGGGATGGGTGACCCAGGATGTGGTGGGTCCCTTCAAGGGAGGCCCGGGAAGCTGGGGGTGGTAGGGCCCGACCCTACCAGGCCATGAGGTAGGTGGCCTTCAGGATGATCTGGTGGTCCCGGATCTCCTGGAACTGGGCAATGTGGCCGTCCAGGTGGGCCTCACGGAGCCCGTCCCGGCGGACGTTGTCGTAGACCAGGAAGATGTCGCTCCCGGGGCGGTAGGTGTAGCGGAAGCGGGCGCTGGAGCTCCACTGCTCCGTGAGGGAGTTGTACTGGGTGACGCTCCGGAGCCCCATGTCCGGCGAGATGGCGTAGTCCAGCCGGAAGGATCCCACCG
>REED01000215.1 GCA_007695225.1 Gemmatimonadales bacterium
TGCCCGTGATGGGGATCGTGCCCGCTATGGGAGTCGTGCCCGCGGTGGGGGTCGTGGAACCCCCGATCCGTCACCGGGAGGGGGCCTTCCTCACCGGTGCCCAGGAAGAACCGCCGGGAGACCTCCATTCCCCCGAGGTCGATCTCCACGAGTTGGTCGTCCATCATGCACACGGAATAGTGGTGGCGACCTTCGGGGTGGATCCGACTCCCATGGGGCATGGTGCATGTCTCGATCCGGGCCAGTTCCACCATCCCCCCGGCGAAGACCACCGAGATGGAGGAAGGGATCATCTCCCCGTGCAAGTTGAAGTTGGCCACCGTGACGAATCGGCCATCGGGGGAGACGCCCAGGCTCGCTGGGAAGCGGCCCAGGTCCAGAGGACCTCCCAGGAGGCGCCCGGTTCCCGCCTCCACTTTCCAGAGTTTTCCGTCAGGGAGGCCATGACCGGTGGTCATGTAGACGATGCCATTCCGAGGATCTACCGCCACGCCGTGGGGCGCCTCGCTCTCGGAATAGAGTTCAGGCACGCCCGACTGTTCGTAAAGGGCGCCCACGGGAATGGAGGCCTCCACCGAGGCTCCCTCGGGACCGAAGCGGATGCGGTGGAGGAGGTCCGCCGATTCGGCGCCGACGTAGATCCGATAGACGGCATCGGGACCGGCCTCCGGACCGGCATCGGGATCCTCCGGGACCGACCCCTCGCCTCCGACCATGGCGGACGGAACGCCGAGCGTCGCCGCCAGGAGGATCGCCGCCAGGAGCCCCTTCACGGCACCAACTCTCCCCTGGGCTGGAGCTGTACCGCCCAGAGCCCCGAGTTGGCGTCAGAGAGGAAGATGTTCCCCTTGAAGGGCATGGCGCTCCAGGTCGTGGGCGCGTTGGCCACGTATCCGATGGGATCGTTCGGCTTGAAGACGGCGATCTCCCGGTCCTGGGTGTAGAGGTTCCCCATGAGGAGGCCGGACACGTCCACCAGCCGGAGTCCCCCCTCGTAGTACGCCTGGTAGAGGATGTCGTCCTCCACCCAGATGTTATGGGTCCCGTATTCGGGGACGTGGTAGCGGGCCACCTTCTTCGGGTTCTCCGGGTCGGTGAAGTCCACGATGTGGATGTAGCCGGCGGTGTTCCGGGGGGTTCCGGAGCCGGGAACGTCCGGGTCGTAGGGGGCCCGGTTGTTCCCTCCCTCCAGGGCGAAACCACTCCGGCCGATCACCTCGTCCCCGGCGAAGATGTAGAAGCGACCGGTGGATTCCTGGTAGTAGGGAAACACGGCGTGGGTGTTGCCCCCCGGCAGGGGGTAGGTGGTGACCACCACGGGGTTCTCCGGGGACCCTCCCCACCGTCCGTTCCCCACGTCCGTCATCACCACCCCGGTCCGCCACTCCGCCGAGTAGGCGATCCCGTCGTGGACCCAGACGTCATGGATCCGGGATCCGGGGAGGTTCACCTCGCTCACCGTCCGGGGGTTGTAGATGTCCTGCATGTCCACGATGAGGTACTTCTCGCCGGCGGAGAGGACGTAGAGGTAGTCGTTCATGGGGTAGGCGTTGTGAACCCCCCCGGTGAGCCCCTCGTCGTACTCGGTGGCCAGCACCGGGTTGGCGGGATCCGCCATGTCGATGATCACCACCCCGTTCCTCCGGTCCGACGCCCCTTCCCGGGTGAGGGCGGCGTAACGCCCGTCGGGGGATACCTTCACGTCGTTCACCGTCCTGGCGTCCACCTGCAGGGAGTCCACCAGGATGTGGTTGGTGGGGTCGGTGACGTCCCAGAAGTAGGTGAATCCGTCGGATCCCCAGGTACCGGTGACGGCGTAGTCCCGACCGTCCATCCCCTCGAAGACCCAGAAGTCCGACGTTCTCCGGTGGGAGACGCGCCCCTGACCCAGGACCTCCAGGCGCTGGACGACCTGCCGGCTTTCCACCTCCACGGTGGTGAATCCGGTGGCGGGCCCCGCCTGGGCCCAGAGGGTATAGGTTCCTGGGAACTGGGCCACGAACCGGTCGTCCTTCACCACCGCCGCCGCCCCGGGCTCCACGATGGAATCGTGGGGGACCCAGGTGTAACTCCAGCGAATCGGCAGATCGGGAATCTCCCCTCCCGCCTCGTCCAACGCCTGGCTTCGGAGTTCCAGGACATCCCCCGTCCGGGCCAGTTCCCGCTCCGCCTGGACCTGGATCCGGGCTGCGGGGAACGGCTCAATCCGTTCTTCCCGCTCCCCCCGCACGCCCTCGACCTCGGCGATGATCCGCACGGTGCCCTCCTGGAGAGCGATCACCCGCCCGAAGCGGTCCACCGAGGCCAACGCGGGATCCGAGGTGCTCCACTGAACCCTGGGATTGGGTCGCAACGACTCGTCGGAGTGCACCCCCCGGGCTTCATATCGGACGTGGGTACCGGCATAGAGCTGCCCTTCCACGGGAGTCACGGTGACTTCCTGGATCGCGGGCCAGGTCACCTCCACGGGAATGGTGAGGGTGGGGGGGTCGTCCATGGCCACTCCCACAGGAGGGAGGACGGCAGCGACGATGCTATGCTCGCCCACATCGAGCCCGAAGGCCATCCCGTCATCCACCGCGACTCCGGCCCGGGATCCCCGGAGGAGGAGCTCCACCTCCACTTCGTCACCGGCAGCGTTCAGGGCGCGGACACTGAAGGGAACCGCCTCCCCCACACGGACCGAAAGGCGGTCGGGCTCGGCCACCAGGCGAACGGGTAGATCGCCATCGGACGGTGTCGCCTGGGCTTCAACCCCAAGCGCGAAGGGCGCCGAGAGGAGGATGCCCAGGGGGAGGACAAGGATGGAGCGGATGGAGGACCTCATGGTGTGACTCCTCTTGTGCGAACTCGAGTCCTTCGGTGGCCCCAAACGGGGGGAAAGCCCAGCATGCCGGAGAATGGAATTCTAGACCCCGGCCGGGGGACGCGACAAGGATCCCCGGAGTTGACGCGCCGGTTGAATCTTCCCCGGGCGGCTCTTCTCGCACTGAGGCGAACGAGTCCCCCAGCGCAGTTGAGGTCGGCCCGGCTCGGGAACTGAGGAATCTTTGACGGCCCTCAACCGAGCGGCGCTGGCGCACTTCCACGAGACCAGGTATCGCCCCCCAGAGGCCATCCAGTTGGTCGTGGGCGACATCTTCCTCGGGGAGCTGACACCCCGGCAGGAGGCCTCTTTCCGCAGTGGGCGACAAGGGAGGGTGCCGGAAAGAACATCGGGACCGTTGACCTGCCGGTGGAACCCATGGTCTACCTCATGGACCGACTCGGATCCACTCCGTCGGTGATCTTCACCGGCCACCCCCTCCCGCCAAGGCCCGTCCTGGCCGTCTGGCGCTGGGGACCTTGGAGAGCATTCTCGGAAGCGCCTTCACTTCACTTCCCGAATCCACATCAAGCTCCGAGAGGAGAAGATACGATCCTGCGCAGCCTTCGCCATGCTCCGGGGGGCGAGGGGCAGCAACCCTTCTTTGCCTTCGCTCCGGTCGAGGCGCTCGCACGGTGGAGTGCATTGACGATTTGGTGCGGGATCGCGCCCGGTTCGAGGACGGAATCCGCGAGGTTGGCTTCGGCGTAACCCATTTCATCGAACCGCAGGGGAGGGTAGGGGACTGATCGCCAAGGGGGACCAGTAGTCGAGGAGGTGGGGAGGGACGGGTTGGGGAAGGAGGCGCTGGGGAAGGAGGCGCTGGGGAAGGAGGCGGGCTTTCATCTGAAAGTTGAACAGGCTGCGCGGCACCTAGGCCGCGGGGGAGGAGATCCAAGGGGACCCGGATGCGGTCGGAAACCCCTTCGCGCGCTCTGATCTCGTCCGCCCCCCTGCTGGGAAGAGGATCGTCGCAAATGCGCATCCACCGGTCCCATCCAGCCATGGACGGGTTTGGGGTTTCTGTAGTGGTGCAGGTCCGGGATGGCCGGCAAATCCCCCGCTCCCGCCCCCCCGGGGGGCCTGGGGGGCGCGGCACGCGTGCTCTCCCCCATCGACCGAGGCGCACCCCTGCGTTCAGCGCTCCTGGAGCCGCTGAGAGGGTCGGGAAAGGGCTCTTTATATTTGATGCAAGTCGCTGGCCCACTTGCAGATGAGGAGTCCCGCCCATGTCGCCCTATGCGCTTGCATCTACCCTTCAGCCGTTGACGGTGGCCGAGCCGGAGGCCGGGTATTCCGGTGATCCCAATGCCACCACTCTCGAGCCTGGTGACCCTGCTCCCACTGCTCCCGACCCCACCTCCCCCGACGCGCTGGAGGCGCTGGGGGACGAGATCGCGACGCTGGCGGCGCACATCCACGCGGCCACGCAGCGTTTCCTGGCGCTGGTGGCCGAATTCGATGCGCGGCGGGGCTGGGAGTGGGCGGGCCACCCCTCCTGTGCCCACTGGCTGGCGGCTCGCACCGGCTACACCCTGGCCACCGCCCAGGAGAAGGTGCGGGTGGCCCAGAAGCTGGCGGAGCTTCCCGAAACGAGCGCCGCCATGGCCCGGGGGGAACTCTCCTTCTCCCAGGCCCGGGCCCTGGTCCGGGTGGCCACCCCCGAGACCGAGGGGGTCCTCCTGGAGCTGGGTCGGGGGCTCGCTACCGACAAGCTGGAGCGGGTGGTGCGGGGATGGCGTCGGGGGACCCGGGAGGAGGAGGCGGACCGGGAGCGGGAGCTCTACGACGCCCGCACCTTCTCCGTCTTCCCCGACGAGGAGGGGATGTACGTGGTGCGGGGGAAGCTCCCCCCGGAGGTGGGGGCCCTCCTCATGCGGGCCATCGAGGCGGCCAGTGACACCCTCTACCGGGAGGCGTGGCGGGGGCGGCGGGAGCGGGGGGAGCGGG
>REED01000072.1 GCA_007695225.1 Gemmatimonadales bacterium
ACGACCTCCGGAACCCCACCCTGGGGGAAACCCCGGAGGTGGTGCGCCGCCTCCTCCGGGAGGCCCTGGAAGTCCGGGCAGAGAACCGGCCCCACCCCCGGCTCCAGGTGGACGCCGCGCGGGAGCGGATCCTGGAGGAGGCGAGAGAGCGCCTGGCCGGCACCCCTCTCCTGGAGGAGTTCCAGGAGCTGGCCCATTGGTGCGAGCGGGCCTATGGGAACCGGGACGAGAACGGCTTCTACACCGTCGCCTGTCCCCTGGGGCTCGCCCGCCTCCACCTCCTGGAGATCGGGCGTCGGATCGGACGCGGGGCCGAGCGCGGGCCGGAGCACCCGCCGGGTGGCCCACCCGGTGGCCCGCCCGGTGGTAGGATCGGAGCGCTGGAGGATCCCGTCCACGCCGTCTACCTCCACCCCGAGGAGGTCCCTGGGGCCCTCCGGGGGGAGATCCCGGACTTGGCGGAGCGGATCGCCCGGCGACGGGGAGAGGAGCAGTGGGCCCGGTTCAACCAGGGCCCCAAACGCCTGGGTCCGCCGGAGCCCCCCCTTCCGGACACGGCCCCCTTCCCTGCCCCCCTCCGGAAGATCTTCGATATTCTCGCGTGGTTCATGGAGGTGGAGCCCACCGAGGAGGCGGCCCATGCCGCCCATCCCCACCGCCTGACCGGGCGGGCGGCCAGCGGCGGCCGCCACACCGGCCCCGCCCGGATCATCCGGAGCCCCCGGGACTTCCACCGCCTCCAGCCCGGGGACGTCATGGTCTGCTGGGTCACCACCGGGGAGTGGAGCGCGGCCTTCGGACAGGTGGGGGCCCTGGTCACCGAAGAGGGCGGCTTCCTCTCCCACCCCGCCATCATCGCCCGGGAGTTCGGGATCCCCGCGGTGGTGGGGACGGCGGAGGCCCTGACGCGGATCACCGACGGGGAGATGGTGACGGTGGACGGGGATGCAGGGGAGGTGTGGATCGGGGAGCGGGACGGGGGGCGGGACGGGGCTGGTGGGCCGGCGGGTTGAAAAAAGGGGGGGCGCACCTACCGGGGGCTGACCCAGGATACCCCTGTTGGACACGCCCCTCCCGCTTCGCCAACTCCCTTGACTCGGGATGCCTGTATCTCTGAGATTCAGACATACAGGAGGTGGTCCATGCCCGTGATCGAGTCGGGTCGAGTAGGAAAACGAGGAACGCTTGTGATCCCGGCGAAGCTACGACGGATGTTCGGACTCCGAGAGGGGTCCGAAGTCATCGCCGAGGAGACGGCTGAAGGGATCCTCATCCGCCCGGCCGTAACGGTTCCCATCGAACGCTATGGGCCGGAGCGGAAGGCCGAGTTTCTGCTGTCGAACGCCGTGGACGCCGATGACTACGAGCGCGCCGTGAAGGAGGTTCGGCAGTTGGGGCTGGATCCCGCTGACATCGTGCACCGGCCCCCCGAAGTCAGCTGAGTCGTGGATCGGCTGTTCCTCGACGCCAACGTGCTGTTCTCCGCCGCCTATCGCGAAGGCGCCGGAGTGGCCCGACTCTGGGAACTGCCCAACGCGATCCTCGTGACCTCAGAGTTCGCAATCGAGGAAGCTCGCAGGAATCTCTCGGAGGGGGACCAGATCGAGCGCCTGAATGCGCTCGTCGCCGCACTGGAAATCACCACCGCGGGCAGTCTCGGGGAGCGCCTCAGGGGTGACATCGAGCTTCCGGAGAAGGACTGGCCGATCCTCGGCGGGGCAGTCGGAGCCGGCGCGACGCACCTCATCACCGGAGACGTGAAGCACTTCGGGCCTCACTATGGGCAGAAGCTCCTGGGTGTCCTGGTTCTCTCTCCTGCAGCGTACCTCCGATCCGGGTCTGAGCCCTAGCCGGAGGTGGTCGGCATGGGCGGCGATGGCGGCTTCGGGTGTAGCAGTCGGAGCCGGCGCGCATCCGGGGTGAGGCGGACGCCCAGAAGCTTCCCTCAGAACCTCCGCTGTAGCCGGAGGGAGAACCGACTCCCCTCGCCGTGCTCACCCACGGGGAAGGCCCAGTAGATCCCGCCCTCCCCCAGGATCAGGCCGATCCCGGCGTCGTAGAGGGGCGGGGAATCGGGTCGAGGCAGGTCCCCCCAGTCCCCGTCGGACCACCCCCGGCCCGCGTTGAAGAAGACCACCCAGCTCGGGCGATGGTGGCGCCGGGTCCTCCGCCCCTCCTCCTCGGCGTCCGGGAGACCGAACCCGGTCCTCAGGTTCAGGGCCCCGCGGTACTCGGCCTGGAAGAGGGCGAAGCGGTCGCATCCGTAGAAGGGCCGGTGGAGGGTGCGTCCCTCCCCTCCAGGATCCAGGACCACCAGCGCCTCCCGGGCCCCGCAGTCCGCAGCGAAGGAGGGGTGCCCGGGAAGGGAGCCCACCCCGCCCAGGGCGTGCTGGAACTGGGGGGGAGCCGGCTGCCCATCCAGGGTGCCCCCCCCCCCCCCCCCGCGGGTGCCCCCCCCCCCCCCGCCCCCACAGTTGGTGCGGCCGGGGGGCCGCCAACCCCGGGGGGTTGAACCGCCCGCCCCGGCCGACACTGTTGTAGCGGCGGAGGTCCAGCATCCCCGTGGTGAAGCGGGCATCCAGCTCGGGTCCCAACACCGGCAGGGTCGCGGAATTCCCGGGAGCCTGGATCCCGGCCGGGGGCATCAAAAGGGTGCCCCCCAGGTTCCGGCGGACGCTCCCTTCCGCGAACCAGCCCCCGCTCGGCTCCCTCCGTTCGTCTCGGGTGTCCAGCGAGGCCCGGGCCACCAGGGCCCGGGTGGTCCCCTCCGCCACCAGGGGCTGTTCCCGCCAGGCCCGGCTTCCCCGAAACAGGGTCCACGGGTCCCCTGCGGCCAGGGATCCGTGCTCTTCCCGGTGGAATTCCAGGGAGGCGTCCAGGGGAAGCGACCCGGGGGTGGCCCGGAGGAAGGCGGTCCACCCCCGGCGCTCGAAGTGATCCCGGTGGTCCGTGGTGAGGAAGAAGGAGGCGAGGGCGTTCTCCTTGTCGGAGAGGCCCCAGGCCTCCACGGGAGAGACCCGGGAGTGGACCCCGCCTCCCACCCGGAAGGCGCGCTGTCCTCCCAGGAACTGCTCCATCCGGACGTCGAACCCGGTCCGGTCCACCCCCCGGGGGCCGTCCACCGACTCGCTCCGCCAGATGAGGAGGGCGGTGGTCCGGAAGGGGTTGTCCCCCCCGGTGGTGAGGACGGGCCCCGCCATGACCTGGAACCCCTCCACCCGGTTGTGGTCGGTGACCCGGAGGGCGAAGTGGGACGAGGCGCCCCGGTCCCGGTCCTGGCTGATGGACACCGAGACGCCGGGATCCCTTCCCGTGACCCGGGTTCCGGGGACGCTCCGGGAGACGGCTCGAGAGGCCTGGGCC
This sequence comes from Gemmatimonadales bacterium, assembly GCA_007695225.1. GTDB lineage: Bacteria > Gemmatimonadota > Gemmatimonadetes > Longimicrobiales > Gaopeijiaceae > T3Sed10-66. The sequence goes on from REED01000072.1 coordinate 3,364, forward strand.
GCCAGCCCCTCGATCCTCCCCATGTCGTCATTCCGGAGTTCGCCGTCCACCACGGTGATGTCCCCCCGGATCCAGGACCCTGCCCGGAGCTCGGCGTCCCCCACCACCACGATGACGTCCCCGTCCACCTCTCCCGCAAGCTCCAGGGACCCCATCACCACCATGTTCCCGGTCACCAGGGAGTCCCGGGGGATCACCGTGTCCCCCCGATAGTGGAGGGTCCCCGGATCGTTCACGATCCGGATCAGCCGGTCCACCATGTCCCGGGGGAATCCCGAGGCCTCGATCTCCGCTTCCTGGGCCAGGGCTCCGGCACCCAAGGGCCCCGGGGCCGGGGGGAGGGCCAGGAGGAGGAGGATGGCGAGGGGAAGGACGAGGGTGGGGAATTGGAGGGGAAGAAAGGGTTGGCTCCGCATGATCCCGTGCTCCATGCCTGGGGTTCAGGAGCCCCGGACGGCGTCCCGTCCGGAGCTGGCGGTGCCCTGGGGTACATCCCCACGGGGGCCCTCCCCATGGAAAGGAGGACCGGTCCCAGGAGGAGGGATCGGGGCACCTTATCCTCTCCTACGGAGCCGGGGTGCCGGGGGTTTCAGGGCCGGAGTCCGGCAGGCGCGGCGGCACGGCCCGGAGTCGGCAGGAAGCGAAGAGTCACGCTTGTAACACATTGCATTGTTGTGTTATTCTTTGGCCATGGACACCACGATTCGGAACCTCGACGAACGGACCTATCGCGCCATGAAGGCCCGTGCCGCTCTTGCCGGGCGCACCATCGGAGAAACCGTCAACGAGGCCATGGAGGTCTACCTCGCCCGGCCTGGTGCCCACCTTCGAACGGGCACGCTGGCCGACCTCAGGCCTCGCTCCTTCCCCGAGGGGAATGAGCGGTTGAGCGAAGAGGTGGATCAGGTGGTCTACGGTGTTTAGGGGCGCTTCACGGTGATCGTCCTGGATACCAGTCTCCTGGTGGCCTGGATGAACCAGGGGGATGTCCACCACGCCGCAGCGGCCTCCTTCATGGAGCGCTTTCTCGAGGGGGAGTGGGAGGAAGGGCTTCTCCTGGAGTACGTCTTCCTTGAGCTGGTCACCGTGCTTCAGGTGCGCGTCGACCATCCCTCCGCGGTGGGGGCCGGGGACACCCTCCTCCGAGCGAAGGAGCTCGTCTTCGTCCCCGCTTCCGACGTTTTCCTGCCCACGGTGGAGACGTTTCGCCTGCAGGGGGATCGTGGGTTGAGCTTTGCGGGTGCTGCGGTCCTGACTGTGGCACGGAGGTCGGCGGAGGGCCGCATCGCCACCTTCGACGGGGCCTTCCGGGAGATCGAAGGAGTCACCGTCCTGCCCTAGAAGTGGCGCGCAGGGGTTCGGTTTGGCGGCGCGATCAGCCCGCCGCCCACACCTCCAGCGGGATGAGTGGATGGTGGACCCGCACCG
>REED01000043.1 GCA_007695225.1 Gemmatimonadales bacterium
TCGTCCCCACGTTTACATGCGGCTTCGTCCGCTCAAACTTCGCCTTGGCCATCGTTCTCGCTCCTGGGGTGGTTCAGAGTCTTCGGTTCGAATCCGGGGCGATTCAGCCGCCGGACTTGCCGCCATTGGCGCTGACGATCTCGTCAGCAACGCTCTTCGGTACTTCCTCGTAGTGCCCGAACTGCATCGAGTAGACGGCCCGTCCCTGGCTCATGGAGCGCAGGGTGGTGGAATACCCGAACATCTCCCCCAGGGGAACGAAGGCGGAGATGACCCGGGCACCGGCCCGTTCGCTCATCCCCTCTACCTTCCCCCGACGAGAGGACAGGTCGCCGATGATGTCGCCCATGTAGTCCGACGGCGTCACGACCTCCACCTCCATCACGGGCTCCAGGAGCACGGGACTGGCCCGGCGCACGGCCTCCTTGAGCGCCATGGAACCGGCGATCTTGAAGGCCATCTCGTTGGAGTCCACATCATGGTAGGACCCGTCGGTGAGCCTCACCGCGAGATCGATGATGGGGTACCCGGCGATGACACCATTGTCCAACGCCTCCTTGATGCCCTGCTCCACCGAGGAGATATACTCCCGGGGGATGGACCCACCCACCACCTTGTTCTCGAAGACGAAGCCCGAGCCGGTCTCACCCGGGGCCAGGTCGATGACCACGTGGCCGTACTGCCCCCGCCCCCCGGTCTGCCGGACGAACTTGCCCTCCACCTTCACCACTTCCTTCCGCACCGTCTCGCGGTAGGCTACCTGGGGCCGACCCACGTTCGCCTCAACGCCGAACTCCCGGCGGAGACGGTCCACGATGATCTCCAGGTGGAGTTCACCCATCCCCTGGATGATGGTCTGGTTGGTCTCCGGGTCCGTGAAGACGCGGAAGGTGGGATCCTCCTCAGCCAGCTTGCCGAGGCCGGTGGAGAGCTTGTCCTGGTCCACCTTCGTCTTGGGCTCGATGGCCACCGAGATGACGGGCTCCGGGAACTTCATGCTCTCCAGGACGATGGGATGGTCGGGGTGGCAGAGCGTGTCTCCCGTCCGGACCTCCTTCAGTCCGATGGCGGCGGCAATGTCGCCGGCATAGACCTCGTCCCGCTCTTCGCGCTTGTTGGCGTGCATCTGCAGGAGTCGCCCGATACGCTCACGCTTCCCCTGAGTGGCATTGAAGACATGGGTGCCCGAGGGAATGGAACCGGAGTAGACGCGGAAGAAGGTGAGCTTCCCCACGTACGGGTCCGTCATGATCTTGAACGCCAGGGCCGAGAAGGGCTCAGCGTCGTCCGCCTTCCGCTCCAGCTTTGGCTCCAGCTCCTCCTCGTCGTCCACGGCACGCCCCTGGATGGCCGGCACGTCGAGGGGGGAGGGGAGGAAGTCGATGACCCCGTCCAACAGGGCCTGGACTCCCTTGTTCTTGAAGGCGGAACCACAGAAGACCGGAAAGAGGTCCCCCGCGGTGGTGGCCTTCCGGACCGCTCCCCGGATCTCGTCCTCGGAGAGCTCCTCGCCACCCAGATACTTCTCCATCAGCCCGTCGTCGTACTCGAGGGCGGCCTCGACCAGGCCCTCCCGGAGTTCGGCGCACCGCGCCTGCATCGCCTCCGGGATGTCCTCCTCGTGGAAGCTCGCCCCGAGCTCGTCGTCGAAAAGGACCGCCTTGTTGCGGATCAGATCGACGAATCCGGAGAAGTCCTCTCCGGCACCGATGGGGTACTGGAAGGGGTGGGCGTTGGCCTTCAGCCGGTCCCGCATCATCTCCACGACGTTGTCGAAGTCGGCCCCAATCCGGTCCATCTTGTTGACGAACGCAACCCGGGGAACACCGTAGCGATCCGCCTGCCTCCAGACCGTCTCGGACTGGGGCTCCACACCGGCCACAGCGCAGAATACAGCAACGGCACCATCCAGCACCCGGAGGGACCGCTCCACCTCGACGGTGAAGTCTACGTGCCCCGGGGTGTCGATGATGTTGATCCGGTACTCCACCTCGTTCCGCTTCCAGAATGCGGTGGTGGCTGCGGAGGTGATGGTGATCCCCCGCTCCTGCTCCTGCTCCATCCAGTCCATGGTGGCGGCACCATCATGCACCTCACCCATACGATGGAGGCGTCCCGTGTAGAACAGGATGCGCTCCGTCGTGGTGGTCTTCCCGGCATCGATGTGGGCCATGATGCCGATGTTCCGGAAGTGCTTCAGTGGGTGTTGCCTGGGCATGGATCTATTCTCGTCGTTACCAGTGGGTCCTTCGCTCCCGGTGCGCCGCCCCGCCTCGGGAAGCGCCCGTGCTCCTCACACTCCTGCATCCCGCCTATTCCACCTGGCGCCCCTTACCCTTCGTCCGTTCGAACCGGAGGAAGGCTCTGTGGCCCCGAACAAAAAGGAGAGCGCACGCGGACCTTCCGCCGCAGCCGCCAAAGGCGCCTGCTGGCCCGCCCGCGCTCTTCCAGAGTCCGGCGGCACCCGGACTCCGCCGCCCGGGCGCCCGAGAGCGCCTGGCGGGGAAAGCGGAAGGATTACCAGCGATAGTGGGCGAAAGCCTTGTTCGCGTCAGCCATGCGGTGCGTGTCTTCCTTCTTCTTGATGGTGGCGCCCTCGTTCCGGCTGGCGGACATGAGCTCCGCAGCCAGGCGATCCGCCATGGACTTCTCCCCTCTCTTCCGGGAGAAGGAGATGAGCCACTTGATGGCCAGCGCAGTACGCCGCTCCGGCCGGACCTCGATGGGCACCTGATAGGTGGCTCCCCCGACCCGGCGGCTTTTCACCTCCAGGGCGGGCTTCGCATTTTGAACAGCCTGATTGAAGACCTGTAGACCGGGCTGGCCGGTCTTTTCCTCAATCGTGTCAAGGGCGCCGTAGACGATGGTCTCGGCGGTGGACTTCTTACCGCCCAGCATCATGTTGTTGATGAACTTGGCCACGACGGGAGAATCGTACTTCGGGTCTCCTGCAGGCTCACGGCGCTCAGCGCGGGAACGACGGCTCATCGGTTCGCTTCCTTGGGACTTCCCGGGAGAATCACGTTCAGCTCTTCGGTCGTTTGGCGCCGTACTTGGAGCGCCCCTGCCGGCGATCCGACACCCCCGAGGCGTCCAGCGTGCCGCGAATGGTGTGGTAGCGGACTCCGGGAAGATCCTTCACCCGACCGCCGCGGATCAGTACAATGGAGTGCTCCTGCAGGTTGTGGCCCTCTCCAGGGATATAGGAGGTGACCTCATACCCATTGGTGAGGCGTACCCGGGCCACTTTCCGCAGGGCCGAGTTCGGCTTCTTCGGGGTGGTGGTGTACACCCGGGTACAAACCCCCCGCTTCTGGGGATTCCCCTGAAGCGCTGGAGACTTGTTCTTCTTGGCCACCTTCTTGCGGCCCTTTCGGACGAGCTGACTGATAGTCGGCATCGGAACTCACATCCCTGTGGTCAAAAAACCGCGCAACGCATACCGCCGTGGCGCGGGCATCACGAATCCTGATTTTGGGGTGGTTCGGCTCATTGGAGCCGGCGGCCAAGCCCCCGTGACATAGACAGCTAAGCTATAGGCCCCTCCCCGGGGTGTCAACGGGGGTAGGACGAATCTTCCATGGAGACAAGGGAGGGCAGGCCCCCGGTGCGAGGGCCGGGCACAACGACGCGGCCATGGACGCGCACCTGGGACTGCAGCGAGGGACGGGCGGCAGGTGGATAAGACGGGAGCGCGGAGGGTGATCCAGGACCTTGCGGATGGGGGAGATGCCGGATACTCTCGGCGACGCTGGAAGGCTGCTGAAGAAGCAGAGGGCGCCACCACCGGGAGCGACCGCCAGGGAGCCGCATCGTAGGCGGCGACCCGCCTCGGCCAGGCCCGCAAGACGGCTTCTCTGTGGTCCCTCTACTTCTCCAACCATCCTCTGGTCTGCACCCCCTTGCCATCTTCCAACTCCAAGGCGAGCCCGCCCCCTCATGGGTCCTGCCGATCCCCCATCCCATAAGAGCGGGCCCGAGCGCCGCACCGGATCCGACCGGAGGGCCCTGGAGGCGGAGCGGGTGGCGCGGCGGGAAGTAGAGGCAAGCCTGGTTCGCGAGACGGCGCTTTCCCGGGCCTCGGCGCTCCTCACCTCCGGCTCCGACGATGCCCTTTCCCAGATTCTGGAAATCGTGGGGCGAGCCACCGGGGTGAGCCGCACCTACCTGTTCCGCGTCGGACAGAGGGGACACGACGGGGTTCGCCTGAGCAACACCCATGAGTGGTGTGCCGAGGGGATCCCATCGCAGATCCACCTCCTGGATGACCTGCCCGCGGATGCCTTTCCATGGTGGATGAAGCGACTGGCGGAGCGGGACACCTTGGCCGTGCCCGACGTTTCGCTTCTGGGCGCTGAGGCCCGGGCGGAACGAGAAATCCTGGAATCCCAGGGCATCCGGGCGGTGCTGGCCATGCCGCTGCTCTCACGGGAGGGCTCCCTGCTGGGTTTCATGGGATTCGACGAGGTGAGCAGTCCCCGAAACTGGACCACAGCAGACCAGCGCGCACTCAGGACGATTGCCCAGATGGTCGCTCGCGAGCTGGAACGTCGAGCTCGGGAGGAGGCGCTCCGGAAGAGCGAGGAGCGCTACCGTCTGGCAACCCTTGCGACCCGAGATGTGGTCTATGACTGGGATCTCTCCAGCGGAGTCCTGCTCCTCAGCCCGGCGGTCCACACAGTCTTGGGCCACCCCCTCCTCGGTGTGGCGAGCAGGGACTGGTGGGACGGGAAGATCCACCCCTCGGAAGTGGACCTCATTCGGGAGGCGCGGAGCCAGGCGCTGGCTGGACGGGCGATCTGGGAGGGAGAGTACCGGGTCCTCCGGGGAGATGGGGGGTACGCCCAGGTTCTTGACCGGGGACACATCGTGCGCGGGGAGTCGGGGGAGCCCATCCGGATGGTGGGTGCCGTGTCTGACGTGTCGGAACGCAGACACATGGAGGAACGTCTCCGCCACGCTCAAAAGATGGAGGCCCTGGGGCGACTGGCAGGAGGGGTGGCCCACGACTTCAACAACCTCCTCTCGGTCATTCTCGGAAGTACGGAGTTCCTCTTGGAGGCCACGGCCCCGGAAGACCCACGACACCCGGATCTCCTTGAACTCCGGGCGGCCGCCCAGCACGGGGCCTCTCTCACGGGCCAACTCCTGGCCCTGAGCCGCAAGCAGGTCCTGGAAAGGCAGGTCATGGAGTTGGGAGGAGTGGTGAAGCAAATGCAGCGACTGCTCGGACGGGTCCTCGGAGCAGACATCAAGCTTTGGGCAGACCAGAAGGGTGGGGGCCTCCCGGTGATGGCCGATCGGAACCAACTGGAGCAGGTGGTCCTGAACCTGGCCATCAATGCCCGGGATGCCATGCCCAAGGGGGGAACGCTACGAATCTTCACCGACGAGTTCCATCTGGACACCGACATGGAGACGGTGTCGGGAACCCTCCGCCCGGGGACGTACGCCCGCCTGGGGGTGGAGGACAGTGGCGAAGGGATGGAGCCGGAGATCCTCGAACGGATCTTTGAGCCCTTTTTCACCACCAAGCCCGATGGCAAGGGCACCGGGCTCGGCCTTGCCACGGTCTACGGAATCATCCAGCAGTCGGGGGGAAGGGTCCAGGTGGTCTCGGCTCCCGGTTCAGGCACTACCTTCACCATCTACCTTCCGCTCCTCCCGGAAGGGGACGGGGTGCCACACGGCGCACAGGAGGGTCAACCTGCAGGACCCGTGGGATGCACTGCCGTCGAGAGCCGTCGAGGGGGATGAACAGCGTCGGGACGGGATCGGTTGACCTGCCTCAGGATGGAGGCTCCACGGGCTTTGTCTCTCCTTCATCTCCGATCCACCCGGGAGCCCCTACCCACGGCCCGGTCCTCCATCCCCCCGCCTATCTCCGGAAGCCCCTCTGGATCCATGATCTGCTGGCGAGGGGGGACAGCCTCCCGGATCTCTGCGCGCCGGTCAGCTGAATAGGGGGCTCCACTTCTGCAGCGGTGTCTCAGCCGGGGCCCCGGGGCCCGGGGGCCCGGAAGCGCCCCTCGGCACCCCCGGACCCCGGCACCTTCACGGGTCACCCCACCGCAGGGCTCCCCGACTCCCCCGTTCGGATCCGGTAGCACTCCCCCAGTTCCACCACGAAGATGACCCCGTCCCCGAACTCACCCGTCCGCGCCCCCCGGATGATGGCGTCCCGGGTGCGTTCCAGGTAGTCGTCGTTCACCGCGATCTCGACTCGGATCTTCTTGAGGAGCTGGACTTCGAATTCCGCGCCCCGGTACGTCTCGGTAAAACCTCGCTGCTGTCCACACCCCAGCGCATTGGTGACGGACATGCGGGTGACCCCCTCGTCGGTGAGGGCTCTCTTCACGTGATGCAGGCGGTCTGGCTGGATATAGGCAATGACAAGTTTCATGGATGACTCCGATTGGGGACGTGCCTCCCAGGGCACGCCCATGACTCATGGTGTCGGGATCAGGAGCGGCTGTTGAAGATCTGGAACTCGGAGTAGGCCTCCATGTTGTGCTCCGAGAGGTCCAGTCCACGTCGTTCGTCATCCTCGGACACCCTCAGGCCGATGGTCGCCTTGATTCCGACGAAGAGCGCCAGGGCGCTGAGGAAGGCCACCACCCCGTACCCCACCACCCCGATGAGCTGTGTCACGATTCCGAAGTCCGGGCTGAAGATTCCCACCGCCAGGGTTCCCCAGATTCCACAGGTGAGATGGACCGAGATGGCGCCCACCGGGTCGTCCAGTTTCCAGCGATCCAGCATCATCACCGAGAATACGACCACCACCCCGGCGACGAGGCCGATGATCACTGCCGACAGGACACTCACCACGTCCGCTCCTGCCGTGATCCCCACCAGGCCGGCCAGGGCGCCGTTCAGGACCATGGTGACATCCGGGTGCTTGTGGACCGTCCAGGTGGTGGCCATGGCGCCCACGATCCCGGCGGCGGCTGCAATGGCGGTGGTGACGAACACGAAGGAGACCTCTCCCGGGTCCGCGCTCAGGACCGAACCCCCGTTGAAGCCGAACCAACCGAGCCAGAGCAGGAACATCCCCACAACGGCCAGAGGCAGGTTGTGGCCAAGAATGGGACGTATCCCTCCGTTCACATACTTACCCAGTCGGGGCCCCAGGACCATGACCCCGGCCAGTGCCGCCCAGCCTCCCACCGAGTGGACCACGGTGGAACCGGCGAAATCGTAGAACCCGAGCTGGTCCAGCCACCCGCCGCCCCACTGCCATGACCCCAGGATGGGGTACACGAAGGCCACATACAGGGCGGAGAAGATCAGAAACGACTCGAGCTTGATCCGCTCTGCCACGGCGCCGGACACGATGGTGGCGGCGGTGGCCGCGAACATGGCCTGGAAGATGAAGTCCGCCCAGTAGGTGAACCCCGGATCGTAGGCCGCTGTGAGGCCCTCTGCATCGGTACCGACGCCCGGGCCCGCCCAGCCCAGGAGCCCCGGGAGGAAGAATTCATCCGGGTACATCAGGCTGAATCCGATGGCGGCGTAGGTAAGGATTCCGATGGCGATGATGCTCATGTTCTTGAAGAGGATATTCACCGTGTTCTTGGACTGGGTCAGTCCAGACTCCAACGCAGTGAACCCCAAGTGCATCAGGAAGACGAGGAAGGTGGCAACCAGGAGCCAGAGATTGTTGACGGTGAAGAGGACTTCGGCTGCGGTGGGTTCCTGGGCCGCAGCCAGGGACGGAGCCACGGCGAGAAGAAGCAGGATGGCAGGGAGTGGGCGCGGGAACCGCATGGGGTCACGTCCTCCGGGTCGTTTGGGGGTTCGGGGGCGGTGCGCCCTCCGGCGATGACGGACCGGGGAATGGCAACCCACATGCCAGGCGGGACCCCCAACATCGCAAACCCTTTGCCCCCAGGATCTTTGAAAGCCAGAGCGGCATCGGTGCGGGGCAGGGCTCCCGCCGGAGGTCCTACGCAGAGGTAGGAATGGAAGGAGAACCTACATGGATGTAGGGGCGAGTGGGCCCTTCGAGACGTGGCGCAAGGCCCCTTTCCGGTCGCTTGCCTACGTCCTCAACGGCCTTCTATTCGTCGAACGCGCCGAGCCCGTACTTCGCCACCCGCAGGCCCATCATCCGCTCGGTGATCCCCAGGTGGCGAGCCGCTGCGGCCCGGTTCCCCCGGGTGACCTTGAGCGCATCCACGACGAGTTCACGCTCCAGGGCGTCGAGCTGGCCCTGGAGAGGTCCGGAGCGGACATCGTCCGCTCGCGCCATCTGGAGGCTCGGGGGGAGTAGGCGGGCGTGGATCACGTCCCCCTCCGCCATGAGGACCGCACGCTCGATGGCATTCTCCAACTCCCGCACGTTACCGGGCCAGTGGTAGGCCATGAGGAGGTCGATGGCCGGGGTGGAGAGGCGAGTGATCCCGCGCCCGTGCCGGAGGTTGTACTTCTCCACGAAGTGATCCGCCAGGAGGGTGATGTCGGTGCGGCGGTCCCGGAGCGGAGGCACATGAATGGGGAAGACGTTGAGTCGGTAGAAGAGGTCAGCCCGGAAGCGCCCCTCCTCCATGTCCCGCTCCAGGGGGCGGTTGGTAGCCGCCACCACCCGGACATCGCTGGTGAGGGTCTCCGCTCCTCCGACGCGCTCGAACTCCCTCTCCTGAAGCACCCGAAGCAGGCGGATCTGAACGTTGGGCGTGAGGTCCCCGATCTCGTCCAGGAAGATCGTCCCCCCGGAGGCCCGTTCGAATCGCCCCGCTCGCTGCTGGAGGGCCCCGCTGAAGGCCCCCTTTTCGTGGCCAAAGAGCTCACTCTCGATGAGGCCCTCGGGGAGGGCGGCGCAGTTCACCCGGATGAAGGGCCCCTCGGCCCGGGGGCTCGCATAGTGGACAGCCTGTGCAATGAGTTCCTTGCCCGTCCCACTCTCCCCACGGATGAGGACGGTGGCGTCGCTTCCTGCCACCTGGTCGATCATCTCATAGACCGGCGCCATCTCCCGGGAGGTCCCGATGATGTTGGCGGGGCGGTATCGGTCCGCCAACTCCCGCAGGAGACGGCGGTTCTCCGCCACCAGTTCCTCTTCCTCCTCGGCGAACTGCCTCAGGCGCACTGCGTGGGCGATAAGAGAGGCGAGGATGGAGAGGACCCGCATGTCCTCTTCAAGGGGGTGCTCCCCCCCGTGATCCCGTTCGGCGCTCAGGGCCCCGATGGTCTCGTTCCCCAGGCGGACCGGGACGCACAGGAAGGCCGTCTGCGGAGGGCGCCCGTTCCCGGGTCGGACCCGATCCAGGAAGCGGGGCTCGGCGGCGATGGAGGGAACCACCACTGGTTCCCCCGTCTCCACCACCTGTCCGGTGATCCCCTCACCCAGGCGGTAGCGGGCCCGTTGACGTTCTTCCTCCGTGAGGCCCACCGCCTCGTGCACGAGGATCTGGGAGGTCCGGCGGTTCAGCACCGTCAGGGTGGCGCAGTGAAGGTCCAGGTGGCGGGATAGCGCCTCCAGGATGGGTTTCACCGACGCACGAACATCCGAGGCCTGATCCAGGAGGGCGCTGGCCTCGTGGAGAAGGGTCAGGGACCGGGAACGGATGCTGGACTCCACCCACATGGATCCTCGCTATCAGTCGCTGTGAGGCTCAGGGAGAGAGAACGGCGTGGGGGCGGATGCGCCGTCCCTGGATCCTCCCACGGTACGGTGCATCCGCCCCCGTCCATCCAGCGGGTTGGCGCCCCTCCCCTGGGGCGCTCCTGCCGGAGGTCAGTCCACCGCCGCTTCCTCCCGGGTTTCCTCCTCCAGCCCGGGGATGAGTCCACCCGGCCCGGAGAGGGGGAGGATCTCCTCGTCATAGTAGGACTCGTCCACCATGAATTCGATGTCCGAGTAGCGATGGATCCCCGTCCCAGCCGGAATGAGGTGTCCGATGATGATGTTCTCCTTGAGCCCCTTCAAGTCGTCCCGAGCGCCCCGTACCGCGGCATCGGTAAGGACCCGGGTGGTTTCCTGGAAGGAGGCCGCCGAGATGAACGACTCGGTTGTGAGGCTGGCCTTGGTGATTCCCAGGAGAAGGGGCTCCGACCGGGCCGGCTTTCCTCCACCCTGAAGGGTCCGCTGGTTCACCTCCCGGAACTCCCTCCGGTCCACATTCTCTCCCTCCAGCAGGGCCGTGTCTCCGGGATCGGTGATCCGGACCTTCTGGAGCATCTGGCGCACAATGGCGCCGATGTGCTTGTCATTGATCTTCACCCCCTGGAGACGGTACACCTCCTGAATCTCGTTCAGGAGATATTCCTGCACCGCCCGCGGACCCTTGATCCGGAGGATGTCGTGGGGATTGATCGGCCCTTCGGAGAGCCGGTCCCCGGCCCGGACCTGGTCCCCTTCGTGGACGCGCATGTGCTTACCCACAGGCACCTCATAGGTCCGCTCCGGTCCCTGCTCCGGATGGACAATGACCTCCCGCTTTCCTCTCTTGATGTCCCCGAAGGTGATGCCTCCGTCCACCTCGGTGATCACGGCCGGGTCCTTGGGGCGTCGGGCCTCGAAGAGCTCAGCCACCCGGGGGAGACCTCCGGTGATGTCCCGGGTCTTGTAGACCTCCCGGCTGATCTTCGCCAGGGTATCTCCCGGGTTCACCTTCGCCCCGTCCTTCACGGTAAGCTGGGCACCCACCGGGACGATGAACTCCCTGAGCTTCTCTCCGTTCTTACCGGGGGAAAGGAGCTGGATGGTGGGGTGTAGCTTCTTGTTCCGGTCCTCGGTGATGACCATCTGCCGCCGCCCGGTGGACTCGTCCAACTCTTCCCGCATGGTCTGGTCCACCACGATGTCCATGAACCGGACGACCCCTTCCGCATCGGCCACGACGGGCTCGGAGTAGGGGTCCCAGGTGAAGAGGAGGTCCCCCGCCTCGATCTCCTGATCCTCGGACACCACCAAGGTGGCGCCATAGGGGACATGGAGCCGGCTACGGATCTGTCCGCTCTTGGTCCGCAGGATGATCTGACCCTCTCGGGAGGTCACTACCCGATCCTCGTCGGGTGTCTCCACGGTCGTCACCCGCTCCAGCCCGATGATTCCGTCGATCTTCGACTTCCTCTGGGTCTGGGCAGCGATGCGCGAGGCGGTTCCTCCGATGTGGAAGGTCCGCAGGGTGAGCTGGGTGCCAGGCTCCCCGATGGACTGGGCCGCCAGGATCCCCACCGCCTCACCGATGTCCACCCGGTCCATGGTGGCCAGGTTGCGACCATAGCAGGTCCGGCATACCCCACGGCGTGATTCACAGGTGAGGACCGAACGGATCCGGACCATCTGAATCCCGGCCTCCTCGATGGCGTCGGCCGCAGCCTCCTGGATCATGGAACCCGCCTCGACGAGCTGTTCCCCGTCCAGGGGATCCACCACATCCTCCAGCGCCACGTTCCCCACGATCCGATCCTTCAGGGGCTCGATGATATCCTCGCCTTCCTTCAGCGCGGTCATCTCCAGGCCGAGGATCGTGCCGCAGTCCTCCTCGGTGATGGTGACGTCCTGCGCCACGTCCACCAAGCGTCGGGTCAAGTACCCTGCGTCGGCCGTCTTCAGGGCTGTGTCCGCCAGCCCCTTCCGGGCTCCGTGGGTGGAGATGAAGTACTCCACCACCGAGAGGCCTTCCCGGAAGTTGGACTTGATGGGGGACTCGATGATCTCGCCAATCCCTCCGGTGAGCTTCTTCTGGGGCTTGGCCATGAGGCCCCGCATCCCCGCCAGCTGCCGCATCTGGTCCCGGTTTCCCCGAGCTCCGGAGATCATCATCATGTAGACCGGGTTGAACCCCTCCTTGGAATTCTCCAGCCGGCGCACCATGGCATCCGCCACGTCGTTGTTGGCGTGGGTCCAGGTGTCGATGACCTTGTTGTAGCGCTCGCCGTTGGAGATGAAGCCGGAGCTGTAGGCCCGCTGGAACCGGGCCACCTGCTCCTCAGCCTCCCGGAGGATCTCCTGCTTCTCCGGAGGGACCTCCATGTCGTCGATCCCAACGCTGATCCCGCCCTGGGTAGCATAGCCGAAACCGAAGTCCTTGAGTCCATCCAGGAATTCGGTGGTGCGGCCGAGCCCGGCGCCCGTGAAGCACTCGAATACCAGGTCTCCCAGCTCGCGCTTCCCGAAGGTGTAGTTCCGGTAGCCGATCTCATCGGGAATGATGGAATTGAAGAGGATCCGGCCCACTGTCGTCCGCACCCACTTGCCGGGGCGGATGGTCTCCTCTCCCTCCGGGGCCTTGCGCGGGATCCAATACCAACAGAGGTCATGGAAGGTAACCCGCTCCTGGGCCAGCCCCATCTCCGCTTCTGCGTAGCTGGCGAAGCGGGGCGCACCCTGGTAGTTGGCTTCCAGGCGCTCGTCCGCCTGGGCCCGGGCCGCCTTTCCGGAGACCGGGCTATTCACGACATCCTCGTCCTTCTGGGTCATTCGGGGCGGCTTGGTCAGGTAGTAGGCCCCGATGACCATGTCCTGGGTCGGGGATGCCACTGGACGCCCGTTGGAGGGAAGGAGGATGTTGTTGGAGGAGAGCATGAGCACCCTCGCCTCCAGTTGCGCCTCGAAGGAGAGGGGCAGGTGGACCGCCATCTGGTCGCCATCGAAGTCGGCGTTGAAGGCGGCACAGACCAGGGGGTGGACCCGGATGGCCTTCCCCTCCACCAGGACCGGCTCGAACGCCTGGATTCCCAGGCGGTGGAGGGTGGGGGCTCGGTTCAGGAGCACCGGGTGGTCCCGGATGATGTCCTCCAGGACCTCATATACCGTGGCCTCGTCCCGCTCCACGATCTTCTTGGCCCGCTTCACGGTTTCGGCCTCGCCGCGGCGCTCCAACTCGTGGATGATGAAGGGCTTGAAGAGCTCCACCGCCATGGCCTTGGGAAGTCCGCACTGGTGAAGCTTGAGCTCCGGACCCACCACGATGACGGAACGGCCGGAGTAGTCCACCCGCTTCCCCAGGAGGTTCTGGCGGAACCGTCCCTGCTTCCCCTTCAGCATGTCCGAGAGGGACTTGAGGGGCCGCTTCCCCCGACCCCGGATGGCCTTGGAGCGGCGTCCGTTGTCGAAGAGGGCGTCCACCGCCTCCTGTAGCATCCGCTTCTCGTTGCGGAGGATGACCTCCGGTGCCCGCATCTCGATGAGCTTCTTGAGGCGGTTGTTCCGGTTGATCACCCGGCGATACAGGTCGTTCAGGTCGGAGGTGGCGAACCGGCCGCCGTCCAGGGGCACCAGGGGCCGCAGGTCCGGGGGAATCACCGGCACAACATCCATCACCATCCACTCGGGACGGTTCCGGAGATCCGGAGTCTCCCCGGAGTTCCGAAGTGCATCCACCACCTTGAGGCGCTTGAGCTTCTTCTTCTTCCGGTGCTGGGATGTCTCAGTGGCGATCTCGTGGCGGAGCCACTCGGCCAGTCGATCCAACCCCTTTCCGTCTTTGTTCTTGTCAGCCACCGACCGTTCGGGGGTGTCCAGGTGCTTCAGAAGGGTGCGTACGGCCTCGGCACCGATCTCCGCCTTGAACTTCTCGTCGCCCTCGTCCCGGGCCTTCACCCGGAGGTCGTAGTATTCATCCTCATCCAGGAGATCGAGATACTCTACCTCCTGCTTTCCGGGGTTGGTCACCGCATAAGACGCATAGTAGATCACCTTCTCCAGATCCCGCAGGGACATTCCCACCAGGTATCCCAACTGGGAAGGGAGAGTCTTGAAGAACCAGATGTGGCAGACGGGGACCGCCAACTCGATGTGGCCCATCCGCTCCCGTCGGACCTTGGAGAGGGTCACCTCAACGCCACACCGGTCACAAACGTGACCCCGGAAGCGGATCCGCTTGAACTTCCCGCAGTGGCACTCCCAGTCTTTCACCGGCCCGAAGATTCGCTCGCAGAACAGCCCGTCCTTCTCGGGCTTGAAGGAGCGGTAGTTGATGGTCTCCGGCTTCGTCACCTCCCCGTAGGACCAGCTCCGGATCTCGTCCGGAGAGGCAATGCGGATCTGGATGAAGTCGAAGTCGGAAGCACGGGTCTCTCTGGACCGGGGAAAGTCGATCATACGTTGGATATCCCGAATTGCAGGTACGTATCGGACACGCGGCGAGGGCACGGCCCCTCTTCCTGATTCCTCCGGAAGGGCGGCCCGGACCTTCCCCTCATTCGTTCCGGCCCAGGGTGACGGAGAGGCCCAGGGCCTGTAGCTCCTTCACCAGGACGTTGAAGGACTCGGGAACGCCCGGGTCCGGGAGGTTCTCGCCCTTCACGATGGCCTCGTAGACCTTGGATCGTCCCGTGACGTCATCGGACTTCACGGTGAGGATCTCCTGGAGGGTGTGAGCGGCGCCGTAGGCCTCCAGCGCCCATACCTCCAT
This sequence comes from Gemmatimonadales bacterium, assembly GCA_007695225.1. Classification (GTDB taxonomy): domain Bacteria; phylum Gemmatimonadota; class Gemmatimonadetes; order Longimicrobiales; family Gaopeijiaceae; genus T3Sed10-66. Next base: position 14,367 of record REED01000043.1, read on the forward strand.
CTCCCCGAACCGCTGACCGCCGAACTGGGCCTTTCCGGCCAGGGGCTGCTGTGTGACCAGGGAGTAGGGCCCGATGCTCCGGGCGTGGATCTTGTCATCCACCAGGTGGGCCAGTTTCAGCATGTAGATGGCCCCCACCGTGATGGGGAAGTCGAAACGACGCCCACTGCGCCCGTCCCGGAGCCAGATCTTCCCGTCGGGGCGGACCTCCGCCACCTCCAGAATCTCCAGCACTGCGGCGTCCAGCCCTTCCTCTACGGTCTCCTTCCCGACCAGGGCCGCCGCACGAGGGAATGTCTCCTCCAGCGTCTTCCCCTGGGACTCTGCCAGCTCCGTGGCGGCTTCCACCACGAATACCCGGACCCGGTTCAGTACCTCCTGGGAATCCGCCGGAAGCGTCACCTTGAGATACGCGTCCAGGTCCCGTCCAAGACCCCGTACGGGAGCCGTCCCTCCGTTGCTTGAGGGCGCCGTCGCCACACCGGGGCCCTCGGGGAGGAACGCCGTAGCCGCTTGGAGATTCTCCAGGTCCGTAAGGGAGCGGATGGGCGGCTCCGCCGAGAGGCGCTTCGACTTCCGGGCCCACTCCAGACCGGCCAGCTTCAGGAGGAGCCCGATCTCGTCTTCGGATGCCCCCTGGAAGACGGGGGTCTTGGCCTCGAAGCCCAAGACCTGGGCCGCCCACCCAAGGTGGGTCTCCAGCACCTGACCCACATTCATCCGGGACGGAACACCCAGGGGGTTCAAGCAGATGTCCACCGGGCTCCCGTCTGGGAGGAACGGCATGTCCTCCTCGGGAGCGATCCGGGCGATGATGCCCTTGTTTCCGTGCCGCCCGGCCATCTTGTCACCGACGGCGATCTTCCGCTTCTCGGCAATGTACACCTTTACCAGCTGCACCACGCCCGGGGGGAGTTCGTCGGGCTGGAAGACCTTGTCGATCTGATCCTCGGTGCGGGCCTTCACCCGGTCGATACGTCGCTGCGCCTCGTCCACGAGACGCCGGATCCTCTCCGAGACCTCCTTGTTCTGCACCTTGAGGGTCGAGAGATCCACATTCCGGAGGTTCAGCCCCTCCAGGGTGCTCTTGTCCAGCTTCGTGCCCTCGTCCATGAGGGGCTCGACACTTCCCTTCTTGAGGCAGAGCGACACGGTCTGGAGGTGCAGGAGATCAAGGAGTTCCTCGTCCCGGGCCTCATTGATCCGGGCCACCTCTTCCCGCTCCCAGCTCCGGAGGTCTCCGATGCGGGCTCCATGCTCCTTTTCCAGGAGCGGGTCGTCGATCCGACGGGAGAAGACCTTGACGTCAATGACGTCCCCGGTCATTCCCGGGGGAACGCGAAGGGACGAGTCCTTCACGTCCTTGGCTTTCTCCCCGAAGATGGCGGTGAGGAGTTTCTCCTCGGGAGAGAGCTCGGTCTCTCCCTTCGGGGTGATCTTACCGGAGAGAACGTCTCCAGCCTTCACCCGGGCTCCGATTCGGACGATCCCCCGCTCATCCAGGTCCACCAACGCCTCTTCTGAGACGTTCGGGATCTCTCGGGTGATCTCCTCCATTCCCCGCTTCGTGTCCCGAACGTGAAGCTCCAGCTCCTGGATATGGATGGAGGTGAGGACATCGTCCTTCACCAGCCGCTCCGAAAGGACGATGGCGTCCTCGAAGTTGTATCCGAACCAGGGCATGAAGGCCACGGTAAGGTTACGACCCAGAGCCAGTTCCCCGTGGTCCGTAGAGGGTCCGTCGGCGATGATGGCTCCCTCGCCCACCTGCTGTCCCCGCTTCACCAGCGGGCGCTGGTTGATGGCGGTGTCCTGGTTGGTCCGCCAGAACTTCTTCAGGCGATAGCGGTCGAACTGGGCCAGTTTGGCCAAGGGTTCGTCGGTGGAGTCGGCATCCACCGACCCGGTGTCGATGACGATCTCATCCGCGGTGACCACAACCACTTCCCCGCCCCGCCGCGCCGTGATCACGGCGCCGGAGTCCCGGGCCACCTTTGCCTCCAACCCGGTCCCCACCAGGGGAGCGTCAGTGAAGAGCAGGGGCACGGCCTGCCGCTGCATGTTGGAGCCCATGAGCGCCCGGTTGGCGTCGTCGTGCTCCAGGAAGGGGATGAGGGCCGCCGCCACCGAGACCAACTGGTCGGTGGCCACGTCCATGAAGTCGATGTCCTTGGGCTCCAGAACGGGGAAGTCACCCCGCTCCCGGCAGAGGACGAGCTCATTCCGGAAGGTACCATCGGCATTCAATGGGGCATTGGCCTGGGCGATCCGGGCCTCCTCCTCCTCGTTGGCGGAGAGCCAGACGATCTCGTCGGTGACTCGGTCCTCCACCACCTTACGGTAGGGGGTCTCGATGAACCCCAGCTCGTTCACACGGGAATTCGTGGTGAGCGAGGAGATGAGCCCGATGTTCGGCCCCTCCGGCGTCTCCACGGGGCAGAGCCGCCCGTAGTGGGAATAGTGGACGTCCCGAACCTCGAACCCGGCCCGTTCCCGGGAGAGTCCTCCAGGCCCAAGGGCCGACACCCGGCGCTTATGGGTCATCTCTCCCAGGGGATTGGTCTGATCCATGAACTGGGAGAGCTGAGACGACCCGAAGAATGCCTGGATCACCGCGGAGACGGTCCGGGCATTGACCAGGTCGTCGATGGAGACCTTCTCGGGGTCGGTGTTGATGGACATCCGCTCCCGGACGAGCCGTGCCATCCGGGAAAGTCCCACCGAAAGCTGATTGGCGATGAGTTCGCCCACCGTCCGGACGCGTCGGTTCCCCAGATGGTCGATGTCGTCGGTGAAGCCGCGTCCCTCGCTGAGCTCCACCAGATACCGGAGGATGGCCACGAAATCGTCCCGTGTGAGGACGGTGGTGCTCCGGGGGACATCCACGCGAAGGCGCTGGTTGATCTTGTAGCGTCCCACCCGCCCCAGGTCGTAGCGCTTGGGATTGAAGAAGACTCGCTCCAGGGCCTGACGGGCCGTCTCCACGTTGGGAGCTTCGCCGGGGCGGAGCAGGGAATAGATCGCGTGTAGCGCCTGCTCCTCTGAACGGGTGGGATCCTTGGCGATGGTCCTCTTCAGGATGGGGCTCTCCCCACGCTCCGAGGCCGTTTCCTGGGTGTATACCGAGATCTTCCTCCGTCCCGCCCGCTGGAGGAGCTTCATTGCGTCCAGGTCCAGCTCTGTCCCCAGCTCCAGCAGGATCTCCCCCGACTCCTGGTCCACCACGTCCTCGGCAAGAACGGATCCCTCCAGTTCAGATCCGACTTCGAAGTGGGACTTCTTGAGGGAAACCGAGCGGGTCGTGAAGAAGAGTCCGTAGAGTTCCGCATCCGTTCCATACCCGAAGGCCCGGAGGAGCGCGGTGGCAGGGAACTTCTTCTTCTTGTCGATGTGGACGTAGCAGATGTCGTTGATGTCGATGGAGAACTCCACCCACGACCCCCGGAAGGGGATGATCCGGGCGCTGTGCAGCCGGGATCCGTTGGGATGGATGTTCTCCTCGAACACCACGCCGGGGGATCGGTGGAGCTGGCTGACCACCACCCGCTCCGCCCCGTTGATGATGAAGGTCCCCAGTTCGGTGAGTAGGGGAAGATCACCGAGATAGACTTCCTTCTCGATGATGTCCTTCGGGCGCCGCTCACCCTCCTCCAACTCCTCCCAGACCACGAGCTGCAGCACCGCCTTGAGGGGGGCGGCGAAGGTCATGTCCCGCTCGATGCACTCCTCCACCGAGTACTTGGGGTCCCCGAGCGAGGCGGACTTGTACTCTAGGGTGAAGTTCTCATTCACATCGGAGATGGGGAAGATCTCACCGAAGACCCGGTCGAGGCTGAAATCCCACTGCTTTTCGGGATCCAGCTCCTTCTCGATGAGCTTCTCGAAGGAGCGCAACTGCACATCCAGGAGGTCCGGCATCGGCATGACCGGATGGAGCTTTGCAAAACTGACAACCGGACGGGAAGCGAATTGAGATTCCAACGGGGTCTCCCTTCTCGATCCGATCCCGTGGGCAGGGACCGGGGACGTTCATGGATTCTGGCCGAGCCGAAGCGCCGAGATCCCCGCCGCGCCCGAAGGCGCCGGGGATCTGCGAAGGCCAGGCCTTGATCGAGCCACGGCGATTCCCACCCGCGGCCCGCGGTTTCCGGGAGCACCGGGGGAACCCTGAGGGCTCCCCCGGCCCGCCCAGCCCCGGGGACGATTTGACCCCGGGGATCGGGAAAAGCTCCCGATCACCTACTTGAGGGCAACCTTCGCGCCCTGCTCCTCCAACTTGGCCTTGACCTGCTCGGCCTCGTCCTTGGAGATCGCCTCCTTGACCGCAGTGGGGGCGCTTTCCACCAGATCCTTGGCCTCCTTCAGGCCCAGGCTGGTGACCTCACGGACCACCTTGATCACCTGGATCTTCTTGTCCCCAACGCCCTCGAGGATGACGTCGAACTCGTCCTTCTCCTCGGCGGCTTCCGCGGCAGGACCGGCAGCTGCGGGCGCTGCGGCCACGGCGGCGGTGACGTTGAACTTTTCCTTGAACGACTCCACGAACTCCGAAAGCTCGATCACGGTCATGTTCCCGATGGTCTCGAGCAGCTCTTCCTGATTGACAGCCATGATTCCGGTGTCTCCTTGATGTTCCCGGGTTCAGTACCGGGGTTGGGCGGACATCTTCCCGCGAGAACCCTGGGCCGGCCGGCGTGTCCGGCGGCGCCCCCTCGCGGAACTCCGAATGACGCGGGGAGCCGTCAGGCGTCCTCCGCCTTCTTCGTGCGAAGGGCGTCCAGGAGACCTGCCGTCTCCTGCAGCTTGGCCTCCAGGACCATGGCGAGCATGGCCACGGGCGACTGCAACGCCCCTGCGAGCTCCGCGAGGAGCTGCTCCCGACTGGGGAGCTTGGACAGGCGCTCGAACTGACTCGCCTCCACAATCTTCAGGTCCAGGACCCCAACCTTGAAAACGGGGCGGTCTCCATGGGCCTTGGCGAAATCGGTAAGGGCCTTGGCCGGCTCGACCGGGCCTTCCCTCGCGATGACCACGGCGGTGGGCCCGGTCAGATGCTCGGAGAGATCCGGCACCTCCAGATCCATCTCCTGTAGCGCCCGCATCATGAGCCGGTTCTTCACAACCAGGTAGTCGGCTCCCGCCTCCCTCAGACTCTGGCGGAGGATGGTCATGGACTTGACCCCCAGACCGGAGAAGTCCGTGAGGAAAAGGACCGGCGAGGCTTTGACCCGCTCCTGGAAGTCCGTGACGAAGGATTCCTTGTCGGTGCGCTTCATCAGGCCCTCCGCCGGTACAGGTTCGGGTCCACCGCCACGCCTGGGCCCATGGTGCTGGAGACCGTGACGCTCTGGATGAACGACCCCTTTGCGGCTGCGGGCCGGTTCCGGACGATGGAGTCCATGAAGGCGGCGAGATTCTCGCCGAGTTGCTCCAGGTCGAAAGAGACCCGTCCGATGGGTGCGTGGACATTCCCGGACTTGTCCACACGGAATTCGATCTTACCTGCCTTGATGTCCGAGACGGCCCGACCGACATCGAAAGTCACGGTACCGGCCTTCGGCGTCGGCATGAGCCCCCGCGGACCGAGGATCCGACCCAGCGGCCCCACCTTCCCCATCTGATCCGGGGTGACCACCATCACGTCGAAATCCAGCCAGCCCCCCTGGATCTGTTCCACGAACTCAGAGCCCACGTAGTCGGCTCCGGCATCGCGGGCCTCTTGCGCCTTCTCCCCTTCCGCCACCACCAGAACGCGGACCGTTTTTCCCGTTCCGTGGGGAAGCACAACGGTGCCCCGCACGATCTGATCGGCCTTCCGGGGGTCGACACTCAATCGCGTTGCTGCCTCTACGGTCTCATCGAAACGGGCAAAGGAGATATCCTTCACCAGCTCCAGCGCCTCGCGGGGCTGGAATTTGACGCCCCGGGGGACCTTCTCCCGGGCGTCCCGATACTTCTTGCCTTGCTTGGGCATGGCTGCCTGGCCGTCGATTCGTCATCCTCCCACCCCAGGCGGCTCGCTGGGGGTGGTTCCACGGATGCCGGTCTCGCGTGCGGACCGGAAGGGGCGAGGGGAAAGCCCCCCCACCGTCCTGTGCTCCGTCCTCCGGGGGGTGCCCCGGAGGTCAGTCCTTGACGTTGATCCCCATGGAGCGGGCCGTTCCGGCAATCATCCGAACGGCGGAGTCCACGTCACGGGTGTTCAGGTCCTCGAGCTTCGTCTCCGCAATCTCCCGAAGCTGGGCAGTGGACACGGTGGCCACCTTGTTCCGGTTCGGCACCCCCGATCCCTTGGCCAGCCCCGCAGCCTTCTTCAGCAGGACCGCGGCCGGTGGCGTCTTGGTGATGAAGGTGAAGGAGCGGTCCGCGAAGACGGTGATCTCCACCGGGATCGTCAGTCCCTGCTTCTGCTGGGTCTGCGCGTTGAACTGCTTGCAGAACTCCATGATGTTGACACCGTGCTGGCCCAGTGCCGGTCCCACGGGGGGAGCCGGGTTCGCCTGCCCACCCGGCACGTGCAGCTTGATGAATCCCACGACCTTCTTCGCCATTTTTCGTCCTTCCCGCGCTTGCCGTGCCGACCCTCAATTCCTCGTCCCCGGTCGGAGACGAAGTGAACGCGAGGGCGCTCAGTAACCCTTCAACTGGCTGAAATCCAATTCCACAGAGGTGGGACGTCCGAAGAGGGACACCTCTACCTTTGCCTTGCCCTTGTCCGCATAGACCTCCTGGACGGTCCCGGAGAAGTCGGTGAACGGCCCCGCCGTCACCTCCACCACCTGACCGGCCTGGAAGGGCACCTCCTCCTTGGCCTCCTCGTCGCCTGCCACTTCCACGCCAAGGATCTTGTTCATCTCCTCCTCACGGAGGGGCTGGGGCTCAGGCCCGGACCCGACGAACTTGATGACGCCCTGGACGGTGTTGATGGCGTGCTGGGTCCTCTCATTGAGGACCATCTTCACGAGAACGTACCCCGGGTAGAGACGACGAGTCACCGTGACCCGCTTCCCATTCTTGATCTCCATGACCTCCTGGGTAGGAACCAGGACTTCCTGGATCTCACGGGCCTCCGGGTCTTCCTCCACCTGCTCGTCGATCTTCAGTTGGATGAGCTTCTGGACCTTGTTCTCGTGGCCCGAATAGCTCTGGACCGCGTACCACTTGGCATCTGCCATGACGAGCCTCAGGCTCCGAAGATTCCCATGATCACATCGATGAAGAACCGGGAGGCCATGTCCATGATCCAGATGACCAGGGACACCAGGAGACAGAACACGATGACCACCAGGGTCGCATTCTTCAGCTGGGCCCAGTCGGGCCACGTGACACGCTGGAGTTCAACCCAGCATTCCTGGACAAACTCTCCCGTCTGCTTCAGTTGGGTCACCATTCCAGGGCCGCCTTACTTCGTCTCTTTGTGGACGGTGTGCGTCCGGCACCGGGGGCAGAACTTGCGATACTCAACCCGCTCCGGGTGCAGCCGCTTGTTCTTGGTCTGGTGATAGTTCCTCTCCTCGCACTCTGGACAGGCGAGGGTGATCTTGTCGCGGGGCATGGCTCGTCTCTCTTCAGTGGGGTGGGCCCACGTGGGCGATGGGGGTTTGGCTTCCCCTCTATTCGATGATCTCCGTCACCACCCCGGCACCCACGGTCCGTCCACCCTCACGGATCGCGAACCGAAGCTCCTTTTCCATGGCGATGGGCGAAATCAGCTCCACCTCCATCTGCACGTTGTCCCCCGGCATCACCATCTCCACTCCCTGCGGCAGATGCGCCGACCCCGTCACGTCCGTCGTCCGGAAGTAGAACTGCGGCCGGTATCCGTCGAAGAACGGCGTGTGCCTTCCACCCTCTTCCTTCGTCAGCACGTACACCTCCGCCTTGAACTTCGTGTGCGGCTGGATCGTCCCCGGCTTCGCCAGCACCATCCCCCGCTCCACCTCTTCCTTCTTCACACCCCTCAGCAGCAGACCCGCGTTGTCCCCGGCCTGCCCCTGGTCCAGCATCTTCCGGAACATCTCCACGCCCGTCACCACCGTCTTCTTCCCCTTCGGAGCACTCAGTCCCACCAGCTCCACCTCGTCCTGCACCTTCACAACCCCACGATCAATCCGCCCCGTCGCCACCGTCCCACGCCCCGTGATCGTGAACACGTCCTCCACCGGCATCAGGAACGGACGGTCGATGTCCCGTTCCGGCTCCGGAATGTGCGCGTCGATCGCATCCATCAACTCCCCGATCTTCGCCCCCCACTCGTCATTCGGGTCTCCCGACTCCAGCGCCCTCAGCGCCGATCCCCGGATCACCGGCAGGTCGTCCCCAGGGAACTGGTACTCGCTCAAGAGCTCCCGCACCTCCAGCTCCACCAGTTCCAGCAACTCCTCGTCATCCACCATGTCCACCTTGTTCATGAACACGACGATGTGCGGCACGTTCACCTGCCGCGCCAGCAGGATGTGCTCCCGCGTCTGCGGCATCGGCCCGTCCGCCGCGCTCA
>REED01000165.1 GCA_007695225.1 Gemmatimonadales bacterium
GGGCGCCGGGCCTTGAAATGAGAACCGGCCCTTCTCCAGGGAGAGGGGCCGGACGAAGACGGAAGGAATGCTTCCTCTGGCGTTATCCCGGAGTCCGAGAGTCCCGCCCCGCCTGGTCGCCCGCCTCTCCCCGGGGGGAGGGCAGGTGAATACACTCATTCCCCAGACGACAGGAATCTCCCCGGGGGGCTGATTCGGCGGGTCGAGGGGCCATGGTGCGGTCCGGGGCAAACGGCGGGAGGAATGGGGCGAGGGTGACGAGACCCCGAAGTCGGCGAATGGTTCGGCTGATTCGGGGTGAACTCAATTCGGCTCAGGGGTTCCGGGCAATCCGGCGGGAGGAGCCGCCGAATCCGGAGGAGGCCGGGGCGTGAACTCTCCGGTGACCTCAAAGTCGATCCGATGCCCCTCTACCCGGTCCCCGATGGCTGCCTCCGTTTCCGGAGAAGGCCGAGACAGGAAGATCCGGATGCACGGCTCCCCTTCGCAGAGTCCGATCCCGGTTCCCACCACCCCGGGGAGTTGCATCCATTCCGGGGTGTGGGCTTCCTGGACTTCCTGGATGGTCGCGATCGTTCGCTCGGGGACCTCCTCGCTCTCCACTGCATTCCCCCTGTCTTCACCTTGATTCGAGGCGCAGCCGATACCGACCAAGACCAGAAGGAGGGTCGACAGGACCCGCATTCGTCCCTTCATCGCTCTCCATGGTTTCCTCTGCCACTTCCTCTGGACGGTTGTCCTCGTGCCCATATGGCCTCCCCGGACCGACCCTTGCGCACTTCTGGCGGGGCCTGTCTTCACGCGAATCGGGCGCCTGCCCCTGCTACAGGAGCACACGCCCGACCGGCTCAGGTTCCCGCGGCAAGGTTTCCCGCCACAGGCTCAGAAGGTGATGGTGACCTGTGCGGAGCAGGTGTCGCCTCCGGCCTCGCAGACCTGGTAGGTGTAGCTTCCTCCGCCCCGGGTGTTGATCGGGTCATGATACCCGCCCGAGTTGTCCACGGTGTTGATCAGCGTGCCGTTCCGGAAAATTTCCACCCGGGTAGAGGTGGCGCCGCTCCAGGAAAGGTCGGCCTTCTTGAGGCCCCGAACCTTGGTTCCGTTCACCGCCAGGCTGATGTCGCTGGGCTCCGGGTCGGGCTCCGGGTCGGGCTCCGGGTCAGGCTCCGGGTCAGGCTCCGGGTCAGGCTCGGGATCCGGCTCCGGATCAGGCTCAGGGTCCGTTCCATCCGGCACCGTCGGGTCGATCGTCACGCCGAACCGAGCCAGTACCACGTCGATGGGATTGGCGATGGTGCGGGTGGAACTCCCTGCGAAGAGAAGTCCCACCGGGCTTCGTACCGAATTGTGGGTCACGATCAGGGAGCCCGAATCACCACCGGCGCTGAAGCTGCCATCCCCGATCGTGAACTGGCGTTCGAAGGTGGCGGCTCGGGAACAGAAGGGCCCCCGGGTCTCGAAGCAGACACTCACGGTAACGTTGATCTCCTGGACGGTCCCCGTGGTATGCCCGGTCGTGCGACCGTACTTCTGCACCCCCATTCCCACGGTTGCCGACACGGGGCCGGTTCCGGGTGCCCCGTATCCTTCCGTGGTCGGAGTGGAGCCGCTCACATCCGCCGGATTCACCACGGCGATGGCCGCATCCATCAGGTTGTTGGTGCTGAAAGAGATCGGTTCGAAGTCATGGAGCGTCCCGATGACGTCTCCCGGCTGGCTCCCGCCATCGAAGGCCCCGGGCTGGAGGATGGGATCTCCGAGCCTCGCGTTGTTGTTGTCGGCCAGGACGTGGTTGTTGCTCAGGATGAAGATGCTCTCCCCATTAGTCACCCTCGCCCCCAGCGTTCCAGCGGTGATGTTCGGGTGACCCACCGAAAAGCCGATGGGGGCCGGTCGGGTCCGGGCGGTCCGGTCCGTCCGGAGTTCGAAACGGCCGGTGACTTCCCGGACCACCGGTATCTGGTCCAGGTGTTCCGGGATTCCCCGGACATCCCCACTGGTGAGGAAGACCTTCACCACCGGCTGACCGGCGGGGTTCAGCCCCACCGCCGTACCCACCACTCCGGGCCGAGCCATGAGTCCCGCAGTGTAGCGCTCGGCCGCCGCGATGGCCGGTCCAAAGTCCTGGAGCCCCGGGGCTGTCTGGGCGGCGGAGAGATCGGGACCGGGGGCGGCGGTAGGTGAGTCTCTCCCCTCCTCGGTACATGAAGCCAGGACCAGGAGGCCCAGGGCCAGAGCCGCTGTCAGGGAGAGTCTGGGGGGGGATGCAGCCGACGGGCGACGCATGGGCGAAACCTCCTCAGAATGAGGGGAATGCGGGGCGGGACGGGCCCCAGAAACTGAAGGGAACCGTCTCCTTCCAACTAAGCGCTGTGTATCGTCAGGCGCAAGAAGTTTCTTCCCTCACAGGACGGTCCCCCGGTCAGGGGCGCCTTCGCATCATCCTGGCCGAGGGGTCCGCACCCTGGTCAGCCCCTCCTGCGCCGAGGAGGCCACCAGCACTCCTTCCCGGGTGAAGATGCTCCCCCGGGCGAAGCCCCGGGAGCCTCCGGCCACCGGGCTGTCCACCACGTACAGGAGCCACTCGTCCACGCGAAAGGAGCGGTGGAACCAGAGGGCGTGATCCAGCGAGGCCACCTGCAGGTCCCGGTCCCGGACGGTCCGCCCGTGGGGCTGGAGCACCGTCGACAGGAGGCCGTAGTCCGACGCATAGGCCAACACCGCCTGGTGCAGGAGGGGATCGTCGGGCATCTCGCCCTGGACCCGGAACCAGGTCATCCGGAAGGGGGGGGTCCGGTCCGGGTGAAAGAGATCGGGGGGATTCACGGGACGGAAGTCGATGGGACGGTCCTGGGTCAGCACCCCCCGCACGTTCGCGGGGATCCGGTCCGCCGCCGCCCGGATCCGCTCCAGCTCCGGAACAACCTCCTCCGGCGGAGGCGCTTCGGGGCACTCCGCCTGGTGTGACATTCCCTCCTCTTCCACGTGGAAGGAAGCGGAGAGATTGAAGATGGCCCGGCCGTGCTGGATGGCGGTGACCCGCCGGGTGGTGAAGCTCCCCCCGTCCCTGAGGGGGTCCACGAAGTAGACGATGGGGGCCTGCAGGTCCCCAGGGAGGATGAAATACCCGTGGAGGGAGTGGGCCTCCCGGGCCTCCTCCACCGTCCGGCGCGCGGCCACGAGGGCCTGGGCCAGCACCTGTCCCCCGAATACCCGCTCGGTCCCGATGTCCCGATTCTGTCCCCGATAGATGTTGTGCTCCAGGGGCTCCAGGTCCACCAGGGCCAGAAGCTCCTCCATTGTGGTGGTCGCTCGGATGGAACGCCCCGCCGCGCTCTTCCGGCTACCCTTCCCGCCGGGCGCGGTGTGGTCCTTCGCGTTGTCCTTCGCGTCGTCCCTCTGGCCGTCGGTCACGCGTCGGGCTCGGAGTAGAGGTGGGCGGCCCGGACCGACGAGGTGACGATCCCCCGGATCATGGCGGAGCTGAATCCCCGGTTCTCCATCTCGTTGAGGCCGGCGATGGTGCACCCGTTGGGGGTGGTGACCCGGTCGATGGCCATCTCCGGGTGATCTCCGCTTGCCAGGAGGAGCTCCGCTGCCCCCTTCGCCGTCTGGGCCGCCATGAGGATGGCGTCCTCGGCGTGGAAGCCGATCTCGATTCCCCCCTGGGCCGCCGCCCGGATGGCCCGGAGGAAGAAGGCGATCCCGCAGGCACAGAGTGCGGTGGCTGCGGCCATCTGGGATTCCTCGATCCGGACCGTGGTTCCCAGCGCCTGGAAGAGACGCTCCGCCCGGGCCAGGGCCACCCCGGCAGCGGTCCCCTCTGCGGCAAGACAGGTCATGGAATCCCCCGTCTGGATTCCCAGGTTGGGCATGGCCCGGACCACCGGGACCCCCTCCCCCACCCGGTTCCGGATGGAATCGAAGGATGCCCCCGAAACGGTGGAGATGATGAGGTGGCGGGTGGGATCCAGGGCCTCCCGGATTTCATCCAGGAGGTCGTCGAGCTGCTGGGGCTGCACCGCCAGAACGATGATCTCCGATGCCTCCACCGCCGCCGGATTGTCGGATCCCACCGGGTGTCCCGCGGCGGCCTCCTGGGCCAGAAGATCCACGTTCCGTCGGGTGAGTCGGACGTGATCGGCGGGGACGTACCCGGAGTGGACCAGACCACGGGCCAGGGCCAGTCCGAGGTTCCCCACACCCAGAATGGCCACCGAATCGGAATGCGCCTGCGTCATGCGAGACCCCATGTTTGTGATGGATCGGTGGGGACGGTTCTCCTTCCCCGCTTGTTCCGCGGTCCGGAGCGGCCTACCCTCTGGCGGGTCCGATGCGGAATCTATCCAAGATACACTTCAGGGAGGCAAGGATGGCAGGTGAGCTGGAAGGAGGTGAACTGGAAGGAAAGGTCGCCATCATCACCGGGGCGTCCAGTGGAATCGGTGAGGCCATCGCACGGCTCCTTGCCCGGGAAGGCGCACGGCTCACCCTGGCGGCCCGTCGGAAGGAGCGGATCGAGGCTCTGGCCCGGACGCTGGAGGAGCAGGGCGCTCGGGTTCTGGCCCACCCCACCGACGTGGCGGAGCAGGGGCAGGTGGAGGCCATGGTCAAGGCGACCATGGACGCCTTCGGACAGGTGGACATCCTGGTGAACAATGCCGGGATTATGCCCATCTCTCCCCTGGTCGAGGCTCAGGTGGACGATTGGAGCCGGATGGTGGACGTGAATGTGAAGGGGGTACTCTTTG
>REED01000217.1 GCA_007695225.1 Gemmatimonadales bacterium
CCAGTTCCTACGGCGCCCGGGTGGAGGATCTGGCCTGGCTGGCGGGGCCGGTGTTGCTACGCGCTGGTGCTGGACATGGCCCGGGACGCCCTCTGGGTGGCCCTCCTCCTGGCGGGCCCCCTCCTGGTGGTGGCGCTGGCGGTGGGACTCGTGGTGAGCGTCCTCCAGGCGGTCACCTCCGTGCAGGAGCAGACCCTGGCCTTCGTCCCCAAGCTCTTCGCCATCGGGGTGACCTTCCTCTTCCTCCTTCCCTGGATGATCCAGCGGATGGTGCAGTACACCTCCGAGATTTTCCGGGCGCTCCCGGGGCTGGCCGGATGATGCTGGATACCTTCCTGGCGCCCGGCGGGACGGCGGCGGCGGCCCTTCTCCTCTTCCGGGTTACCGGGATGATGGCGGTAGCCCCCGTGTTTTCCGCCCGGGTGGTCCCCCTCCAGTGGAAGGCCGCATTCACGGGGCTCCTGGTCCTCCTCCTCCTCCCGGCGGCGGCCGCCGCCGGAGGTCCGGAGCTCCAGGTCACGCCGGCGGCCCTGGCCGCGGAGCTGGTAGTGGGCTTCACCCTGGGCTTCGCCGGGGGGATCCTCATCCATGCCGCGGAGGTGGCGGGAGACTTCATCGCCGTCCAGACCGGCCTCTCCGGGGCAAACCTCCTGGACCCCCTCTCCGAAACACAGATGCCGGTGCTGGGCCAGTTCCTGGGGCTCACCGCCATGACCTCCTTCCTGATGGTGGGAGGGCACCGGGTGGTTCTGGAGACCCTGGGGTTCTCCCTGGAGGCGGTGACGCCGGGGAGCCGGATCGAAGTCGAGGGGCTCCGGACCCTGGTGGAGACGGGGAGCCACCTCTTCCTCCTGGGCCTCCGGATCGCGGCCCCGGTCATCGCCGCGGTGACCATCGGGAACGTGGCTCTGGGCGTCCTGGCCCGGACCGTCCCCCAGATGAACATCCTCATGACAGCCTTTCCCCTCCAGATCGGGATCGGCCTCCTCATGCTGGCCGCCACCCTGCCCCTGGTGGGCTGGCTCGTGGCGGGATGGCCCGGCCAGTACCGGGAGCTCTCCGATGAGCTCCTCTTCCAACTGGTCCCCCCTCCTGCGGGAGAGGGCACGTGAGCGCGGAGAGCGGCAAGGACAAGCCGCACTCCGCGACTCCCCGGCGTCGGGAGGATGCCCGGAGAAAGGGACAGGTGCCCCGGAGCGTCGAGGTGAACGCCGCCATTCTCCTCCTGGGCGCAGCGCTCTTCGTCTGGTTCGGCGGAGGTGGGCTGGCCCGGGGGGTCCTGGAGATCTATGGGGAGACCCTGGCCCGCTCCGTGGCACCCCCGGAGGGGGCCTCCGCCACCGCCGAGTGGCTGGCGTCGGTGGGGTGGCGGGTCCTGGGGGTCCTGGCCGTTCCTGTGCTCTTCATGGGGGTTGTGGCGCTGGGGGTGGCGGGGGCCCAGGGGCGGGGGGTCCTCTCCCTGGAGCCCATCAAGCCGAAGTGGGAGAAGTTGGACCCGGTCCAGGGCGCCAAGCGGATCTGGGGATGGAAGGCGGTGATGGAGTTGGGGAAGTCCCTCGTGAAGCTGGCCATCATCGGGGGCGTCATCCTGGGGGTGCTCCTCCTCTCGTGGGATCGGATCCCCGCCCTGGTGCAGCTTTCTCCACTGGCCCTCCTGGAGCTCATTCAGGGCTCGGCCCTCCGGATGCTGGCCCTGGCGGGAGCGGCGTTTCTCCTGGTGGCGGCGGCGGACTACGCCTTCCAGATCTGGCAGCACGAGCGGAACCTGCGGATGAGCCAGGAGGAGCTGAAGCGGGAGATGAAGGAGTCGGACGGAGACCCCCACGTGAAGGCGCGCCGCCTCTCCCTGGGGCGCTCCCTGGCCCGGCGCCGGATGATGCTGGCGGTCTCCGAGGCTGATGTGGTCCTCACCAATCCCACCCACGTGGCGGTGGCCCTCAAGTGGGATCCCTCCATCGCCCCGGCTCCCATCGTCCTGGCCATGGGATCTCGGAAGGTGGCCCTGAAGATCCGGGAGAAGGCCCAAGAGGCGGGGATCCCCATCGTGGAGAACCCTCCCCTGGCCCGGGCCCTCCTGGCCGCGGGCAAGGTGGGGCATCCGGTGCCGGTGGAGTTCTACGTGATGGTGGCGGAGGTCCTGGCCTTCGTCTTCCGTGAGAAGGCCCGGCGCGGCCGGGCATGGAGAGGGAGTCAGGTGGCATGAGCAGCTCCGGTACAGGGTTCGAGGCGCTGTGGAACCGTTTCCCCGGGAAGGGAGAGGTCCTGGTCGTGGTGGGCGTGGTCTTCGTGGTTGGACTCCTGGTCCTCCCCCTCCCCTCCATGATCCTGGACCTCCTTCTGGCTTTGAGCATCGCCTTCGCCCTCCTGGTCCTCCTCACGGCGCTGAACGCCGAAAAGCCCCTGGACTTCTCCGCCTTCCCATCCCTCCTCCTCCTCCTGACACTCTACCGGCTGGCGCTGAACGTGAGCACCACCCGGCTCATCCTGGGGGAGGGTGACGCGGGGCGGGTCATCGAGGCCTTCGGGGAGTTCGTCATCGGCGGGAACTACGTGGTGGGGGTGGTCATCTTCCTCATCCTGGTGGGGATCAACTTCATCGTCATCACCAAGGGCTCGGGACGGGTAGCCGAGGTGGCGGCCCGCTTCACCCTCGATGCCATGCCCGGACGGCAGATGAGCATCGACGGCGACCTGAGTGCGGGCCTCATCGACGAGGATGAGGCCCGACGGCGGCGGGAGGAGATATCCCGGGAGGCGGACTTCTATGGGGCCATGGATGGGGCCGCCAAGTTCGTCCGGGGAGATGCCATCGCCGGGCTCCTCATCACCGCCATCAACATCCTGGGGGGGATCTTCGTCGGGATGGTGCAGCGGGGGATGCCCATGTCCCGGGCCCTCTCCGAGTATACCCTCCTCACGGTGGGGGACGGCCTCGTCACCCAGATCCCAGCACTGGTCATTGCCACGGCGGCGGGGATCATGGTCACCTCCTCCTCGGGGGGAGAGCGGGTGGGCGCCTCCCTGGTGGCCCAGCTCGGGGGGAAGGCCAAGCCCCTCTGGATCGCCTCGGGATTCCTGGCCACCCTGGCCCTGGTGCCCGGCCTCCCCGTCGTCCCCTTCATCGCCCTGAGCATGGGAGCGGCCCTGGGGGCCCGGTATGCTCCGGACACCCGGGCCGCAGCGCTGGCCGCTGCGGCCCCGCCCGTGGAAGTGGCCTCCCCGAAGCCCGAAGAGCGAAGTCCGGTGCATGATCTCCTCCAGATCGACCCGGTGGAGCTGGAGGTGGGGTATGCCCTCATCCCCCTGGTGGACCAGAGCCAGGGAGGAGACCTCCTGGAGCGGATCCGTCTCCTCCGGAAGCAGGCGGCCCTGGAGCTGGGGGTCCTGGTGCCGCCCATTCGCATCCGGGACGATGTCCGCCTGGAGGCGGCGGAATACGTGGTCCGCATCCGGGGAACCGAGGTGACCCGGGGGAGCCTTCGCCCGCGCCTCCTCATGGCCCTGGACGCCGGCGAGGTGGAGGGGGAGGTGGAGGGCGAGGAAACGGTGGAGCCCGCCTTCGGCCTGCCGGCCCGGTGGATCTCCACCTCCGACCGGGTGGAGGCGGAGGCGGCGGGGTGGACGGTGGTGGAGCCCGGCACCGTGCTCTCCACCCACCTCATGGAGGTCCTGAAGGATCACGCCGCAGAGCTCCTGGGACGCCAGGACGTGCAGGAGCTGGTGGACACCCTGAAGGAGAGCTACCCGGCCCTGGTGGAGGAGGTGGTCCCCTCGAAGCTGGGGATCGGCACCCTCCACCGAGTGCTCCAGCGCCTCCTCCGGGAACGGGTCCCCATCCGGGACCTGGTGACCATCCTGGAGACCCTGGCGGATGTGAGCGAGCGAACCAAGGACCCGGAGGCCCTGACCGAGCAGGTCCGGCGGGCACTGGGGCCCGTCATCTCCGAGACCCACGCCGACCCGGACGGCACGATCCGGGGCATCACCGTGGGCCCCCGCCTGGAGGTCGCGCTCACACGTCTCTTCTCCCCCCGTCCCGGGGAGGGGAACGACGTGGTGGAGCCGGGTGCCATGACCCGGGCCCTCACCTTCCTGGACCAGCTGGCCCGGGAACACGTCCGGGACGGACGACCCCGGCCGGTCATCACCGCCCCCACCATGCGGGTGGGGATCCGGAGGCTCCTGGAGCCCGTCCTCCCCCACATACCGGTGCTCTCCCTCGGAGAGCTCCCTCCGCAGGTCAACGTCGAAAGCGTCGCAGTCTGGGAGATGAAGAATGAGGCTTGAGCGATTCCGGGGGAGAGACCTCCCCACCACCCTGAAGCGGGTCCGGGAGTCCCTGGGTCCCGACGCCATGATCCTGAACACCCGCACCACCCTGGAAGGAGGGCTTGAGATTCTGGCCACACCGCCGGGCGAAGCCGAGGCCCTCCGTCGGCAGTTGGACGGGGACGCCCGACCAGGGTTCGCCTCCAGGGCGCCCCGGATCCGTCCCTGGATGGTAGGGCTCGTGGGGCCGGCTGGAGCGGGCAAGACCACCGCCCTCATGAAGTTGGCCCTCCATCCCAGGGGCTTCGGCTCGAAGCGGGTCGGACTGATGACCCTGGACACCTACCGGGTGGGAGGGCTGGCGGAGATCCGGTCCTACGCCGAGGTGACGGGGTTACCCCTGGAGGTCCTGTACCACGAGGACGACATCCCGGGCGCCCTTGAGCGGCTGAG
>REED01000042.1 GCA_007695225.1 Gemmatimonadales bacterium
GTCATGTCCCTTCTCGGCACCGCCGGCCAGTGGCTGGTGCTGAGCACCTTCTGAGCCCCCCCATGGACATCCACCCCCTTGCCGGAACTCCTGTTGCGGAGGAGGACCGCACCGACCTCTCCCTTCTCCGGACCGCCTACCACGACCGGACGCCGGATCCCAGCGACCCGAGGGAACAGGTGGCCTTTGGCACCTCGGGGCACCGGGGCAGCTCCCTCGACGGGAGCTTCCACGAGGCCCACGTGTTGGCCATCGCCCAGTCGGTGGCCGAGTACCGCCTGGCGGCAGGGATCCGCGGACCCCTCTTCCTCGGGAAGGACACCCACGCGCTTTCAGAGCCCGCTTGGGTCAGTGCCCTGGAGGTCTTTGCCGCCAACGGAGTGGAGGTTCGGGTGGATGCCGACCTGGGTTTCACACCGACCCCCGTGGTCTCCCACGCCATCCTGGTCCACAACCGGCGGGGCTCCGGGGGACGGGGGAATGGAAAGGGGACCGGAGAGGCAGATGGAGTCCTCCTGACCCCCAGCCACAACCCTCCGGAGGACGGCGGCTTCAAGTACAATCCGCCTTCGGGGGGACCCGCCGGCGCCGAAATCACCGAGTGGATCCAGGCCCGGGCCAACGAACTCCTCCGGGAGGGAAACCGGGAGGTCCGACGCATCCCCTTCGACGAGGCCATGTCCGCCCCTTCCACCCTGCGTCACGACTTCGTCGGACCCTACGTGGAGGAGTTGGGGACGGTCCTGGACCTGGAGGCGGTGGCGGCTTCCGGAGTTCGAATCGGTGCCGATCCCATGGGGGGAGCCGGCGTGGCGTACTGGAGCCGCATCGCGGAACGCTACGGGCTGGACCTGGAGGTGGTAAACCCCACGGTGGACCCCGCCTTCGGCTTCATCCCCCGGGACCGGGACGGGAAGGTCCGGATGGACTGCTCCTCCCCCTGGGCCATGGCGGGGCTCATCGACCTGAAGGACCGCTTCGACATCGCCTTCGGAAACGACCCCGACTTCGACCGGCACGGGATCGTCACCCGGGAAGGGGGACTCATGAACCCCAACCATTACCTCTCCGCGGCGGTGGATTACCTGTTCCGACACCGGCCGGAGTGGCCCGGGGCAGCGGGTGTGGGAAAGACCCTGGTCACCACCTCCATGCTGGACCGGATCGCCCGGGAGCTGGGACGTCCTCTTCTGGAAGTGCCGGTGGGGTTCAAATGGTTCGTGGACGGGCTCCTGGACGGGTCGGTGGCCTTCGCCGGAGAGGAGAGTGCCGGCGCCTCCCTGATCCGGAAGGACGGAAACGTCTGGACCACCGACAAGGACGGGATTGTCCTGGCCCTCCTTGCGGCGGAGATGACCGCGGTCACTGGACGGGATCCAGCGCTCCTGTACCAGGAACTTGAGGCCCGGCACGGCCGGCCCGTCTACATCCGGACCGATGCCCCGGCCACCCCGGAACAGAAGGCGGCGCTGAAGGGCCTGTCACCGGAGATGGTGGATGCCCGGGAGCTTGCGGGATCTCCCGTCCGGGCGCGCCTCACCCGAGCCCCTGGCAACGATGCCGCCATTGGAGGCCTCAAGGTGGTCACTGAGGACGGCTGGTTCGCCGCCCGCCCCTCGGGGACCGAGGAGATCTACAAGATCTACGCCGAGAGTTTCCAGGGAGAGGCGCACCTGGACCGCCTCGTGGAGGAGGCGAAAGAACTGGTGGAGAAGGCCTTCCGGAGCGCGGGGGTGTGACGCGGGGGTGGTCGGGAGCCTCTCGGCGAACGGGGAGGCGTCCCCTTCCCTCGTCCCAACCCAGGACCTGGCGTCCTGAGGAGTCGTCGCGTTCCAGGGGAGCCCTCACGCCGCAGACCCCCTACCTTCAGTCCTGCCCGCTCTCAGAAAACCACCCATTCCCATGAGTCGCCCCATGAGCCGTGAAACCCTGATCGAAGCCCTCTCTCCGGTCCTGGATGAACTGACCGCCCTCGACCCAGCCGATGCCTCCGCCGCCCAGTTGCACCTGAACTCGGCCCTCCCCCTGGACGACCCCCGGATCCAGAAGATCCGGGAGGCGTTCGAACAGGGCGTGGAAGAGGGATGGCTCTGTGATCGGGAGGGGGGAAACGCCCGGTTCTCCCGGGTGGCCAAGCCATCTCCCGAGACCCGGGGTTTCTCCATCGACGCCGTCCGGATGAGCGGGCCCGGAGTCTGGCACCGCCACACCGCCGGGGAGATCGAGCTCTGCTTCGCCCGAAACTCCGGAGCCACCTTCGACGGTCAGCCCGAAGGGTGGGTGGTCTACGGCCCGGGCACCGAACACGTCCCCACGGTGGACGGGGGCGAGATGGACATCCTCTACTTCCTGCCCGGTGGGCAGGTGGAGTGGAAAAAGAGCTGAGTTCGAAGGACGAAGGAGGGCCAGGGAAACAAAGGACCTTCGGGACACCGCCCCGGAAGCCCCCACCCGGAGTCTCCGCCCGGAATCCCCACCGGGTGGGACGTGCCGCACCTGTCTTCGTCTCACGTGTAGTAGGGATGGGCCTCGTGTCGCACGGTTGGCGTGCGGTAGAAGGAAGTCCACCAGCTCGTTTCAGGAGGATTCAAGGTGTCCATACGGAGGCGGAGGCAAAGCAGGAGGTCCGGGCCACCCAATGTGAGGGTCCTGGTGACCATCGGCGTTGTGGCGCTCCTGGCCATAATTGGATGGTTCTGGTTCCGCGCCCAGGGACCCCAGGAGATTCCGGAGGAAGCCCCACCCCGGGTGGCTGCGCCTGACACCTCTCCCCACATGCCCCAGGTGCCTCCCCTGGACCTCCCCGAACTGAGCGCCAGCGACGCCTTCGTCCGGGATCAGGTGGCTCGCCTCTCCAGCCACCCGCGTCTGGCGGCGTGGCTCGTCACCGACCGCCTCATCGAACGCTTCGTCCTGGTGGTAGTGGAGTTGGCCGGTGGTTCGAACCCCTCGGAGCACGTGGGCCACATGCAGCCGCAAGAAGACTTTACCGTCCATGAGGTGGACGGTCGCCTCGTCATCGCCCCGGAGAGCTTCCAACGGTACGACCTGCTGGCCGCCACCTTCGGGTCACTGGATACGCCTGGGACGGTCCAGCTCTATCGGCAACTCCATCCTCTCATCGATGAGGCCTTCCAGGAACTCGGGATTCCGGACCGGACCTTTGATGAGACGCTGGAGATGGCCATTCGGAATGTCCAGAGCGTGGAAGTGCCGACCGCTTCCCCGGAGGTGGTTCCGGTGGAAGGCATCTACGAATACCGTGACCCGGAGCTGGAAGCCCGTCGGGGTGCGGAGAAGCTCCTCATCCGCATGGGGCCCCAGAACGCCCGACAGATCCAGGAAAAGCTCGGGGAACTGTCAGAGGCTCTGGGGTTGTCGCCTTCGGGCCCATGAGCGCCTGGGCCTGGAGTCCGCCTCACGGCTCCAGGAGCGTCACCCCGAGCGGGGCAAAGCCCCCCATCGACGCCAGAACCCTGCCTCCGTCGGCCAGGGGGCGCCGTTCCCCCACCAGCCGGTGGATGGGAAGGTCTCGAGCCCGGATGAAATCCAGCATGGCGGGATAGCGCCACGCCTGCATTCCGTGGCTCCCCAGAACGGTGAGCTCGTGGCGGATCACCTCGTGCATGGGAGCCCGGGGCTCGGCATCCTCCTCAAGGAGAAGCCCCAACTGTACGTGGCGCCCCCGGCGGCGAAGGGATCGGATGCCCTGGCGGAAGGTCCCGGCGCTCCCCAGGGCATCCACCGACACATGGGCCCCGCCCTTGCTCAGGGTCCGCACGGCCTCCACAGGATCCTCTTCGGCGGCATTCACCCCATGCTCGGCTCCCAGCTCCGCCGCCAGGGCCAGCTTATCCTCACCGATGTCCACGGCGATGACCCGGGCCCCCAGAGCTGCAGCCACCATCACCGCTGAGAGCCCCACCCCTCCGCAACCGTAGATCACCACCGTCTCTCCGGCCGTAACCCGGGCCTGGTCAGCCATTCCCCGGAAGGCGGTGACGAAACGGCACCCCAGGCTCGCGGCATGGCTGAACTCCATCCCGTCGGGAAGGGACACCAGGTTCACGTCCGCCCAGGGCACGGCCACGTATCCGGCAAAGCTCCCCCAGCCGTCAAATCCCGGCTGGTATTCATGGTCGCAGAGATTCTGCTGTCCAGCGCGGCATTCCCCACAGGCCCCACACCCACAGCAGAAGGGCGCCGTCACCCGTTCCCCGCCGCTGAATCGGGTCACCTCCTCACCCACGGCCCGGACCACTCCAGCGAACTCGTGTCCGGGCACATGTGGAAATCGAACCGTGGGGTCGTGGCCCATCCAGGCGTGCCAGTCACTCCGGCACACTCCTGTGGCCCGTACCTCCACCACGGCGCCATGGGGCGGCGGGTCGGGATCGGGGACAGAGGCGAGGGTGGGAAGGGCCTTGGGCCCTTCAACCAGGAGGGCGTGCATTTGGGACCTCCGCTTCGGGAGTTGGGGTCGGTTCCGGGAGCACTCCCCTGGGAACGTGGGGAAGCCATTCCTGGAACGCCTCTCCGTAAAGGTGCCAGACCGTCACGAAGAGGGCGGCCACGATGGGCCCCACGATGAAGCCCACGGCACCGAACAGGATGATTCCGCCCAGGGTGCTGAGAAGGATGAGGAGGTCGGACATTCGGGCATCGCGACCGATGAGACGCGGACGAAGGAAGTTGTCCACCGTGCTGACCACCACGGCGCACCAAATTAGCAGGCCCACCCCAGCCACCACCTCTCCCACCATGAAGAGATAGATGACGGCAGGGACCCAGATGAGAGCCGCCCCCACGGCCGGGATGATGGAGAGGACCACCATGACCGTGCCCCAGAATGCCGGCCCCGGTACCCCCGCGACCCAGAAGGCCAGACCGGCGATGCCACCCTGGATGACGCCAATGAGGAGGGAACCCCGGAGGGTCGCCCGGGAAACGGAGACGAATCGCTCCAGGAGTTGCGCCTTCTCCTCCGGGGCCAGGGGAATGTAGTAGAGAATCCGATGGAGGATGGCCGGTCCGTCCACCAGGAAATAGAAGAGCGCATAGAGGAGGATGAAGGCCTGGAGGATGAAACTCAGGGTCCCCCGGGTGGCGGCGGCCACGGCCCCCATGAGAGCGGGACCGGTTCGCCCCGCGATCTCCCGGAACTGGGCCGCCACCTGGTCGGCCTCGGGAAGGATCCGGTCGGCCAGGGGAATCCGCTCCAGAAATCCCCGAATCTGATCGATGCGCCCCGCCTGATCCCTGAACCAGGCTTCGGCGCCCTGACTCACGTGTACCGCCTCTGCCGCAACCAGGGCCAGAAAGCCGGCCAGCGGAACCCCGACACCCACGAGAAGAAGGATGAGGGTGGTAACGGCGGCCAGGTTCTTCCGACCTCCCATCCGCCCCAGGATCCACTGGTAAAGGGGATGGACCAGTCCAGCGAAGACCGCCGCCAGAAAGACCGCCAGGACAAATCGCTGGATGACCAGGAGGAAGAGAACCGAAATCCCCACCGCCAGGGAGAGGAGAAAGGCCTTCCGGAACCGGAGGGCACCTGGGGTGGACTGGACGGTGGAAGGATCGGTCATGGACGGAATTCCCATGTCTCGTGGGTAAGGAATCCGCCATCCCCCGGTGGCCCGTTGGAGAGGCGGCAAAGCGGTCCCCACATGAGGAGATGTCGAGAAGGTAAGGCCCAGGGCCAAAGGGCGTCACCCCATGGCGGATCCCGTGGAAAAGGGAAAAGAGAGAATCACGGACGACATGGCGGAGGCGACGTCGGCATGCGACCTTTAATCACCGATCCCTCATACTGGCCATACACACTGGAGCCCTCCCTGACCCCGCCTTCCTCGTCGGCAACCACCGCTGCCCCTTCGACCGCTGCCCCTTCGACCACCACCTCTTCGACCACCGCCCCGTCGACCACTGCCCCGTCAGTCGTCGAAGCGTCGGTCGCCGCCCCGTCTGCGGTACCCTCGCGGGACTGGCTCCAGATGACCGGGCCGTACCTTGGCCCGGACCACCGTCGGAGCATTCTCCAGCTCACGGTCACCGCCGCTGGATTTCTTCTCTTCTGGGCGGCTGCCTATTTCGCCCTCGAGGTCAGCTACCTGCTGAGTCTGGTCCTGACCGTGCCCACGGCCGCCTTCCTGGTGCGCCTGTTCATCATCCAACACGATTGTGGCCACGGCTCATATTTCAGGTCACGAAGGGTCCGGGACACGGTGGGCTTCTGCATCGGGGTCCTCACCCTTACCCCCTACCAGTACTGGCGGCGGACCCACGCCCACCATCATGCCCACAGCGGGGATCTGGACCTTCGGGGGTTCGGCGACGTGGACACCATGACGGTGAACGAGTACCTGGACCTATCCCCGGGGAAGCGGCGCGAGTACCGGATCTACCGGCATCCCCTGACCCTTCTGCTGGCCGGACCCATCTTCCACTTCGTGCTGAAGCATCGATATCCGAGTGATGTCCCGAGGGACTGGAAGCAGGCGTGGGCCAGCATCTGGTGGACGAATGCGTGCCTGGTGGGGGTTCTGGCTGTGGCCACCCTGACCATTGGAATCATCCCCTTCCTCCTGATCCAGGTCCCGGTGACCCTGATGTCGGGAGCCGCAGGAATCCTTCTCTTCTACGTCCAGCATCAGTTCGAGGAGACCTACTGGCACCGGGAGCCTGAGTGGGACTACTTCTCCGCCGCCGTCCACGGGAGCTCCCACCTGGTTCTCCCCCGCCCCCTCCAGTGGTTCACGGCCAGCATCGGGATCCACCACATCCACCACCTCAGCAGTCGGATCCCCAACTACCGCCTCCAGGAGTGTTTGGAGGCCAACCCCGAACTCCAGCAGGCCACCCGGATCAGCCTGCGGGACGTGGCCCGCCTCTTCCGCCTCACCCTCTGGGACGAAGACGCTGGGCGGATGATCGGCTTCCGAGAGGTCGCGGGGAGAGTCTGACCGACTCGCTTCTGGACCCTACCCCAAGGTCCCTCATGGACGTGGACGGAGATCCGGGGTGACCCGGACCAGAGGTTCAACGGGTCCGGAAGGTGGAACCACCAGAACGGTCCATGAAGCCCATCGACCCCCGAGCGGCCCCGGAGGTCGGGTCGATGGCCCAGTCCAGTCGGAGCCATCCGCTCCCTCCCGGAACCCGGAGGCGGAGCCCGGTACCCACATGGACCTCCGGCTTCGTGGGCTCCACTGATCCCGATACGCCCCGGACGGCATCGCCGAACAGGGCGATGGCGATCCGGCTCGGCCCCAGGGTCCCCACCCACCGTCGGGCTTCGACCCCTCCATGGACCCAGACCGTCCCTGAACGGGGGAGGCGGACCACACCCTCCCCATCCATCGCTGAACCGGCGCGAAGCAGGTGGGTGGATGCCGCACCGGCGCCGAACCGGGGGTAGAGGTCCAGGGGTGTCGCGACCGAAACGGCATCTGCACCAAGGCGAAGGTCGAACTCGGTCCTCAACAGACTCCCAGCGGAGGCGAACCCATGGTAGCTGCCCAGGACAGAGCCCCGGGTGAACCCCCGGGGCGAACCCCCACCGGCGGCGTCCACCCCATCCAGGCTTCCGCCGGGCCCTCGCCCTCCCCTTCCCCGCCATCCCTCCAGTGACAGATCGACGGCCACCCGGGACTCCGGAGGCTCCAGCAGGAGAGAGACCTGCCCTGCCGCCAGGGGTGAGCTCCCGGCCCATTTTTCGACCCCCCCTCCCCCTGAGGCGCGAAGGGCATGGGTGATCCAATGGGTATGGGTCCAACGAAGCCCTGACCACTCCAACCGGGTGGGGACCTCCGTCCCCGGGGTGGAAAACCGGCCCACCCGGTGCCCAACCGCCCAGGACCAGGCCCCAGAACCCCTGGGGGCCGGAAGCGCCAGCGTAGCGGTCACCTGGCGGAGCCGGCCCTCGCGAACGCCAGTCACCTCCCATCGGTCCAGTCGACCCAGAGGGTTCGCGGTGGAAACCCGGAGCTCCCCCACAAGGGCCCGGAGGAGGTGGTACGACAGCGCACCCCCCGGAAGGGCGCCCATTAGGGGTGACCCGGAGTGAAGGGCCACTGCCACCTCCACATCCGCACCCCCGTCGGCCACCGGTCGATAATCGAGGCGCAACCCGGAGACTGCCGGGATGGCCTGGAGACGGCGTCCGGCCAGGGCCAGGGCCTGAGGGGTCAGCAACTGACCCTCCACCACCCCTGCCGAGCTGAGGAAGGCCCGGTAGGGAGACCCATCCGCGGATGCCCCTCCACCCTCTACGCGGACTTCGCCGGTCACGGGACGCCCCGCCTCATTCCATGCCCGCAGCGCGCCCCGGGAGTCATCGGAGAGGTATCGGGTCGTGGCCAGGAGGATCCAACCCCACTCCGACTCCGGTTCCAGGTCCAGGAACTGGAGGGCAAGGGATTCGGCCTCCTGGAGACGTCCCTGCCGGAACCGGAGCCCCGCGAGTTCGCGAAGGACCCTGGAGTGCCGGGGACAGCGGGCCAGAGCCTCACCCAGGATGCGACCCGCCTCGGACAGGTTTCCCTTTGAGGCGGCGCGAACCGCCTTCTCCACCTGGTCCAGGCAGTCCACCGGGTCGTCACAGCCCGCCTGATCTTCCTGATCTTCCATGCAGGAAGGGGCATCCTGGATCCGTGCATCCAGGCCTTGGACACCCCGGGCCGCAGCCCGCTCCACGCCCCCGCCCCACGCGAGGAGCAGCAACGCGGCAAGCCCAACTGTCGCTCTGGCCACCGCCCTGTCGCGCGCGCAGGCGGTCCCTCGGGCCTTGTCCAGTCGTCAGGTGACCAGGATCAGGATCAATAGAACGATGATCAGCGTGGTGGCACTGATCGTGAGGGTGGTCCGGTTCTGGGCGGCCGCCACCGCTTCAGAAACGTGGCCTGCCATACCCTGCACTTCCTGATCCGAAAGGGTGGAGGCCACTTCCTCCACCCGCTCCATGTCCATCCCGCGTTCAGACGCGAACTCACGAACCGCATCGTGGGCCAGGAGTTCACTCAACTCTTCCCGGGTCCGGTCCAACTCGCTCTGGTGGGAGGTGACGGCCGCGTCGAAGGCGCTGGCATCAGAGGTCTGGACTTCCTGTGCGATGGCCTCGGCATTCGATCCCTCGACCCCCTGGGCCCAGCCCGGAGTGACGATCAGGGCAGCGAGAATGAGCGCGAGGAAGATCGGTGGCACGAGCTTCATGTTGCCTCCTGTTCGGTTGGCGTGCAGATGGGGCGCAGTCCCCTCTTTCGATGCTTCACGAGACGACCCATTCATATGCAAGGACCGTTCCGGAGGCGCCCCACAGCAAGGGCCCGGAGGCAACCTCGTGTGGCGAGTCAGACCAGGATCACCGCCGTCACGAGGTGGTCCCCGAAGCCGCCTTCTTGGTCCTCTCCAGGAGCTGGTCGATGAGGGCGCTGGCGCTTCCCTCCCTTCCGCCGGTGAGGTCCGAGAGCGCAGACTCCCCGACCAGCGCCGCTGCCTCCTCCTCCGTCAGTCCCGCCTCGCTGCGGAGGCGCTCGATGAGTCCGATCTGCTTTCGGCTAGGAGGGAGGCGCTCCTCCCGAAGGGCGGAAAGCTCTTCGATGAGGGCACTGGCCTGAGCCGAGGTCTGGATCCGGGTCAGGTCCTCCAACCCGATGAGTTCTGCGGCCTCGGGTGAACTGAGGCCCAGCTCCTCCACCAGCCGCTCGAGGAAGGCGGCCTGTCGGGAGGAGGGGGCTGGAGACACGCCGGCCTCCCGCAGCCGCTCCATCCACCCCCTGGCCTCCTCCTCCGTCAGGGAATCGGGATCAAGGGGAGCCTCGGATCCGGGGGGCGCGTTCTCCAGGAGCCGCTCCAGACGCTCCTGGGTTCGGGGCGTCGCCTTTCCGGTGGCCTTCCGGGCTCGTGCGATCTCGTGGAGATCACGGATCTCGTCCCGCCACTCCTCCCAGGTCCTGGCGGCCGGTGCCTCCGAGGAACTGGCCACCTCGTCCAGACGCTCCTCCATCCGGGCGGTGAAATCGGCGCTGAAGAGCTCCGCGCCGGAGTCGTCCCGCACGTAGAGGGGCGCCGCCTGGAGCCAGATGGCCCGTCCCCGCTCGGTGGGGGCCAGCGCGCCCTCCTCCATCTCTACGTAGCCCCGCTCCTCCAGCTTCTCCACGGTCCGGGCATAAGTGGAGGGGCGTCCGATCCCCCCGTCCTTCATCGCCTTGATGAGGGTATGGCGGCGAAATCGCGGCGGCGGCTGGGTTTCGTCCTCGATGAGTTCGGGATTGGGAGCGTCCTCGCCCTCGGGATCCAGGGGCCAGACGGCACCCGCCTCCAACGAGGCCTCCGGAGGCTCCGTATCGGGCTCGCTGCGGAATTCCCCATACACCGCCTCCCATCCCGGGAAGACCCGCCAGGAAACCGTGCCCACCAGGGGCCGGGAAAACCCCTCCACGGCGGCGTGGATGCGGGCGGTGAGATAGCGGGAAGGCGCCATCTGGCTGGCCAGGGTATGGGCCCGCACCAGGCGGTAGAGCTTCCGGGCGTCTGCGTCGTCCAGGGCCACATCCTCGTCCTGGAACCGGGTGGGCCGGATGGCTTCGTGGGCGTCCTGGATGGGGCCGGCCCCCTTCTTCACCGCCGTTCCCACGTCCCCCTTCCCCAGGTGATCCTCGCCGAAGGCCTCTTCGATGGCGGTCCGGGCCCCCTGGACCGCGGAAGCGGCGATGCGGGTGGAGTCGGTTCGGATGTAGGTGATGTGCCCTGCCTCGTAGAGCATGGACGCCAGGGCCGAGGTCTTCTTGGGCGACCACCCGAAGCGGGAGCCGGCCGCCTGAAGGAGCGCATCGGTGGAGAATGGCGGCCGCGGGTTGGAGCTGCGAGCCCCCCGAGTGACCTCGGTCACCTCCACCTTTCCAGCCTTCCGTAGGGCCCCTTCCCCCGCCTGGGCCAGGGATGCCTTGAAGGTGCGGGTGGGAATCGAGCGCCCCGCCTCGTTCTTCCAGACCTCCGGATCGTCGGTCTCATGGAAGCGCACCTGGAGTTCAACCCCCGACGCCCGGGCACGAACCTCGAAGTAGGGGATGGGCACGTGGGCCTCCCGCTCCAGCTCCCGATCCACCACGAACCCCAGGGTGGGGGTCTGGACCCTCCCCATGGAGGCGCTGCCCCCCGGGATCACGGCCCGAGCCAGCTTGGAGGTGCGGTACCCCACCAGGCGATCCAGGAATTTCCGAAGGAGTGCGCTCTCCACCATCCCTTCATCCAGTCGGGTCGGATTCCGGATCGCGTCCTGGACGGCCTCGGCGGTGACCTCCTGGAAGCTCACCCGGTGGATCTCACGGGCATGGGGACGGAGGAGGCGTTCCAGGCACCACGCGATGAACTCTCCCTCCCGGTCCGGGTCGGTGGCGATCCAGAAGGAAGCTTCACCATCCACATGCTCCAGGATGCTCTCCAGCGCCTTCTCGCCCCGGTCCGTCCAGACCCAGGGCGGGTTCGGGAGCGCGTCCGGCTGGTTCGCCCAATACGCCTTCTTCGCGTCCTTGCCGTGCAGGGATCGATCGTGGGGAAGGGTCTGAACATGACCGCCCGTGGCCACCACCTTCCAGTCCTTTCCCAGGTAGCGGCCCAGGGTTTTTGCCTTGGCGTTGGACTCCACGATGAGGATGTTCAGGTTGCCTCCCTTCGATGGCTCAAACGGACCGAGTGGTGTCGGGACTCACCCCGGAACCTATCTCCACGACACGGGAGGGATGAAGGCCCCTGGCGCTCCCAACGGTGGCGCCCTGTATTTCTTCAACAGCCTTCTAGCGGATCCCGATGCCCTGCGGTGGTTCGGAAAGCCACCCCGCATCCAACACGCCCCAGAGCCCGATGAGAATGGCTTCGGCGGCGTCGTGGCGAAGGGAGGTGGGCCGGGGAGCCCCCGACCAGTTGATCACCTGCCGGGCCAACGCATCGGCTTGCTCCTTGGCGGCGGCGCCGGTGCGCTGGTCCCTGGGAAGAAGGAGTGCCTCCCGCCAGATTCCGGCGTGTACCTGGGTGACGGAAAGGCCCCGGCGTTTTGCCTCGCGCAGCCAGGGGTCGGCCACAGCTCCACCCCCCTCCACCACCACCCGTTCGAGGCCAGGCAGGTCGTTCATCAGGCCGTAGACGGCGCTCTTCAGTCGCTTCGGCGCACCGAAGTTGGTGGACCGATAGCGCTGGAGCCGACCTTCGGAGCCATAGACCGCCAGCCCCGCCCGCAGGCCCGCATCGACGGCGAGGAGACGCGGGGGTGGGGGGGCGCTCACGGGTGGGGAGGCGATGGCTCCAGTCCTTGGCGCCGGGTCGGAGTGGGAGGACTCATGGGGACCGATGCTCCAGGATGGAGGCGTGGACCCGGGACTTGAAGCCCTCCCGAAAGCCGTTTCCTCCCGCCGGGGAAATCTGGGCCTGGATGATGGTCACCATGTTCTCATGGGGGTCGATCCAGAACCGGGTCCCTGCCGACCCGTCCCACCAGATCTCATCGGGGTTCACCCCGTGGCCGTATGCGTAAGGATCAAGGACCACCGCGAAGCCCCCCAGCGACCATCCCGACCCGGCCCAGTACCCGCTCCCACCCAGGGGGAGGAGTCCCTTGGGCACCGCGTTCTCCATGATCATTCGAAGGGATTCCGGACGGAGCAGGGGTTCCTCTCCCAGAGGTTCCCCTCCACCACCCCCGCCCATGATGCGCCCGCCGTCCAGGATGAACTGGGAGAAGCGAAGAAGGTCCATGGTGGACGCCACGAGCCCGACGCCGCTGCTGGTCAGGGCCCGCTCCTCGGTGACGGGAATCGCCTCCATCTGGTGCGGCCGGAGTCGCCCGTCGGGGTCCGGCCGATACACGGTGGCGAGCCGGTGCCGGCGCGGGGGGTCCACTCGGAACATCGTGTCCGTCATTCCCAGCGGCCCGAAGATCCGCTCCTGGAAGAACTCCGGGAGGGACAGGCCTGAGACCTCTTCGATGACCCGTCCCAGGATCTCCGAATGCATCCCGTAGCGATACCGGGTGCCGGGGTCCTCGAAGAGGGGAAGCGCCGCCACGTTGTCCACCACCTCTTCCAGGGTCTGATCCCAGCTGTGGACCCCATGGGTCCGGTACAGGGTCGAGCCCCGGCTTCCCACCCCGGAGGTGTGGGTCAGGAGCTGGGCCAGGGTGATTTCCTCCTCCCGGGGCCGTGTCTCGGACGGGTCCATGGAGGAGGCATCCCGGAGCACTTCCTGGTCAGCGAACTTCGGCAGATACCGTTGCACGGGATCGTTCACATCCAGACGACCCTCCTCGTGGAGCATGAGGATCCCCAGCGCCGTGATGGGCCGGGTCATGGAGTAGATCCGGAAGAGGGCGTCGTGGGGCATCGGATCTCCCGACTCCAGGTCCCGGTGGCCCAGTGCCTGGTGGTATACCAGCGTTCCGTCCCGGACCACCGCCGCCACCACTCCGGCGATATCGCCGGCATCGATGTGGGCCTGGAGGAGGTTCGTCGCCTCGTCCAGTCCCTCCGCAGACAGCCCCACCGAGGCCGGCGAACCCACCTCGAAGGGCTCGATGGACGGGCCCGCCGACAGAGCGGACTGGCCCACCGCCGGGGCGGGAAGAACCAGCAGGATCCCGGCGACGGCCGCGACCACGAACCCCGGAACGCCGCTCCTCATTCCGGAACCGAAAAGGCCAGGAGTGAAACACCACCAAGGGCTGATCCGAGGCCCAACAGGGTGCGCCAAGGGGACATGAGGGGCTCCATCGTGGCGGGGAAGAGCCCCGACATAGCGGACGAGGCCCGTGGGAGCGATACCACCGCCGGGAACTGCGGTTCCCGGCGCGGAGCGTCCGCCGCACCCCTTTCGCAATCTGTATCTGGCCTCTGCTGGCCCGTACCCCCACCTTGGGAAGGACCTCGCACAGCTTTCGATTCCCTCGCAGGCCCAGGATCGACGAACATGCTCACCTACCTTCACTTCCGTCCCGGACGCCTCGCGGCCCCCCTCCTCGTGCTCTTCGGAGCCGCCGCCTGTGGAAACTCCGCCCCTGCAGGAGAACCTGCCTCCTCGGACGCGTTCACCGACGCGGGAGCCGGAGAGTTCGTCTCCGTCCGGGCCTTTGTGGGCGCCCGGATCCTGGACGGAACGGGAGCCCCGCTGCTGGAGAACGGGGTGGTGGTGGTCCGGGACGGCCTCATCACCGAGGTGGGAACCGCCGACGCCGTGACCCCGCCCTCGGAGGCCGAGATCGTGGATCTGGAGGGCCGCTTTCTCCTTCCGGGGTTCGTGAATGCCCATGGCCACGTGGGCCCCGACGGAGATCGGTCCGATGTGGGGGAGCAGCTCGAGATCTACGCCCACTACGGGATCACCACCGTCCTGAGTCTGGGGGACGAAGCGGATGACCCCCGGGAGGAGCGGTGGAGTCCCGAGCTCCGCCGGGCCCGACTCTTCGTATCGGGCCCCAGCCTCGCGCCAGAGTCGCCGGAGGCCGCCGAGGACGAGGTGGCTCGGGTCGTCGCCATGGGGGCCGACTGGGTGAAGATGCATGTGAACGAAGCCCGGAACCGGGACACGTATCCTGCACTCATCTCCGCCGCCCAGCGACGCTCCAAGCCCACGGCCATCCACATCGAGGAGCTGGAGGATGCCCGGGGGGTCCTGGAGGCGGGAGCCACCCTCCTGGCCCACAGCGTCCGGGACGCACCGGTAGACGACGACCTCATCCAGCGGATGCAGGCACAGGACGTCTGCCTCGTCCCCACCTTCACCCGGGAGCTGTCGACCTGGGTCTACGAGGACCGACCCGATTTCTTCGATGACCCCTTCTTCCTGGAACGCTCGGCCCCGGACAATCTGGAGGCGTTCATCACCCCCCAGCGGCAGGCCCAGGCCCAGGGCGCCGGTGCACGCTACTGGAGGGAAGCGCTTCCCCTGGCCATGGAGAACATGGTTCGGCTCCACGAGGCCGGTGTGGGGATCGCCATGGGGACCGACTCCGGGCCCAGCGGCCGCTTCCAGGGATACTTCGAGCACCTGGAGATGGAGATGATGGTGGAGGCGGGGATGACACCGGAAGCCGTCCTCGTCTCCTCCACCGGGGAGGCCGCCCGCTGCATCGGCCTGGAGGACGCGGTGGGCACCGTCCAGCCGGGACGCTGGGCCGACCTCGTGGTGCTGGACGCCGACCCCCGGGAGGACATCCGGAACACCCGGGAGATCCATGGCGTCTGGATCGCGGGGAACCGGGTGCGATAGAGACGCCGGGAGCGAACGGGTAGGACTAACCTTGGTCCCCTTCCCCTCCCTTCTTGCCCTCGCCAACCCCCGGGTCTACCCTGGCCCGCTGACGCCACGAAATCGGATCCTGCATAAAGGAGCCCCGTGGACGAGGAAAAGGTAGCGCTCCGGCGGGAACTCGGTTTCTGGGACGCCCTCACCATCGGGGCCGGCACCATGATCGGGGCCGGTATCTTCCTCCTGGCGGGCCCGGCGCTGACCCAGGCGGGTCCCGCCGCCATCCTCTCCTACCTCCTGGCTGGGGTGGTTTGCGTCATCACCGCCGCCAGCGCGGCGGAGTTGGCCACCGGGATGCCCACCTCCGGGGGGGGACTACTTCTTCGTCTCCCGCTCCCTCGGCCCGGCCCTCGGCTCCATCTCGGGGATCGGGATCTGGCTGAGTCTCACCTGCGCCATCGCGTTCTATCTCTTCGGCTTCGGAGAATACCTGGCGGCGCTGGCCCCCGTTCCTCCCCTGGTGGGAGCCCTGGTGGGGGGCATCCTCCTCACGATCCTGAACGTGGCAGGGGCAAAGCTGTCGGGCCGCGCCCAGGCGGTGGTGGTCCTCATCCTGATGGTCATCCTGGGCGGCTTCGTCCTTCTGGGCCTCTTCCATGTGGATCCGGCGAACCTGACCCCCTTCTTCCCCCAGGGCACCGGCCCGATCCTGGCCACCACCGGCCTGGTCTTCGTCTCCTTCCTGGGATTCGTGAAGATCGCTGCGGTGGCGGAAGAGATCCGGGATCCGGCCCGCAATCTGCCAAGGGCCCTCATCGGGTCGGTGATCCTGGTCACGGGACTGTATATCCTCATCCTCTTCGTGGTCGGGGGGATCTTCCCCCAGGCCACGATCCAGGAGGTTCGGGACCCCCTCACTGCGGCCGCCCGACTCATGCTGGGGACCCCGGGTGGCTGGGCCATCATCCTGGCTGGACTCCTGGCCACCGTCTCCTCGGCAAACGCCAGCATCATGGCCGCCTCCCGGATCAACCTGGCCATGGCCCGGGACGGTCTGATCCCCACCTGGCTCAGCGCCGTGCACCGGAAGCTCCTCACGCCCCACCGGGCGATCCTGGCGACCTCCTTCATCGCCCTGCTCCTGCTGGGACTCGACAGCCTGGAGGACCTGGCGAAGCTGGCGAGCGTGCTCCAGCTCTACAGCTATGCAGCCCTCAACCTGGGAGCCGTGGCCCTTCGGGCATCCGCGCCATCCTGGTACCGACCCGCCTACCGCGCCCCCGGCTTCCCCCTCCTCCCCATCCTGGCAGCGGCGGGCTGCGTGGGAATCATCCTCGTCTCCGGGCTCCTGGCCCAGGCGGTGGTGGTTGCCCTCGTCCTCCTCAGCCTGGCGTGGTACTTCCTCTGGGCACGGGTCAGAATGAAGATCCAGCACGCGCTCCCGGAGCTGAGGGGCCGATGGGGCCAGCTCGGACTTTCCGCCTTCTTCGGGCCTGCCCTCCGGTACGCCGAAGTCGAGGGGCGGGGGCCGGGCCCCGTGGTCCGCCCCCTGGAGCCCAGGGGACCTCGTCGGGTCATGGTGGCCGTGGCCAACCCGACGTCGGAGGCCGCCCTCCTGCGGATCGCCCGCATGGTGGCCGCAGGTGAGGAAGAGGGAGGGGGCGTGGAGGCACTCCACCTCATCCCGGTCCCCATGCAGACGCCCCTGTCGGAGGCCCGGGACCGATTCCACCTGGGCGAGCACGACGTCTACCAGGAGCTGGTGGAGGTGGTGGAGCGTGAACGGGAGGCAAGCCGCGGGGCGGATGAGCTGGCCATGCGGGCAACCACCCTGGAGGTCCGGGCCGAGCTGGTGCGAGATGTCTTCCAGAGTCTTGCCGAGGCCCCAGGCGCGTCCGGGGCCGATCTCCTCCTCATGGGGTGGCACGGAGGCTTTGGAGTGGGCCGCATCTACGATACGCCGGTGCAGCGGGTGATGGCCAACGTGGAGACGGACTTCGCGGTGCTGAAGGAGCGGAACCTGGAAGAACTCCGGATGATCCTCCTCCCCTGGGGGGGTGGACCCCACGCCCGATCCGGGCTGGAAGTGGGTTTACGGCTGGCCCGGGCTTCGGGAGCCGAGCTGCATGTCCTCCAGGTGGTCCGACCCGATGTGGACCCGGATCGGGCCAAAGCGGCGCTGGCGAGGGAGATCGAGCCCGTGGTGGGGGGCAGCCTCCCGGTGACGCTCCAGGTCAATCGGGCCGACTCCATCGCCGATGGCATCGACGAAGTCCTCCCCCAGAAGGAGTGGGACCTGGTGGTGGTGGGAGCTTCCCGGGAATCCCGGATCCGGAGGGTACTCTTCGGGTCGATCCCGGACCGTCTGGCGGACCGGGCGCCCTGCTCCGTCCTGCTGGTCCGGCACTACATCCCCCGGCACTGGACCCGACCGGTCAACCAGCTGCTCAAGAGTACCCGGGAGCGCCTGGGATTCACGCGGTCAGCCAGCGGCCCCGATTGAATTGAGTCTGGACAGGCGCCGCGCACCTCTCCTTCCTGCCTCCCCTCGTTCCAGACATCGGGGATCGACCGGAGGACGCCCTGGAAGAGGATGGGATCGTCGGAGAGGGAGACCCTCGCGAACTCCAGCTACGGGTGGTCCTGGGCGAGGCGCAGGCGGCACCCCCTGGAACCCAACTCCAGGATCCGCTGGTCCTGCGCCTCGTGGACGGCGAGGGCGCCGGAGTCGAGGGGATCCCGGTGACCTTCCAGGTTGTCCAGGGAGGCGGGGTGGCGGAACCGGCACAGGCCCTCACGGACCCGGACGGGACCGTGGTGGCTCGCTGGACGATGGGTCCGGAGGGAAGTGGCAACCAGCTCCTTCTGGCTCGAGTGGCGACAGGGGCGGGAGCGGAGGGCGATCCGCCTCCCGGCATGGCTGGCCAGGAGGCGCTGGTCCAGTTCCGGGCTTCGCTCGTGCCGGCGCCGGTGGCGGTCGACGAAGTCGACGAGGAGGAGGCGCAGGAGATGGAGGAGGCGGAAGATCCTGTGGAGACCTTGATGCCCGCGGGACCCACCTTGAGTCTCGCGCCCCGAGCCGTCATCTCCGCGGGAGGGGGCTTCTCCTGTACCCTCTCGGGGGGAGGGGCCGTGCGTTGCTGGGGAAGGAATCAGGACCGGGAGCTGGGGGACGGTGGGGAGGTGGTCCGACGCTCCCTGGCGGGACCGACCCTCGCCGGAGGCCCCTTCGCCCGCCTCGCCGCGGGCGTCTCCCACGCATGCGCCCTGCGGCCATCAGGGCATGCGGTGTGCTGGGGGAACAACAGCCATGGCCAGTCGGGAGGCAGCACCGGAGCGACCCGAGCCACGCCAACCGACGTTCCCGGGGGTCTCGTCTTCGAGGCGCTCTCCCTGGGGCTCGCCCACTCCTGCGGCCTGGCTCCCGACGGATCCATCCATTGCTGGGGGGCGAACGATGCAGGGCAGTTGGGAGACGGGAGCCGAGAGGGCCGCCCCTCCCCGGTCCGGGTGGGCGCCGGGGGATCCTTCACCCTGGTCACTGCCGGCTGGCGGCACACCTGTGCCCTGGACGCACAGGGACGAGCCTTCTGCTGGGGCGAGGGGTTGTCGGGGCAGCTCGGAAGCGGGGATGAAGGGAATACCGCCACCCCCCGGGAGGTCATGGGAGGTCACCGCTTCCGGTCCCTGGATGCAGGGAACGCCCACACCTGCGGCGTGAGGAGCCGTGATGGCGCGGTTCTCTGCTGGGGATCAAACCAGTTCGGACAGGTGGGAGACGGGGCCCAGGCCCAGACCACCGTCCCGGTGGTGATGGAGGCGCCGAGGGCGTTCGTCTCGGTGACCGCCGGAGGAGCCCATTCCTGTGCGCTGACCAGCGACGGCACTGCCTATTGCTGGGGACGGAACGCCTTCGGTCAGTTGGGCAACGGAACGACCCAGGACCGGAGCCGTCCCGAGCCGGTAATCGGCGGACACGAGTTCACCTCCATCCACGCCCTGGGCTCGCATACCTGCGGGCTTTCCCGGGTGGGGCGGACCCACTGCTGGGGCTACAACCTGGAGGGTCAGCTGGGAGACGGCACCAGGGAGAATCGCGCCTCCCCGACCCTGGTGGATGGGGGGGAGGATTGATGGGGGCTGCCGGATGTACGGCGCTTCAACCCCCGTCACACCCATTCGAGCAGCTCTCCCACCCCTCGAAGGAGGGCTTCCGGGGTGAATGGGTTTAGGATGAAGGCGAATTCCGATGGGAGCTCCCATCGGGAGCGGGGTGAGCCCTCGGCGTATCCGGACAGGACGCGGTAGGGCCCCCTTACCCCGCCCTGAACCGGGGGGAAGCAAGGATGAAGAGCGTACCCTTCCCCTCCTCCCTCTCGACTCGGATGATCCGGCAGCTCGCTCATCCGGCAGTGGCTCCGATGAGCTCGTTCCGGGGAGACTTGAAGAACCGTTCCGAAGCCTCGTTGGCTTCCGTGCTTTCCTGGCAGCCGCTCATGAACGTGGCCCGCGACCAGGGCTCACGAGGGCGGAGGCAGCGCGGCCGGGAGTCCTTTCCGGATGGCCCGCCACCGTGCATGTTGGGCTGCGCTCCGTGGGATCCCCTGCACCCCTTCGTCGGCCACGCCTGGCCCGGAAGCTCCCCTTGAAGGTTCCCCCGCGTCTCCCCTGCTCCCGCTCCCTGCTCCTCGCTACGATCCTCGCCACCGGGCTTCCTTCCGTTGCCGAGGCGCAGCAGGCCGACGCCCCGCTGGAGGCCTCCGCCCTGGCCGAGGGGCCCGGGCTGGTGTCGTCGCCCCCCCGGGGAGCCTCGGCATTGGCCCGAGCGTTTCGCATTCACAAACCGCCGGTCATCGATGGTGTGCTGGACGAGACCTTCTGGGCCGACCTGGAGCCGGTGGTCGACTTCGTCCAGCGGGACCCGGTGGACGGGGGGATCCCGTCGGAGCGCACCGAAGTGCGCATCGCCTACGACGAGGACTTCCTCTACTTCGGATTCACGCTCCACGACTCGGACCCCTCGGGGATCCGAGCCAACATCCTCCACCGCGGGGGGAATATCGGGCTCGACGACCACATCGTCATCGGGCTGGACACGTTCCGGGACCGTCGCAACGGTTACATCTTCGAAATGAACGCCCTGGGGACCCAGGACGACGCCATCTTCACAGACGAATCCATCGGGCAGGAAGACTGGAACTGGGACGGCGTCTACTGGAGCGAGGCTCGCATCACCGACCAGGGGTGGACGCTGGAGGTGGCCATCCCCTTCACCACCATCCGGTTTCCCCGGGAGGAGGTGCTGGAGATGGGCATCCTCTTCTTCCGATCCATCCGCCGGAAAAACGAGACGGTCTTCTGGCCACAGATCCCCGCCACCTATCGGGGACGCTACGCCCAGGCCTCCCAGTACGGAACCCTGGTGGGGCTGGAAGGAGTCACGCCCGGGCGCAACCTGCAGGTGAAGCCCTCCCTGGTCACCGGAGCCCAGAAGACGGGGGGTGGGACGGGGGGTGGGACCCCTGCGAGCCGGGTGGGTGAGGTGGGGCTCGACCTGAAGTACAGCGTGAGCTCGTCGCTGACGCTGGACCTGACACTGAACACCGACTTCGCCCAGGTGGAGGCGGACAACGTGCAGGTGAACCTGGACCGGTTTTCCCTCTTCTTTCCGGAAAAGCGGGACTTCTTCCTGGAGCGGGCGGGCCTCTTCGCCTTCGGGGACGCCGGCGAGACCCAGGTCTTCTTCTCGCGCCGGATCGGTCTCGAGAACCCCATCCTGGGAGGCGGACGCCTGACGGGGCAGGTGGGTCGCCTGAGCGTCGGGCTCCTGAACCTCCAGACGGGCCGCGAAGGCGAGGCCCAAGGGGCCAACAACGCGGTGGCCCGGGTCCGGGCCGACCTGGGGCCCCGCACTTCGTTCGGAGGGCTGGTCACGAACCTCTCCGGCTCCGGGACCCACCACCGGAGCGCCGGGAGCGACCTCCAGGTCCGGTTCCTGGGAAGCAGCAGCCTGGACCTCTGGGCCGCCCGGGTCTGGCGTGACGGGGCCGAGGGGATCGAGGGCGCCCCGCCGGCAGGGGGGATGGACGCGGGGTCCGCAAGCCTCCGGCTCCGGAATGCCACCTGGGGGAGCGGGCTGGCCTTCACCTCGGTGGGAGAGGCCTTCGATCCCGCGCTGGGCTTTGTCCGCCGAAAGGATCAGCGCCGCTGGTCCGGCGAGGTGAGCTTCACCCCCCGGTTCGAGGGGAGTTCGTGGGCCCGGCAACTCACCACGACCCTGGCCGAGGTCGACATCCGCGGACAGGACGGGATCTTCCAGACTGGGCGAAGGAGCCTGGACGGCCAGTTTTCCTTCGAGAGCGGCGACGGGGTGGGCGCCGCCCTGACCCGGCGGGAGGAAGCGCTGGCCCTTCCCTTCCAGATCCGCTCCGGGGTGTTGGTCCCGGCGGGATCCTACCGGTTCTCGACGCTCACGGTGAACGCCCGGACCAATGGGAGCCGGCCCCTCTCCGGGAACGCCTCAGCCTCCTTCGGGGGCTTCTACCACGGCACCCGGACCGAGGTGCGCTTCACGGGGGGAATCACGGTGTCCCCCCGAC
Organism: Gemmatimonadales bacterium; assembly: GCA_007695225.1. Classification (GTDB taxonomy): domain Bacteria; phylum Gemmatimonadota; class Gemmatimonadetes; order Longimicrobiales; family Gaopeijiaceae; genus T3Sed10-66. The sequence goes on from REED01000042.1 coordinate 21,834, forward strand.
TCAGCTTCCAGCCCTCAGGGGCACGGAACGCGGTTAGCCTCCCGGTGGACGGAGGCGACTTCACCACCCACGTCGGTTCGCTGAACATCAAGTCGGCGCTGAACCGCTGGCTCTTCGGCGATGTCCTGGTCCAGTACGACGACGTCTCCCGGAGTCTCCAGGCCAACGTCCGGGTGAACTGGATCCACACCCCGGGGAGCAACCTCTTCCTGGTCCTGGACACCGGGGTCAACACCGGGGAACTCCCGGAACCGGGCGAGAGCCGGTGGGAGCGGCGCACCGGGGTGGTGAAGCTCACCTACATGTGGGCCCTCTGATCGTGTGAGCCCCCTGATCGGCGAGGGAGGGGCCGGAGTGGCACAGGAGTGGCACAGGAGTGGCACAGCGCGTGAGGAGTGGCCCCTGCGTTGGGATGGGACATGTCCCTGCAGGCTCAGGGGGTGCCCGACGAGGGTAGCCCCATCCGGGTCTTTCCAGCGGAAGGCGGGCGATGGGAGGGACGTTACGTGGATCGCTCTCCCACCCATCTCCTGGCCGAGGGGCCACAGGGGCCTTCCCAGTGGGCCTTCGAGGACATCCGGGAGATCCAGGTGGGTGTGGGTCCGCACCGGCCGGTGGTGCCCACGATGTTTGCGACCTCGGGCATCCTCGCAGCGGGGTTCGGCCTCCTTGGAGCCCTTGCCGAGCCCGAGTGTGAATCCTGGTGCTACGGTCCCGAGACCCGCGGGGAAGGATTCTTCTGGGGCGCCATCACCCCCAACCCTGATTCACGGGGTCACCACACTAGAAGGCTGTTGAAGAAGTAGAGGGCGCCACCGTTGGGAGCGCCAGGGAGCC
>REED01000218.1 GCA_007695225.1 Gemmatimonadales bacterium
CTCAGGCTAGCACGTTCTCGTCCTCGGAGTCCCGGACGAAGAGGCAGGAGGCCCCGGTCCGCTCGAGAACACGCTGGGTGAAGGAGAAGTCTGGATCCCGAGAGAGTCCCATGACGTTCAGGTCAGGGGTGGGCACACGCGCCATGGCCTCCTCCAAGGTGCCTGTAAGGACTTCAACCTCCACCTTGGGCATCCGGGCAAGGTCCAGGAGCTGCTCCAGGAAGCGACGGGCCCGTGCCACCTCTTCCGGGTCCCCGTCCCGCACCACCGTGATGAGGCGGATCCTCCCATTCCACGCCTTCCTCAGGATGTGGCCGGTGAGAAGGGCCATGTCCAGGTTCCCCAGGCGCATGGTGAGCGTCCAATCCGGGCCTTGCTCCCGGACCCAGACGTTCACCTGGTGCTTCCTGCCCAGGCGGGACTCCGGGTGGTAGGCCAGGACCATGAGCCCCATGCGCAGGGTGGCCGCCCGCTGGACCACCTGCCGGAACTCCTCCTCCCGCTCCGGTTCGGTGGGGACCCGGAGGAAGACACAGTTGGGTCGGAAGAACGCCCCATTCAGCGCCTGCATCCCGGCGCGGAGCCCCACCCCGGGGCTGGCGGCCTCGATGAAGGTGAGCTGGGCGAACACTCCCTTCCGACGGAAGGCCTGAATCATTTCGGGGAGCTCCGAGCGGAGGCGGGGAGCCTCGTCCCCCCCGGCCAGCCCCATGAGCTTCACCGAGCCTCCCTGGGAGGTGAGGTCCACCAGGAGGGAGAAGGCGCCCCGGACCTCTGCCATGTGCTCCACCGGTACCAGGATGTTCGGCTTCCAGGAGCGCTCCGGAGAGGGGGGGAGCTCCGTCACCTTCCGGGCCGCCCACTCGGCCAGCGCCACGAAAAGTCCACTCCGCATGTCTCCCCCAGGGGCCACGAGCTGGCCCCGGAGGAGTAGCCAGTACACCGATATGACCAGGGTCACCGCCACGATCCCCACCACCGGCTGGATGATGAACATGGCGAAGAGGCACCCGGCGGCCCCCAGGAAGGAGACGGCCCGGGGGATCCGCAGGAGGGGGCGGAAGCTGATGAGCCCCAGGCTCTGCTCCACGAAGACCACCACGTTGATCATGGCGTAGGTGATGAGGAAGAACATGGTGATGAGGGGCGCCACCGTGTTCAGGTCCCGGAGGAGAAGGGAGAGGAGGACGATCCCCCCGGTGACGATCACCGCGTTCCTCGGTTCTCCCTTGCGGGTCCTCTCCGCCAGCCGCTTCACCGGGAGGACACCCCCCTCCGCCAGGGCGTGGAGGATCCGTGGGGCCCCCACCAGGGAGGCCAGCCCCGACGAGAAGGTGGCCCCCAGGAGCCCCGCCAGGACGGCAGGGCCCCAGAGGGCCCGGTCGATCATCACCGTGTAGTTGGAGACCAGCTCTTCCGGTGGCGCCGCCCGGGCCAGCCACCACGCCAGGGCAATGTAGATCACGGTGGAGAGGGCGATGGCGCTCATGGTGCCCAGGGGGATGCTCCGCCGGGGATTCTCCAACTCCCCGGACATGTTCGCCCCAGCCATGATCCCGGTGGCCGCCGGGAAGAAGAGGGCGAAGAGGAACCAGAACCCCGTCCCTTCGAACCCGTCCTCGGGGAATCCGGGGAACTCCCCCCAGAGCTGGGGCTCATGGGTGAGCTCCCCGGTGAAGACCGTTCCGAAGACGGAAACCAGGGACAGGGCGATGATCCCCAGGATGAGGTACTGGATCCGGAAGGCGACCCCGGCACTCACCAGCGCCACCCCGAAGAGGACGGCGAAGAGGATGAGGTCCACCGCCAGCGCCGGGTGGTCGGGGAAGAGGAAGAGCCACCCCTCCCGGAACCCGAAGATGTACATGGTGGTGGCCAGCGCCTGGGCGAGGTAGAGGGGGAGCCCCACGCTCCCCCCCGCCTCCAGCCCCAGGGACTGGGCGATGATGGAGTAGGCCCCTCCCGCTCCGATCCGGATGTTGGTGGTGATGGAGGAGAGGGCGAGCCCCGTGCACGCGGTGATCCCGCACACCAGCCCGATGACGAGGAGGGAGCCCAGGAGGCCGGCGTTCCCCACCACCGCCCCCTGCCGGAGGTACATGATGACCCCCAGGATCGTGAGGATCGTGGGCGTGAAGACCCCGGCGAAGGTTCCGTACTTCCGGTGGCCCTCCGGATCCTGGACCTGCTCGGCCAGGGAGGCGTCGGCGGGGACGGTGGGGACGCTGGGCGCCGTCACCTCAGGACCTCCGCCACGCCTCCAGCACCGCCCGCTCCTTCTCCGGATCGATCCCCGCCCGGGGGTCCCCCTGCCGCTCCGACGGGAGGGTCCGGAACCAGGCCAGGGTGTCCGCCGCCGTCACCGCCAGGGGACGAAAGGTGAGACCCGCCTCCACCGCACGCTGGATGCGGGTCTCGGAGATGACGGCCCGGGGACCGAACCAGGTGGTCATCTCCGACCAGGGCCGGACCCCGTGCTCCTGGAGGAAGTCCGCAGGCACCCAGGTGAAGCGGAGCTCGTCGATGTCTCCGGGGAGGGCGGCCCGGATCCCATGGAGCTGCTCCGCCAGGGTGAGGCGGGCCCGGGGGCCGGTGGCGTTGAAGGTGCCGGACACGCCCTTCCCCACCCCGTCCTCCGCCATGCGCACCGTCCACTCCGCCAGGTCCCGGGCATCGATTACCTGGGCCCCGTCCTGTCCATCGCCGGGGGCCAGGATCTCGCCTCCCCGGGCGATGCGCACCGGCCAGTACGTGAAGCGGTCGGTGGCGTCCCGGGGCCCTACGATGAGGCCGGGACGGATCACGGTGGTCCGGTCCTGGCCGAACCATCGCCGGGCCTCGGCCTCGGAGGCGGCCTTCATGGGCCCGTAGAGGGACCCGCCCACCTCCTGATAGCGCTCCGGGGTCACCGCAAGGGGATCCCCGTCCCGATAGGCGTGCACCGGGGACTCTTCATCCACCCGATCCAGACCGGCCAGGTCATAGACCGAGAGGGTCGAGGTGAAGAGGTAGTGCCCCACCTTCCCCTGCAGCACCTCGCCCACGTCCCGCACCCAGAAGGGGAGGGTGGTGGGATTGTCGATGACGGCGTCCCATTCCCGCCCGGCCAGGGCCCCCACCTCGCCGGCGTTCCGGTCCCCCAGGAGCTGCTCCACCCCTGGGGGGAGATCGGCCTCGCTCCGCCCCCGGTTGAAGACCGTCACCTGGTGCCCCCGGGCCACGGCGTAGGCCACCTGGTCGGGGCCGGTGAACCCCGTCCCCCCCAGGATGAGGAGGCGGAGGGAGCGGGGGGCCGGAGGGACGTCATGGAGGGCCGGAGACGCACCCACGCCAGCACCGGGGCGGGGGTCAGCGTCGGCTCCCAGGGCGGCCGACGCCAGGGGACCCAGCTGGAGGGCGGCCCCGGTGAGCGCACCCCCGGCCGCGGCGCCTCCAGCCAGGGAGGAGAGACGCAGAAACGTGCGACGATCCAGGGTCATTGGGACCTCCAGGCAGCGTGTGCGGTGGGAACGCGGCGTGTCCGTGATCAGGCGGCGTCCAGGGTGGGGCGGCGAGCCGGCGCGGCCCGCCTCAATCGATGGGCTTCAGATTCGAGACGATCTCCTCCCTGCGCGGCTCGAGGAAGGGGGGCAGGGCCACCGATTCCCCCAGGGTCTCCGGGTCCTCATCCACGGCGAACCCGGGGCCATCGGTGGCGATCTCGAAGAGGATGCCCGACGGTTCCCGGAAATACAGGCTCCGGAAGTAGAATCTGTCCACCTTCCCGCTGTTGGGCATCCGGAGCTCGTTGAGACGGTCCGCCCAGGCATCATAGGCCTCCCGGTGGGGCACCCGGAAGGCCACGTGGTGCACACCGCCGGCTCCGGGACGCACCGGGGAGAGATGGGGCTCCACCGCCACATGGAGCTCCGCGTGGGGCCCGCCCTCTCCCATCTGGAAGACGTGGACCGGACTCCCCGCCACTTCCCCACCGGGATCCGCTTCCTGCGACGACGGCGGCGAAGTGGCGGACCCCAAGGGCGACGCATCCGATGCGGGAGCCCGGTACTCCCGCACCCTCTCCATGTTCATGACCCGGGTCAGAACTTCTTCGGTCTTCGCCAGGTCCGGGACGCTGATGACGATGGGCCCCAGTCCCCGGATCTGGCGGGAAGCCGGAACCGGACTCTCCTCCCAGGGCACCGGCGGATCCCCGGCCCCTCCGTCCTCCACCAGGGTGAGGCGCTGCCCCTCCGGGTCCTCGAAATCCAGGACTCCCCGGCCATCCCGCATCGTCACCGCGCCCACCGCCAACTCCGCCGCCGCCAGCCGGTCCCGCCACCAGTCCAGGACCCCCTCGCCATGGACCCGCAGGGAGGTCCGGACAATGCTTCGCGTGCCCCGAACCTCCCGGGGAACGGACCAGTCGAAGAACGTGAGGTCGGTGCCGGGGGTACCGACCGCATCGGCGTAGAAGAGGTGGTAGGCGCTCACGTCGTCCTGGTTGACGCTCCGCTTCACCAGGCGCATCCCCATGACCTCGGTGTAGAAGCGGTAGTTGTCCCGGATCCGGGCAGAGACGGCGGTGAGGTGGTGGATGCCGGTGAGTTCCATTTCCTGGGCTCCGTTGGCTGGGCTCATCTGGGGCTGGGCTCGTCTGGGGCTGGGCTCGTCTGGCTGGTCTTGTTGAGACCGTCGG
>REED01000173.1 GCA_007695225.1 Gemmatimonadales bacterium
CGGTGAGCCGGCCGAAGGTGGGCCGGACGACGGTGAGCCGGCCGAAGGTGGGCCGAGCGACGGTGGGCCGGCCGAGGGCGCATCTCGCGGCGGGCCCCGGGTCCCCCCCAGGGTGGAAGGGTATGGCCGCTGGCTTCGGATGAGGGATCCGGACGGATGGAGCCCACGGATCCTGAAGACCGACCGGGGCCTCCAGCCCTATCCCATCTCCGTTCCCGGGGTGGAGGAGGATCCCACCGAAACCTTCCTGGCCGCCATCCGCCGGGCCCGGATGGAGACGGAAGGCGACTCGGAGGCCTCCCTGCGGGTCCCGGCAGCCCTCCTGGCTCGGGGAGAGCGGCGGGTGGAGCGCCTCAGGCGACGGGCGGAGGGAATGGGCCGGGAGTTGGCCCGGGCTCGGGATCCGGGTCCGGTGAGGAGTGTGGGGGACCTGATCCTGGCCCGATTCGGGGAGATCCGGAAGGGCGCCAGCGCCGTTACCCTCACCGACTTCCAGGGGAACGAGGTGGAGGTGGAGCTGGACCCCACCCTCCCCCCCCACGAGAACGCAAAACGCTACTACGACGAGGCGGCCCGGCTGGAGCGAGTCCGGGAGGGCCTCCCGGACCGGATCGCCGCCGCCCAGGAGGAGCTGGCCCGCTGGGAGGCCCTCATGGAGGGGGTCGCCGCCGGCACCACGCCCCCGGAGACGCTGGCCGAGGCAATGGGGCCGGACCATGGATCAGGCCGTGGGAAGGGAGGAAAGGAACGGGGCCGGGGAGATCAAGCCACCGCTCCTCCCTACCGACGTTACCGGAGCTCGGGGGGACTGGAGATCCGGGTGGGACGGGGAGCCAGGCACAACGATGATCTCACCTTCCACCACTCCGCCCCCGACGACATCTGGCTCCACGTCCGGGAGGCGCCAGGGGCCCACGTCATCCTCCGATGGGGTCGGGAGGAGAACCCCCCGGCCCGGGACCTGGAGGAGGCGGCGGTCCTGGCGGCATTGGGGTCCGAGGCCCGCCACGCCGGAGTGGTCCCGGTGGACTGGACCCGGCGGAAACATGTGCGAAAGCCCCGGAAGGCAGCCCCGGGCGCGGTGATCCCGGGGCGGGTCCAGACCCTCTTCGTGGAGCCGGATCCAGCGCTGGAGAAGCGACTCCAGCCGGAGCGATGAGGTCTGGGCGCTACACGCCCCTTCGACCGCCGAGGAGCTGGAGCACGAGCACCACCAGGGCGATGACCAAAAGGATGTGGATGAGGTTTCCCACCGCCGCAGTGGTGAACCCCAGAAGCCAGAGGATGAGGAGTACGGCGAGGATCGTCCAGAGCATATGGGCCTCCTTTGCGGGGAGTCTGATCAGGGATTCGCCGAACCGGTCCGAAGGTACGAGGTGGACCAGAATCCACTCTTGTATAGTTGTATTCCCTACCCTTGACGTCCAGGGTGGAGACTCCTTGTGATCAGCCGGGGCGGCCCAGGCCCCTGCGACGGGGAACCCGTTTCAGCCCCTGGGGATTGGCCGTGTAGAGGACATCTCTCGCCCCAGATTCTCATCCTACCACGTCCCCCTCGCCCGGAGGTCACGGTGCGCCCCCAACAACGACTCCTCCTCCCCGCCCTTCTCCTCCTCTTCTTCCTCCCGGCATGCAGTGACAGCTCCACGGGAAGCCGGAGCGGGGAACGTCTCTTCGCCGACCTCACCTGCAGTATTCCCGAGAATGACATCCTGGACGGAGGAGTGGGGATCGACGGGATCCCGTCGGTCCAGAACCCCCCCCTGGTCTTGGCCAATGCCCCGGGAGCTGCGTACCTGGAGCCCTCCGATCGGATCATCGGTTTGGTGCTGGACGGCCAGCCGGTGGCCATCCCCCACAACATCCTCTGGTGGCACGAGATCGCAAATCTGGACCTGGACTCGGGGGAACGCCTGGCGGTGACGTACTGCCCTCTCACCGGAACCAGCATGGTCTTCGACCGGGCGCCGGTGGACGGGGCCGAACTGGGGGTGTCGGGTCTCCTCTTCCGGAGCAACCTGATCATGTTTGACCGGCAGAGTGGGCAGTCCCTCTGGCCCCAGATGCTCCGGGGCGCCCGCTGCGGCCCTGCCGACGGGACGGAGCTTCCCATGGTGGCGTCGCTGGAGATGACCTGGCAGGGATGGCAAGCCCTCCATCCCTCCACCCAGGTGGTGAGCTCGGAACTGGGCTTCGCTCGGAATTACCGACTCTATCCCTACGGCGACTATGAGCGCGCCACCAACGCCCAGACCCTGGTGCCCCTGGGGGGACTGGATGAGCGTCGCCCCCCGAAGGAGCGGATCCTGGGGATCCCCACCTTGGGCGGAGGGGGAATCGCCTTCCCGTTCTTCGAGTTGAACGCCCTGGGCATGCGGGGCGTGGTGCACCCGGAAAGCGCTCCGGACCAGGTGGTGGTCTTCTGGGACCGGGAGGTGGAGGGGGCCATGGCCTACCGGCCCACGCTGGACGGGGAGTCCCTTGTCTTCCATGTGGTGGATGGACGCATCCTGGACCAGGCCTCCGGGTCCCAGTGGCGGATCGACGGCGTGGCGGTGGAGGGCCCCCTGGCCGGTCGGGCGCTGGAGCCCATCGATGAGGCCTACGTGGCCTTTTGGTTCGCGTGGGCCGACTTCCACCCGGAGACCGAGCTCTGGCTTCCATGACGCGCCGCTTCCCTTCCCGGAACCCATGGGGCGGGTGGCCACGGGGACGGTGGCCGAGGGGAGGGTCGCCCCGGGGCGGATGCTGCCCCCCCGCCCCGACCGGGCGGCCCGCGCGCTTCATCCTCGGCTTCCTTGTCGTCCTCGCCGCCCAGGGCGTGACCCCTTCGGAAGGCTCGGGGCAGTGGGTGAATGCGCCAGGGGCCGGGTGGGCGGACCTCACGGTCTATGCGCAGGATACCCGCCAGACCTACCAGTTCGACGGGGTGAAGCGTCCGATCTTCGCCGACGGACGGGCACGGACCGTCTCCGCCTTCTTCACCGCCTCCGTGGGACTGCTACGGGGGCTGGACAGCTGGGTGCAGATCCCCTTCCACCGCCTCCAGTTCGAGGACGCCGCGGACCTCCGGGAGAGCACCGGATTCGGGGACCCGCGCCTCTATGTTCGCATCGACCCCACCCTCCTGGGAGGGCCCGCGATCCCGGTGGCTCTCCGCGGAGGGGTCAAGTTGGATGGTGGAGACTTCGACGTAGACGCCGAAGTGATCCCCCTGGGTGAGGGACAGCGGGACTGGGAACTTCTCCTGGAAGTAGGGCGCTCCTTCCACCCCCGACCCCTCTGGGCGGCGGGATGGGTGGGACACCGCTGGAGGGAGGACAACCAAGAGGCGGCCCGGAATCCCGGGAACGAATGGTTCTGGCTGGCCAATGTGGGTGGAAGCATGGGTGTCCTCCACTGGCAGGTGGGAGCAGAGGGGATCCGGGGCGACCCGTGGGTCATCCAGGGCGTCCGACTCCGGAGCGCGAGGCGCGAAGTACTCCAGGTGTCGCCCAGCCTGGGAACGGACCTGGGAGGGGGACAGCTAAGGGTGGGCACCCGCACCACCCTGGAAGGGCGGAACCTACCGGCGGGAACGGCTGTCTTCGCCGGCTACTTCCGGGGGTTCTCCTTCCGGTGACCCCGGAGTTCGTCCTGACTCCGAGGTGCCCTGCGCCGACGCGACCTGTCTGCGCAGAGCCCTGCCGGCCAGGGAACACAGGCCCGAAGAGGGAAATCCGAAGGTGGGAACCCTCGGGGTGTCGTGCGGATTGGTGAAGGAGACCGACCTACCCTCTTTCTTCTGACCCGGGTACCATGAGACCCCTTGCCCTCCTCTTTCTCCGCATCTCCATCGGACTCCTGGTCTTCCTCTGGGGGATCGACAAGATCGTGGACCCGGAGCACGCCATCCGGGTTTCAGACAACTTCTACCTGGGGCTGCTCAGCCTTCCGTCCCTGCTTCCCCTCCTGGGGATCGGGCAGGTCGCGGTGGCGCTGCTGGCCATGGCGGGACTCTTTCGACGCTTCGTGGACCCGATGATCCTCCTCATCAATCTGGGCTCCCTCCTGGGGGTATGGCGCTCCATCGTGGATCCGTGGGGATGGGTGCTGGAGGGGACCAACGTCCTCTTCTTCCCCTCCCTCATCGTTGTGGCGGGATGCTTGGTCCTCATCGCATTCCAGGACGAGGAGAGATTCGTGCTGGATCGGCGGAAATGACCGGACCCCCCGACGGGGACCGGGTCTTCCGGGAGGAAGTCCTGCCGGAGATGGATGCCGTCTACCGCTTTGCGCTCCACCTCTCCAAGGACCCCGACCGGGCGCAGGACCTGACCCAGGAAAGCTTCCTCCGTGCCTATCGGAATCGGGCCAGCTACACACCCGGGACCCGGGCCCGGAGCTGGCTCTTCACCATCTGCCGGAACCTCTTTTTGAGGGGCGAGGACCGAAGTCAGCGCCATGACGAGATCGTGGCGGAGGTGGCCAGTGAGGACCCACGGCGCATCTCCAGGGAGGCCACCGTCTTCCTGGACGCCCGGGACCGGGACCCTGAGGGTGCCTTCTGGGACCAGGTGGTGGACGAGAAGATCCTGAAGGAGATCGATGCTCTTCCCGAGGAGTTCCGGGAGCCGGTGGTCCTCTCGGACCTGGAGGACCTCTCCTACCAGGAGATCTCGCAGATCCTGGAGGTCCCTCTGGGAACCGTGAAGAGTCGCCTGTTCCGGGGTCGGCGGATCCTGCAGAAACGGCTCTACGACTATGCAATCTCCACGGGTCTCATCGCCGCGCCCGTGCCGGATGTGGAAGCCAATACATCGGAAGGCTCAGCATGAAATGGATCGAGGAGCTGCGGCGCCTGCTGCGGAAAGTGGAAAGAGAGGGCCCAACGGGGTCGATGTCTGAGGATGGCATGGAAGGAGGGGTCTCATGCCAGGAAGCGGCGGAAGGCCTCTTCGAGTGGCTCGACGGCGAGCTGGACCCGGAGCGGGCCGCAGGGGTGGGAGAGCACCTGGAAACCTGCGCCCGGTGCTATCCCTTCCTCGTCTTCGAACGCTCCTTCCGAGAGGCGCTGGCCCGCGCCGCGGAGGAAGGGAGTGCGCCCGAGGAACTCCAGGACCGGATCCTCGAATCCCTCAAGGCCGAGGGATTCGAAGCGGGCGAGTGAGGCCAGGGCGCCCTCAGGGCGAGAGCCCCGACTCGAAATGGCCCACGAACTGGAGGAAGCGGGCCATTTCCACCATGTCGGTGGCCTGGAATCGGATGGTGCGAGCGCCGGCCCGATCCACGTTGGGGAGGTAAGCCAGCACCTCCGCCGGTCGGTAATTCTTGAAGGTGAGCTCCAACACCGGCGGGCCATCCAGTCGATGGGGGGTGAAGTCGCCCCGGGCCACGCCCTCCACCGCGCGGCGGGCCCCCTCCCGGATCCGGGCCTGGGCGGCCGCGGGGGTAAGGGTTCGGGCCGAGTGGAAGCCCAGCGCCTCCTTCACCGCCACCCCCTCCACCCGGTCCAGGAGCTCCTCCATCTCCCGAACGGTGACGTCGTCTCCGGTGACCAGCGCCACCGGCACCCCGAAGTGGCCGGCGATGGCGGCGCTCACCGCCCCCTCGGGAACGGGACGTCCGTTCAGGACCACCGCGGCGTAGTCGGCGCTGGAGAAGGTATGGGCCCGAACCCCTTCCTCGTTGGTGGCGGCTGCGTGGTACCCGATGAGGAAGGCCGCATCGAAGGTTTCGTCCACCCCCTCCATCATCCCCAGGGGGCGGGGCCAGGCCCGAATGATCTCCACATCGTCGGGGAACCGTTCGATGAGGAGATTCTGGCCATTCCCATGGGAGTCGGCCACCAGGAAGCGAGTCGCCCCGGCCTCCCGGGCCCCCTCGATGGCCGCCAGGGTCTCCGCCGTCATGAATTCCCGGAAGCGCGCGTACTCGAAGCCGCCGGGCCCCAGCTGCTCCGGCGTGACCGCCCCCGCCAGCCCCTCCATGTCCACCGAGATGAAGATGCTGAGGCCCTCCTGGGTCTGCGCCTCCGACACCGTGGGAGCCAACGCCATCGCCCACGCCCCGACCAGCGTCATCCCCAACCCCACGACCCTGCGGGGGAAGCGGCGGCCCGCGCCGCCTCCCATGGGGAGCCCGGCGCCGCCCGGGTCGGAGCTCATGAACCGGCCTCCGCCGGAGTCGGGGACGACGCGGCCGACGTGTGGGCGTCGGCGTGGGATGCGGTCGGGTCGTCCATGGCTTCCCGCAGCCCCCGGAGGAACCGGCCCCCTGCCTCCACCCCGCCCTCGTCCACCGCTTCCAGGAGCGCGCTTCCCACCACCACCCCGTCGGCGGCGGCGGCGGCCACCGCGGCCTGCTCCGGGGTGGAGATCCCGAAGCCCACGGCGATGGGAATCGCCACATGGGGCCGGAGGGCCGCGACCTCCCGGGCCAGCTCCTCCCGGAGGGCCACCCGGCCCCCGGTGACACCGGTACGGGAGATGTAATAGAGGAACCCCGACCCGTTCCGGGCCACTTCGGGTACCCGCGCCGGAGCCGTGGTGGGCGCGAGAAGGCAGATGAGGTCCAGCCCACCGCGACGAGCGGCCCCCTCCAACTCCGGGTCGGCGCCGGCGGGAAGGTCGGTGAGGAGGAGGCCCTGGGCCCCTGCCTCCCGGGCTGCCTCCACAAAGGCATCCATCCCGAAGTGGTGGATGGGGTTCAGGTAGGTGAAGAGGACCACCGGGGTGTCCCGCTCCCGGCGGAACTCCGCCAGGATCTCCAGGCTCCCCCTTACCGTCATCCCCTTCTCCAGGGCCTGGAAGGTAGCTCGCTGGATGGTGGGGCCATCGGCCAGGGGATCGGAGAAGGGGATTCCCAGTTCCAGGACATCGGCCCCTGCGTCGGCGGCGGCGTGGAGAAGGGCCAGCGAGGCATCGCGGTCCGGGTACCCGGCGCAGATGTAGGGGACCAGGGCCGCCTGGCCCCGGGCCAGTCGGGACTGGAAGGCGTCGGCGATGGAGATGGAAGGCATATGCGTGGGTTCTCTCTGGGAGTCAGGCGCAGTCAGGTGACGTAGTCCGCCACCTGGATGCCGTAGCGCTGGGGGTCGGCGGTCTTGATGATGGAACGCTTGAAGCCGCCGGTAGCCGGGTCCACCTCGTCCATCTGGATGCTGTAGGGCTCGGCCAGGGGAAGTCCCATCCCGTCGGAGAGGATCTTCACCTCGGGTTGATGGAGCTTCTTGGGGTCGGTGTTGGTCCGGACCACCACGCCGAGTTCGTAGGAGTCCAGGATGACCAGTGTCCCCACCGGATAGACCCCGGCGGCAGAGATGAGGGCCTTCACGATGATAGGGTCAAAGCCCCTCCCCGGATTGTCCCGCATCTCCCGGAGGACGGCATCGGGAGGCCAGGGCCTGTACTGGTAGCTCCGTTGCGAGGTGCCGGCGTCAAACCCGTCGGCCACCGCCACGATTCGCGAGAAGAGTCCGACCTCCCGGGGCCTGCGACTCCGGGGGTATCCCGACAGGTTCGTCTTCATGTGATGCTCGTAGGCCATGAGCATCTGGCGATACGGGACCTGGTTGAAGCCGTGGAGCTGGAAGAGTTCCAGGAGCCCGTCGGTGGCGTGCTCCTTCATGAGGATCCACTCCTTCTCGTCGAGTCCCCCAGCCTTGTTCAGCACATCCGCCGGAACCCGCATCTTCCCCACGTCATGGAAGAGGGCTCCGAGTCCCAGTTCGTAGAGCTGGAGCTTGTCCAGGCCCAGCCGCTGACCGATGACCACCGAGAAGATGCAGACGTTCACCGAATGGGTGAAGGTGTATTCGTCGAACTCCCGGAGGAGGGTCATGGCCATGATGGAGGGCTCGTTGGAGAGGACCTGATCCACGATCCCCTGCACGGCCCGCTTTACCCGTCGCACGTTCACAGCCCGGCCGATGCGTACGTCCGTGAGGACATCCCGAGCCATCTGCACCGAATAGGCATAGGTCCGCCGCGCACCCTCCAGGGATTCGTCCTCCAACTCGAGTTGCTGCACCTCCCGCTCGGGGCGGAGGAAGATGGCCACCACCGGAGTTCCGGTGAGGTGCTGCTCGAAGGCCTCGTAGCCATCCTCCTCGGCACCAGGCCGCAGAAGGAGGGACAGGAAAGGAGGCCATTCCTCACGCCGGATCCCCTCCTCCACGGTGATTCCCCCAATCCCGTGCTCCCTCAGTGCCCGGGCGAAAAACCCGAATGTGGAGAAGTTCTTGAGGTTGAGGCGGAGCCGGGTCTCGTTCAGGAAGAAGAAGTCGCCCATCACCCGGAAGTCCAGGACCCCCTCCCGTCCCACCAGGTCCACCACCTCTTCCTGGAGTTCCGTTATGGCCCGCTGCACGGTCTCGTTGTCCAGCGGGTAGAACTTGAGGGCCCGGAGTGCGGCATAGAGACGGGTCAGGAGTCGGCGCCCATCCTCCTGGAGCGAATCCCTGGGGGCGCGGTTGTCGGGGGGATTATTGTCCGGCATCTCACTCCCCCCTGAGGGATCGGTTCACGGCACTCCGGACCACCGGATCCTGCTCATCCCGGGCCCGTTCCAGGGAATCGTACGCCGCATCGGTGCCCACCACCCCCAGGGCCCGGGCTGCGGCGGCACGGATCTCCGGCGGCTCCCGGAAACCCAGGATCCCCTTTCCATTCAGGAGCCGATCCAGGAAGGGGATTCCCCGCTCCGCCGCCAGACGGGCATAGGCCTCGAAGAAGACCACTTTTTCGGTGACATCGGCACTCCGCAGCGCCTTCCCCTTGAGAATCTCCTGGAGGCGCTCCGCCGCCGGGGCGTAGCGGGTCCGCCCCAGGGCTCGGGCCGCCCCCACCCGAAGGTCCCTGTTCTGGTGGGTGAGGCTTCGCTCCAGCGCTCCCGCCAGCGCTGAGGACGGAATCTCTCCTGCTACCTCCACCACCGCCAACTGGACCCGAAGGGGACCCCCGTCCAGGAGCCGTGCCAGGCTTCCCGCGGCTTCGGAGAGCCCCATCCCTTCCAGAAGCCGGACCGCCCCCGCCGCCACGGCCGGGTCCGGGTCCTCCAGGAGCTGGAGTACCCCCTGGGGATTGGACGCGGCGATCTTCCGGATGGCGTCCTGGAGGAGGCGGCGGATGATGGGGTGGGCCGTCTCCTCGGTGGCCGCCAGGAGAGGGGCCAGGGCGGGCGCTCGGAGATGACGAAGTAGGCCGGCCAGCTCATTGGCGTCGGTACTCACCGAGCCATCCTCCAGGGCCCCTACGAGCTCCCTCACCGATTCGCCGGAGGCCAGCTCGTCCAGGATCTGGTCCGCTCGTTCCCTGGCCGCGTCGGACAGGAGCCCCCGGGCTCGCAGGGACTCCAATTCCTCCAGGACCCGGGAGGCGCCATCCAGCTCTCCCTGGCTTAGGAACCCGGGAAGTAGGGACCGGAGAATCTCTGTGATCTCCTCCTGGCGGTCCGGACGGGCATTCTCCTCCAGGCGATCGAAGAGGGCGTTCAGCACGGGGATCCGAAGGTCCCGCTCCATCTCCAGCCGGAGTTCGGCGTCCAGGTATTCCCGATCTCCGGGGTCCAGGGCATAGAGGGCAGGATTGAAGTCCTGGACCCGGAAGGCCGGCTCCACCTCCTTTGTCCGCTCCCGGACCATGGATTGATCTGCGGATGGATCTGCTTTCCCTTCCTCCCCGCCCTGGTTCAGCCCCACTCCCTCCTGCTCCAGGATGAGTCGTGGGTCGCCCAGCCCACCGTCGCCCCGCTCGGGTACGGCCACCCCCTCGGCCAGGAAATCCATGACCCCGTATTCCACGAACCGGAAGTCCTGGTCCCAGAGGAGGGTGACCAGGTCGTCGGCATCCCCCCTGGCGTGACGGGCCCGGTGGAGCACCTCCAGGAACCCCTCCACCTCCTCCTTCTCCAGCCCCTTCTTCAGGGTGAGTTCCCTCACTCCGTCCCGGAAGAGGAGGAAGGAGAGGGATTCGGCCCGACTGGGATTCCGGTAGACCTCCTCCCCCTGCCAGGTGATCCGATCCTCCTCCACCAGGAGGGGCAAGCGATCCTGCCCCCTCCACAGGCGACCCATGGCCTGGCGGAGGTTGCTCAGGAACCGATGGTAGACCGGGTTGTTCCGATCGTAGAGCTGGAAGGCCCGAAGCGCCTTGGCCAGGGTCAGGAAGAACTCCTCCACTTCGGCCACCGGAAGGGAGGAGGGATCCCCCCAGTCCAGTGCCGTGGCGCCCTCCGCCAGCGGATTATGAAGCTCTTCTCCCACAGATCCCTCGTGTGGTTGTCTCTGGTCGATCCCGGTCGGAATCAGGATCAGAGAATGGACCCTCGACCCTCCACCCGGGCCACATGGGCCACGTCCTTGTCCCCCCGTCCGCTGAGGCAGAGGACCACCGGACCCTCTTCCACCTCGTGACGCCCTTCCCCGAGAAGGTATGCCACAGCGTGCGCCGTCTCCAGAGCGGGGATGATTCCCTCCAATTCTGCAAGGCGGTGGAAGGCGGCCAGCGCGTCGTCGTCGGTCACCGCCACGTAGGTGGCCCGCCCCGAGTCCTTGAGGAAGGAATGTTCCGGCCCCACCCCCGGGTAGTCCAGTCCCGCCGAGACGGAATGGGCCGGCGCCACCTGGCCGTCGCCGTCCTGAAGGAGGTAGGAGAGGGCGCCATGGAGGACGCCTGGACTCCCGGCGGACAGAGAGGCGGAATGCCGGCCTGACGCCAGTCCCTCACCGGCGGCCTCCACCCCCACCAGTCGAACGTCGGCGTCCCCGGCAAAGGGATGGAAGATCCCCATGGCGTTGGAGCCCCCGCCGACGCAGGCCACCACCGCCGCCGGCAGTCGTCCTTCCAGCTCCAGGATCTGCTCCCGGGTTTCGGTTCCGATGACGGACTGGAAGTCACGGACCATCCGGGGGAAGGGTGCGGGCCCCACCACCGACCCGATGATGTAGTGGGTATCGCCCACGTTGGTGACCCAGTCCCGGATGGCCTCGTTGGTGGCGTCCTTGAGGGTCTGGGTTCCGGAGCGCACGGGGCGGATGTCGGCCCCCAGGAGCTCCATGCGGAAGACGTTCAGCGCCTGGCGCTCCACATCTTCGGCGCCCATGTAGACGACGCACTCCAGATCGAAGAGGGCGCAGGCGGTGGCAGTGGCCACCCCGTGCTGGCCGGCTCCTGTCTCGGCGATGATCCGCTTCTTCCCCATGCGTCGGGCCAGGAGTCCCTGACCGATGGTGTTGTTGATCTTGTGGGCCCCGGTGTGGTTCAGATCCTCCCGCTTCAGGTAGATGGGGCCGCCTCCCACCTCCGCTTCCAGACGCCGGGCGCGGTAGAGGGGAGAGGGCCGACCCACGAAGTTCTGGAGGAGGTACCGGAACTCCCGAAGGAACTCGGGATCGGCCATGGCCTGGGCGTAGGCCACCTCCAACTCGTCCAGGGCGGCGATGAGGGTTTCGGGAACGTAGCGTCCCCCGAAGGCACCGAAGCGGTCGGAGGGGACGGCGGTATCAGGATGGGCGGGAGCGGCGGAGCCGGACATATGGAACACCCCGTTGGGGAAGGATGAGTATGATCGGGTTCAACGTGGAACCGCGGCGCGGGCCTGGCGGGCGGCCTCTACGAAGGCATGGAGCGCCCTCGGGTCCTTCTCTCCCGGAGAGACCTCGACACCGGAACTCACATCCACGAGATCCGGGAGAAGGCGGGTCACGGCCTCGGCCACATTCGCCGGCTGGAGGCCTCCAGCAGCCCCCAGCCGAAGGCCGGCCGGCCAGAGGTCACGCGCCTCCTCCAGCGCCTCCCAGGGGAACCGGGTTCCCGTACCCCCCCGCTGCAGGGGGTGCCAACCATCCAGGAGGAGAAGGTCCGCCACCCCCACCCAGCGACGGGCGGCGGCGAGGATCTCCGGACCGGAGCGGACCCTCACCGCCTTCCAGAGTTCCCAGGAGCCTCGTCGACGGAGGGCGGTGAAGACCTCCTCGTCCTCTTCCCCATGGAGCTGGATGGCGGCTGCGCCGGCCCTCATGGCCACCTCCGTCATCTCCGACACGGAGAGGTCCGCCACCACCAGGGTGAGGGGGAGTGACGCCACTTCCCCCAGCCGTTGCGCCTGGGCCGGGGAGACTTCCCGGGGGGTGCCGGGAACGAGAACCGCCCCCACCCGGTCGGCGCCAGCCTCGGCGGCGCTCCGGGCATCCTCCTCCCGGGTGAGACCGCAGATCTTGATCTCCATTCCTCGCAGCCCCGTCACCTCCGGGGGACCGGCCGGGGGCGGGAGAGTTCCCGGGACAGGGCCTCCGGATCGGGAGCCCGGACCAGCGCCTCTCCCACCAGAACCGCATCCACCCCCTCCGCGGCGAGGCGCGCCGCGTCCTCCCCTGTGCGGATCCCGCTCTCCGACACCAGGACCACCTCGGGGGGGACCGAATCCAGGAGGTCCAGGGTCACCTGCAGGTCGGTGGAGAAGGTGGCCAGATCCCGGTTGTTGATCCCCAGGATCCGGGCGCCGGAGGCCAGCGCCCGTTCCACCTCCTCCCCATCATGGGCCTCCACCAACACCGCCATCCCCAGCTCCTCAGCCAGGAGACGAAGGTCCCGTAGTGGGCCGTCCTCGAGGATCCGAACGATGAGCAGGATGGCGTCGGCTCCGAACGCCCGGGCCTCGTGGACCTGAACCGGGTCCAGGACGAAGTCCTTCCTGAGACAGGGAAGGGGAACCGCCTCCCGAACCCCGGACAGATCGTCCAGGGATCCCTGGAAGTAGGAGGTGTCGGTGAGGATGGAGAGGGCCCGGGCCCCGCCGGCTGCGTACCGCTTCGCCAGGACCACCGGGTCCAGTTCGGGCCGGATCGCACCGGCGCCAGGGGAGCGGCGCTTCACCTCGGCGATGAGGGAAAGACCCGAGGGATCCGCCAGGACCCCGTGGAAATCCCGGGGCGGGGGCGCCTCGGCGGCGCGTCGGGCCCACTCCGCGGCGCGGGGCCGAAGCGCCTCCACCTCCTTCCGCTTCGTCTCCACGATGCGCTGGAGGACATCCTCACGGCGGGACTCCGCCCCAGGGTGCGTTGGGGCGTCGGGTGTGGTGTCGGAAATCTTCTCTTGCGTTTCGGACAACCTTCGGGTATCCTTGCTTCGGGTCCTGTTCGGTTTCTTCCGGAGACAGCCATGCCCCTGACCAAGCGGCAGAAGGAAATCCTGGATCACATCGGTTCCTACATCCAGGAAAACGGGTACGCCCCAAGCTTCGAGGAGATCGCCGACGCCTTCGGCTATTCCTCCCTGGCCACCGTCCACGAGCACCTTAGCAATCTGGAGCGGAAAGGGTACATCCGGAAGGCGTACAACGAGAGCCGGTCCATCGAGCTGGTCCGGGGGACGGCTCAGGCGGGGGCGGTGGAACTCCCCCTCCTGGGCGAGGTGGCCGCTGGCCAACCCATCGAGGCCATCACCGCCCAGGAAACGGTTCTCGTCCCCCCGGATCTCCTCCGGCGCCGGGGAGAGAACTACGTCCTCCGGGTGGTGGGCAACTCCATGATCGACGAGCAGATCCGGGACGGGGATCAGATCATCGTGAACAGTCGCCCCACCGCCGACGACGGCGAGATGGTGGTGGCCCTCATCGGGGGAGAGGCGGCCACGGTGAAGAAGCTCTACCGGGAGCGGGACGGCCGGATCCGTCTGCAGCCTGCCAACGAGGCGCTGAAGCCCATGTACTTCCACCCCGACGAGGTCACGGTGCAGGGGGTGGTGGTGGGCGTCATCCGCCGCTACTGAACCAGGAGATCCCATGCGTATCCCCTTCATGGCCGGGTGGTTCGATCGGACGAAGGACCGAACCCGGGTGGTGGTGGCGGAGGGACGGACCCCCCGGGTCTTTCCCGGGCCTTGGCGCCTGGAGGCGGTGGTCCGGGAGGAGACCGAAAGTGACCGGGGGCACGCCCCGGCCTCGCCCCCCGCCCCGGATCAATCCGACTGACGGTGGTCCCGGGAGGCCTCCCGGAGCGCCGACAGGGTCCCAAGGGTCCGCCCCGAGTCCAGCGCGTCGGCTGCCCGGGCCACACCCTCCGCCATGTCGGCCACGACGCCCGCCACCAGGAGGGTGGCGGCGGCGTTCAGCAGGATGACCGTCCGGGCACCGCTCGGCCCCCTGCCTTCCAGCACCGCCAGAATCCGTGCGGCGTTCTCCTCCGGGCTCCCACCGGCGATTTCCTCCACCTTGGCCAGGGGGAGCCCCAGAGCCAGGGGGTCCACCTCATAGTCACGGATCACCCCGCCCTCCAGATCACTGATCCGGGTGGCGCCCAGGGGACTCACCTCATCCATCCCGGGGGCTCCGTGAAGGACCAGCGCCCGCTCGTGACCCAGTGTCCGGAGGGCCTCACTGATGAGAGGCCGCAGCGCCGGGTCCGAGACGCCCACCACCTGCCTGCGCACCCCGGCTGGGTTGGTGAGGGGCCCCAGGAGGTTCATGATGGTGGGGATCCCCAGCTCCCTGCGAACCGGGCCCACGTGCCGCATGGCCGGATGGAGAAGGGGAGCGAACATGAAGACGATCCCTGCGTCCGCCAGGACCCGGGACATGGCCTCGGGCGAGAGCTGGATCTCCACCCCCAGCGCCTCCAGGACGTCGGCGCTTCCACTCCGGGAGGTAAAGGAGCGATTCCCGTGTTTCGCCACCCGGACACCGGCTGCCGCGGCCACCAGGGCCGCCGCGGTGGAGATGTTGAAGGTGGTGACGCTCCCCCCTCCCGTGCCGCAGGTGTCCACCAGCGGGCCTGCCCCGGTGTCCACCACGGGAACCATGGCCGCCCGGAGGGCCTTCACTCCGCCGGCGATCTCCGTGGGGGCATGCCCCTTGGTCCGGAGCCCCACCAGGAGGGCGGCGATCTGCACCGGGGTGGCCTCTCCGGCCATGATCCGGGTAAAGGCGGCCTCCGCCTCCTCCACATCCAGATCCTGTCGTGATGCGACCTTCGCGATGAGGGTACCGAGGTCCATCAGGGCGTTCCTTTCCCCGAACTCCAACGTCCGGGATTGGCCTGATCAGGGCTGGGACAAGGGGCGTGGAATCGGCTCCACGCTAGTCAGGGGCAGGGGCACGGTCAACGTCACCCCTGCCTTCCGGACCTGGGGGCGGGAATCGAGGGAGAGGGGGGGCCAGGGAGCCCGCTTTTCCCGCTTGACACCCCCTCCCCCCGAGGTACCTTTTCCCGGGTGACCCACCCCGGCATGAAGCGATTCGCCCTGATCCTCCATTACGACGGGGGTCCCTTCCACGGCTGGCAGCTCCAGCGGGAGCAACCCACGGTACAGGGTGCCCTGGAGGGTGTGCTGAAACGCCTCACCGGAGTGCGGCGGCCCGTGGTGGGTTCGGGAAGGACGGACCGGGGGGTCCACGCCGCCGGCCAGGTGGCCACGGTGAAGCTCCCTCCCCGCTGGGAAGCGCCGGAGCTCCGGCGGGCGCTGAACGCTCTCCTCCCCCGGAGCATCTGGGTGGAAGAGGTGCGACAGGTCCCGGAGGCCTTCCACCCCCGATACCACGCCATTCGCCGCAGCTACGTCTACCAGGTGGGGCTCCAGCGGCGGGTCCGTTCCCCCTTCCTCCGGGGCGCGTGCTGGCCCCTGGATGGAGAACGGCTGGATCCGGAGCTGCTGACCAAGGCGGCGGCCCTCATCCCCGGGGATCGGTCCTTCCGGAACTTCGCCAAGGCTGGGCAACCGGAGCGGGGGGAGCGGTGCCGGGTGGACGCCGCCGGATGGAGCCCGTGGATCGGCTCCGCCATGGGAGAACTGGAAGGCGGACCGATCCCGGAGAACGGGAGCCTCCACCCGGACGAGGCCCAAGGGGCAGGCCAGGCGGCCCCCCACCTGGAGGCCATGGGCGTCCGGTTCACCATCTCCGCGAATCGGTATCTCCACCACATGGTCCGGTATCTGGTGGGAACCATGATCGAGGTAGCCCGTGGAGGGCGGCCGCTGGAGGAGATGGCCGAGCTCCTCATGAACCCGGAGACGTCGCTGGTCACCTCTCCCCCGGCTCCGCCCGAAGGGCTCTTTCTGGCTCGGGTGGAGTATCCATCGGCATCTTGGAATGGGGGTCCCGAACTTCCCCAGGACCGGGATCCCCCGCGACCCCCAACCCGACAACGGAGCACCGGAACCGAATGAAGATCTTCCTGGACACGGCCGACCTGGACGAAATCCGCCGGGCGGCGGAGGCCCGTCTCATCGATGGCGTCACCACCAACCCCTCCCTCCTTGCAAAGTCGGCGGGAGATCGGGAGCCGGTGGAGGTCTTCATGGAGATCAGTCGGCTGGTGGACGGTCCCATCTCCGCGGAGGTGGTGGCCACCGATACCGAGGGGATGGTGACGGAGGGGGAGAAGCTGGCCGCCCTCCACGAGAACATCGTGGTGAAGGTTCCCCTCACCGAGGCGGGCCTGCGGGCGTGTCGGACCCTTTCGGACCGGGAGATCCGAACCAACGTCACCCTCTGCTTCTCCGCGGTGCAGGCCCTCCTGGCCGCCAAGGCCGGAGCCACCTACATCTCCCCCTTCGTGGGCCGCCTGGACGACGTGGGGCATGACGGGATGGAGGTCCTGGCGGAGATCCGAGACCTCTACGACACCTACGGCTACGATACGGAGATCCTGGCCGCCTCCCTGCGGCACCCCCGGCATGTCCTGGAGGCCATGAAGGTGGGAGCGGACGTGGCCACCCTCCCCCCCAAGGTCCTTTACCAGCTCAT
The DNA here is from genome assembly GCA_007695225.1 of Gemmatimonadales bacterium. Lineage (GTDB taxonomy): Bacteria > Gemmatimonadota > Gemmatimonadetes > Longimicrobiales > Gaopeijiaceae > T3Sed10-66. Next base: position 16,723 of record REED01000173.1, read on the forward strand.
GCATCATCCCCTCACGGAAAGTGGGCTGGCGACCTTCCTTTCGGACTGGGAAGGTTTGGGTCGAGCCCTCTGAGCCCGACCTCAGGTTCCCGATCCGCCTTGGAGGCTTTCATGCCCCATCGCTCATCCTCCGTGCGTCGCTCCGGCCCCACGGCTCTGGCCCTTTCGGCTCTGGCCCTCTCAACCCTGGCCCTCCTCCTGCTGTCGGGCTGTGCCCCCGACACCGGGGAAGGGGCCCCTGCATCCGATGCCGTTGCCTTGAGCGGGGAGGGGAGTCCCCCCTCCCCGGACACCGAGTCTCCCGCCTCCGCACCCGCCTCCGCCTCCGCCCCCGGTGACCTCCGGACCTCCGGGTCCGGGTCCCCGGGGCTGACGGCCCTCCTCCCTCCCCGCCGGGAGGGCGCCCTTGCGGGGGCCGCGGGTACGGCCCTTGCGGGGGCCGCGGGTACGGGGGCCACGTCGGCCTCCGCCCAGGACCTGGATGCCTCCCGCACCACTGCGGTGGTGACGGCGGCGGCCCGGGTCTCCCCGGGAGTGGTGGCGGTGAACGTCCTCAGGACCCAGCAGGTCCAGGTCCGGGACCCCTTCTGGGACGACTTCTTCTTCTTCGGTCCCCCCTCGGGGCGGACCGCCACCCGACGGGTTCCGTCGCTGGGCTCGGGGTTCATCGTGGACGCGTCCGGGGTGATCCTCACCAACGACCACGTGGTGCGGGGGGCGGAGCGGATCCTCGTCTCCCTCCCCGACGGCCGGGACGCCGAGGCGCGACTGGTGGGCACCGACGAAGCCACCGACGTGGCGGTGCTGCAGGTGGAGTTGGCGGACCTCCCGGTGGTCCCCGTGGGACGCTCCGACGACCTCCTCATCGGAGAGTGGACCCTGGCCTTCGGGAACCCCTTCGGGAACCTCCTCTCCAACCCCGAGCCCACCGTCACCGTGGGGGTGGTCTCTGCCCTGGGACGCCACATCGTGGCGTCGGGGGAGGAGCGGGGGTTCTACCTGGGAATGATCCAGACCGATGCAGCCATCAACCCCGGGAACTCAGGGGGTCCGTTGGTGAACGCCCTGGGCGAGGTCATCGGGATGAACGCCTCCATCTTCTCCCGGGGCGGCGGGAGCGAGGGGATGGGCTTCGCCATCCCCATCGAACGGGTCCTCCGCATCGCCGACGACCTGATCCAGCACGGCCGGGTCCGGCGGGCATGGTCGGGGATGGACGTAGAACCGGTGGACGCCGACGAGTTCGGGCGAACCCGGGGGGTGCGGGCCAGCCGGGTCACGCCAGGCTCCCCCGCCGAGCGGGCCGGGATCCGGGAGGGAGATCGGATCCTCGAGCTGAACGAACGGCGCCTCACCACCCCCCTCGACTTCGAGGCCCTCCTTCTCGATCTTCGGGCCGGGGATGAGCTTCGGGTGGGGGTGGAGGGACGGCGATCCCCCCTTGCCCTCCGGGCGGAGGAGTTCCCCTCCCAGCTGGCGGAACGGATCACGGTCCTCCGGGACCTGCAGGTGGTGACCCTGACCCCGGCGATTCGGGACGAGCAGGGCGTGACCAGCGAGGAAGGCGCACTGGTGGTGGACATCGCACCCGCCACCCAGCAGATCCTGGGACTCCGACCGGGGGACGTCATCGTGGGACTGAACAACCGGGGGATCCGGGGGGCCGACGACCTGGCCCAGGCGCTGGGACAGATCCCCGCAGGATCCCGGGTCCGCCTCTATTTCGAACGGAACCGGGGCCTGGTGGCCCGGGACTTCGTCATGGGCCGCTGACCCACGTCACCCGAACGCACCCCCTGAGCGATTCCCATCGATCCCCATGAGCCATTCCCCGAGGACCCCTTCATTGGAGCGCAGGTGACGGAACAGGCACAGGAGCGATACTCCCACCCCCTCTCAGAGCGCTACGCCTCGAGAGAGATGCAGCGGATCTTCTCGCCGGCCCACCGCTTCGGCACCTGGCGCCGGCTCTGGCTGGCCCTGGCCACAGCCCAGCGGGAGCTGGGGCTCCCCATCCCCGAGGAGGCCCTCCGGGAGATGGAGGCGGGGCTGGATGACCTGGACCTGGTGCAGGCCGCCGAGTACGAGCGCCGGTTTCGCCACGACGTCATGGCCCACGTCCACCTCTTCGGAGATGTGGCCCCGGCGGCGAAGGGGATCCTCCACCTGGGAGCCACCTCGGCCTTCATCGGGGACAACACGGACCTCATCCTCCACCGGGACGCCCTTCTCCTCCTGAGGGCCCGGGTGGTCCGGTGCGTCCGGGCGCTGGCAGGCTTCGCCCACACCTACCGGGAGCTCCCCACCCTGGGGTACACCCACTTCCAGCCCGCACAGCCCACTACGGTGGGGAAGCGGGCCACCCTCTGGATCCAGGACCTCCTCCTGGACCTGGAGGAGATGGAGTTCCGCCTTGAGACACTTCGCTTCCGGGGGGTACGGGGAACCACCGGGACACAGGCGTCCTTCCTGGAGCTCTTCCAGGGGGACCATGGGAAGGTGGAGGAACTGGACCGGCGGGTAGGACAGAAGATGGGGTTCCCCAAGAACTACGGGGTAAGCGGGCAGACCTACCCCCGGAAGGTGGACGCAGCCCTCCTGGGGACGGTGGCGGGGCTGGGAGCTTCCATCTCCCGATTCGGGAATGACCTCCGTCTTCTGGCGCACCTCCGGGAAGTGGAGGAGCCCTTCGAGGAGGAGCAGATCGGCTCCTCCGCCATGCCCTACAAGCGAAACCCGATGCGCGCGGAGCGGATGTGCGCCCTGGGGCGTCACGCCATCACTCTCTTCCAGGATCCGGCCCAGACGGCCGCCACCCAGTGGCTGGAACGGAGCCTGGACGACTCGGCAAACCGGCGCCTCTCCATCCCCGATGCGTACCTGACGGTGGACGGGGCCCTCGTTCTCTACGAGAATGTGGCCTCGGATCTCCGGGTCCACCCGGCGGTGGTCCGCCGAAACCTCCACGAACACCTTCCCTTCATGGCCACCGAGACCATCCTGATGCAAGCGGTGCGGGCCGGGGGCGACCGGCAGGAGCTCCACGAGCGGATCCGCCGCCACGCGCTGGCCGCCGCAGGTCGGATGAAAGAGGGTGAGGATGCCGACCTGGTGGAGCGAATCGCCTCGGATCCCGCCTTCGGGTTGGATCGGGACGGTGTGGAGGCCCTCCTGGACGCTCGACGCTTTGTGGGGCGGGCACCGGAACAGGTGGATGCCTTCCTTTCGGATTGGGTGGAGCCCGTGGTGACCCGCCTGGGCGATGATGCCGACGCCCGGGTCCGCCCCCCAGAAGTCCGGGTCTGACCCCCATGGCTCCCCTTCCTCCGCCCTCGCCTCACCAATCGCCGCAGCGTCCCGCGCCGGTGACGGCCATTCCGACTCCCTTCGCGCCCGTCACTCCATGACCCCTCCTGACGGTCCCTCCGCTACTGGGGCCCTCCGGGCCTCGACCCTCCCCCTTCCCCTTCTCCATCGGGGGAAGGTCCGGGAGATGTACGAGGCGGGGGAGGGCCTCCTTCTCATGGTGGCGTCGGACCGGGTCTCGGCCTTCGACGTCGTCATGGAGGAGCCGGTCCCCCGGAAGGGCGAGGTCCTCACCCTCCTGACGGCATGGTGGCTGGACCGGCTCCCGGAGCTCCTGGGGGGTGGGGAGGCTGGAGAAGATGGGAGCGAAGGGAGGCCGCCCCTCCTCCACCACGCCGTGGCCGCCCGCCCAGAGGAGATCCGCGCACGGGTCCCGGCGCTCCGGGATCCGGCGCTGGCCCCCCACTGGGAACGGAGGGCCCTACTGGTGCGCCGCACCGAGCCCCTTCCGGTGGAATGTGTGGTCCGGGGCTACCTGTCGGGATCGGCCTGGAGGGAGTACGTGGACGCGGGCACGCTGGCCGGAGAGCCCCTCCCGTCGGGGCTCCAGGAGGCGGACCGGCTCGCCGAGCCCCTCTTCTCCCCCGCCACCAAGGCGGTGAGTGGCCACGACGAGAACATTCCCTTCCAGGGGGTGGTGGACCGGTTGGGAAGGACCCGGGCCGAGGCGCTGCGGGCGCTGTCCCTGGCCATCTACGACGCCGGATCCCGGGTGGCCCGGGAGCGGGGCATCGTCCTGGCGGACACCAAGTTCGAATTCGGGGTGGACCCCCAGGGGCGCCTGGTCCTCATCGACGAGGTCCTCACCCCGGATTCCTCCCGCTACTGGCCCCTGGAAAGCTATCGGCCCGGGACGAATCCGCCCTCGCTGGACAAGCAGCCCGTCCGGGATTTTCTGGATTCACTCCCGGACTGGGACCACGCCCCGCCCCCGCCGCCCCTCCCGGGGGGGGTGGTGGAGGCGGCCACGGCCCGATACCTGGAGATCTTCCGTCGCCTCACGGGGCAGGAGCTGGACGAGTACCGTCCCCCGGCCTTTCCAGCCCCCACCTCTCCGGGGGGGTAGGGTCCATGATCCCCACCCCGAAACGGCCCGGACTGCCCAGCCCCCGAGCGGGACTGCAGCGAGGGATCATCATCCTCCCCTCGGCCTTCACCCTGGGAAACCTCTTCTTCGGGCTCTACGCCATTGTGGCGGCCTCGAGAGGAGACTTCGACTGGGCGGCGTGGTGTATCGTCATCGCCGCCGTGCTGGACATGCTGGACGGCCGGATCGCCCGCTTCACCCGGACCGGGACGCGCTTTGGGGCGGAGCTGGATTCCCTGGTGGACGCCATCTCCTTCGGGGTGGCCCCGGCCTTCATCCTTTACCACCTCTTCCTGGCGGATCAGCCCTGGAGCTGGATCCTCTCCTTCGTCTACGTGACGGCGGTGGTGGTGCGCCTGGCCCGGTTCAACGTGGAGCAGGGAGGCGAGGCGAAGCGGGCCTTCCACGGCCTTCCCTCCCCCACCGCCGGGATGATCCTGGCCACCATCCACCCTTTCTTCACCGCTCCGGGGGTGGCCGCCCTCACCGGTGGTCTTCCCTCCATGGAGCGGGTGGCCATGCTCATGGTGGGGATCGCCGTCCTCATGGTGAGCCACGTCCCCTACCAGCTGGTCCCCCGGGTGGACATCCGGAGCCTCCGGGGAATCCTCATGAGCATCTTCCTGGGGGTCTCCGCCGTTGCGGCCCTCACCGTACCGGAATACTTCATCTTCCCCTTCCTGGTCCTCTACACGGCCCAGGGAGTGATCCGCTCCTTCGTCCTGGGCCTCTTGGAACGCCTTCCCGACCAGGACCCGCTCCTGGACGTGGAGGAGGACGACGGCCAGGCGGAGGTACGGGAACTGGACTACGGGGAGATCGCCCCGGAGAAGTACGACACCCTCGACCCCGTTCACGACACCGATCCGAACCCCCCGGAGAACGAACGTTGAAGCGATTTCAGATGGAAGTCCGCGTGAAGCCCCGTCCCGGCCTCCTGGATCCCCAGGGGAAGGCCATCCATCACGCCCTGGAGTCCCTGGGCTACCCCGGCGTGGCCGAGGTCCGGGTAGGGAAGGTCATGGACCTGGAGGTGGATGCCGCCTCGGAATCCGAGGCCCGGGAGCGGGTGGAGGAGATGTGCCGGAAGCTCCTGGCGAATCCGGTAACCGAGGACTTCGAGGTGACGGTTGCAGGCTCCGGCGAGGTTCCCGAGGGGGACGGCGCCGGGTCGGGAGACCGGCCCGATCCGGCCGGCGGCGGGGTTCGGACCTCTGACGTCGGAACCGCCGGAGGGGGTGAAGGATGAAGGTGGCCGTCCTGACCTTTCCCGGCTCCAACTGTGACTACGACTGCTACCAGGCGCTCAAGACCCTGGGCGGCTTCGAACCCGAGTTCCGGTGGCACCGGGACCGGGAGCTGGGCGACGTGGATGCGGTGATGATCCCCGGCGGTTTCTCCTATGGGGACTACCTCCGGCCCGGAGCCATCGCCCGCTTCTCCCCCATCCTGGAAGCGGTTGGGGAGTTCGCCCGGGCCGGAGGGCCGGTGGTGGGGATCTGCAACGGATTCCAGGTCCTGTGCGAGGCCGGTCTTCTCCCCGGCGCCCTCCTCCGGAACGAGAGCCTCCGCTTCCGGAGCTTTCCGGTCCATATCCGGGTGGAGACCACCCGGACCCCTTTCACCTCGACCTATGAGAAGGGGCGGGTCCTCCAGATCCCCATCGCCCATGGGGATGGGAACTACCACGCCACCCCGGAGACGCTGGCGGAGCTGGAGGGGGAGGACCGGATCGTCTTCCGATACTGCACCCCAAAGGGGGCCCTGAGCCCCGAGGCCAACCCCAACGGCTCGGCCCACCACATCGCCGGAATCCTCAACGAAACCCGCAACGTCCTGGGGATGATGCCCCACCCGGAACGGGCGGTGGAGGACATCCTGGGCTCCACCGACGGCACGGGGCTCTTCACCTCACTCAGAGCGCACCTTCAGGGAGCGGCAGCATGACCCCGGTGACGGAAGTGACGGACATTCCCCAGCCCCGACAGGGCGATCCCGAGATCACCCCGGAGCTGGTGGCGGAGCACGGCCTCTCCGAAGAGGAATACGAGCGGGTCCTGGGGATCCTGGGCCGGACGCCCACCTTCACGGAACTGGGGATCTTCTCCGCCATGTGGTCGGAGCACTGCGGATACAAGAACTCCAAGCGACTCCTCCGCCTCCTCCCCACCGAGGCGCCCTGGGTGATCCAGGGGCCGGGAGAGAACGCCGGGGTCATCGACGTGGGGGACGGGCTGGCCATCGCCTTCAAGATCGAGTCCCACAACCACCCTTCCGCGGTGGAACCCTACCAGGGCGCCGCCACCGGGGTGGGGGGGATCCTCCGGGACATCTTCACCATGGGGGCCCGGCCCATCGCGGTGCTGGACTCCCTTCGGTTCGGAGACCTGGACTCGGGGCGGGTGCGCTACCTCCTGGCCGGGGTGGTGAAGGGAATCGGTGACTACGGGAACTGCGTGGGGATCCCCAACATCGGGGGCGAGGTCTTCTTCGACCGGGCCTACGAGGGAAACCCACTGGTGAACGCCATGGCCATCGGCCTCATGAAGCGGGAAGAACTCATCCTGGGGGAGGCCACCGGAGTGGGGAACACCCTCATGGCGGTGGGCGCCCGCACCGGCCGGGACGGGATCCATGGGGCGACGTTCGCCTCGGAGGAGCTTTCCGAGGATGCCGACGAGGCCAGCCGGCCCCGGGTACAGGTGGGGGACCCCTTCACCGAGAAGCTCCTCCTGGAGGCCTCGCTGGAGCTCATCCGGAGCGGCCATATCGTGGGAATCCAGGACATGGGGGCCGCCGGCCTCACCTCCTCGGCGTCGGAGATGGCGGGGCGCGGAGGGAGTGGCGTGGTGCTGGAAATGGCCGACGTCCCCGTCCGGGAGGAGGGGATGACACCCTACGAGATCCTCCTCTCCGAGTCCCAGGAGCGGATGCTGGTGGTGGCGGAGCGTGGGAAGGAACATGAAGTCCGGAAGATCCTGGAGAAGTGGGAGTTGGAGGCGGAGCCGGTGGGAGAGGTCACCGACGACGGCCGCTTCCGCATCCTGGAACATGGGGCGGTGGTGGCGGACATCCCCGCTCTCCCCCTCACCGACGGGTGCCCCACGTACGAGCGGGAGGGAATCGAGGGGGAGGAGGTGAAGGCGGCCCGGGAGATGGATCTCTCCTCCTTCCTGGAGCCGGAGGGAGACCTGACTCCGATCTTCCTGGAGCTCCTGGGATCCCCGAATCTGACCTCGAAGCGGTGGATCTACGAGCAGTACGACACCACCGTCCGGACCGGGACGGTGATCCGTCCCGGTGGGGACGCCGGGGTGATCCGTCTGAGGGGGACGAAGAAGGGAATCGCCGCCACCACCGACTGCAACGGACGCTACTGCTGGCTGGACCCCCGGGAGGGAGCGAAGGCGGCGGTGGCGGAAGCGGCCCGGAACGTGGTGTGCGCCGGGGCTCTCCCCACGGCGGTGACCAATAACCTGAACTTCGGAAACCCGCTGAAGCCCCACATCTACCACCAGCTCCGGGAAGCCGTGCTGGGGATGGCCGAGGCCTGCTCCCTCTTCGAGACGCCGGTGACGGGCGGAAACGTCTCCCTCTTCAACGAGACCGACGGGGTGGCCATCTACCCGACCCCGGTGATCGGGATGGTGGGGATCCTGGACGACGTGGAAGCCCACGCCACCTCCTCCGCCTTCCAGGCCCAGGGGGACGTGATCCTCCTCCTGGGGGAGAACCGGGAGGAAATCGGCGGCTCGGAGTATCTCTACCGCACCCAGGGGATGGTGGCGGGGAAGCCGCCGGTGGTGGACCTTCTGGCGGAACGTCGACTCCAGCACGGAGTGCTGGGGCTGATCCAACGGGGGCTCATCCGCTCGGCCCACGACTGCGCCGAGGGGGGGCTGGCCTTCGCCCTGCTGGAATCGGCACTGGGCGACGGGAGTCAGGCTTTCGGCGTGGATGTGGAACTCCACGACCGGCTGGCGCCGGTGGCCCTCTTCTTCGGCGAGACCACGGGGCGGGTGGTGGTCTCCTGCGCCCCCGAGGATGAGGCGGATGTGCTGGAAGCTGCGCGGGGTTTCGGGATCCCGGTCCGGGTGCTGGGTCACGTGACCGCGCCCGATGGGGCCTTCTCGATGAGGACGCCCCGTGGTAGCCTACAGATCGAGATGAGTGCGCTGGCGGAGCGGTACTTCGGCACCCTCCCCGCCCTCATGGAACGCACGGAGCCGGCCCCCGAGGCCGGAGTCCAGGAGGAGTTTTGAGGGTACCCGACAGGACGCTGCATCTGCCGGTAGTGAGGCCTTCCGCCCAACCGGAAACCGAAGCCGAAGAACCCGACATCGGGGCGCGGGCCGGTCAAGCCCGGGACATCCTCACCTCGGAGCTGGACCCCCTCCCCCGGGAGGAGTGCGGGGTGTTCGGAGTCTCAGGGGTTCCCGCCGCGGCCGAACTCACCTTCCTTGGTCTCTACGCCCTTCAGCACCGGGGACAGGAGTCGGGGGGGATCTGCGCCGTGGACGCCGACGGCACGGCCCGGGTACGAAAGGGGCTGGGGCTGGTGGCGGACATCTTCAGCGCCGACGACCTGAACCAACTTCCCGGGGACACGGCACTGGGCCATGTCCGCTACTCCACCGCAGGCGGGAGCCGGATCCAGAACGCCCAGCCCATCGTGGTGCGCTATGCCCAGGGGGACCTGGCCATCGCCCACAACGGGAACCTCACCAACGGCAACGAGCTCCGGAACCGCCTGGTGGAGGAGGGTGCGCTCTTCCAGACCACCTCCGATTCGGAGGTGATGGTCCACCTCATCGCCCGCTCCCGCCACGATTCGGTGGAGGCTCAGATTGATGACGCCCTCACCCACCTGGAGGGGGCCTTCTCCCTGGTCATCACCGTGGGGGACACCCTCTACGCAGCCGTGGATCCCCGGGGCTTCCGACCGCTGGTCCTGGGGCGGCTGGGGTCCGGGCACATTGTGGCGTCGGAGACCTGCGCCCTGGACATCATCGACGCGGAATTCATCCGCGACATCGAGCCCGGCGAGGTCCTCCGTATCCGGGGGCCCAAGGTGGAGCGCCTCCGGAGCCTTCCCCCGGCGCCCCGTCAGGCGCCCTGCGTCTTCGAGCTGGTCTACTTTGCCCGGCCGGACTCTCGCCTGTGGGGGGTCAGCGTGGACCGCTCCCGACGGGCCTTCGGACGGCGTCTGGCCGTGGAACATCCGGCGGAGGCGGACTGCGTCTTCGCCGTTCCCGACTCCGCGAACTCGGCGGCCCTGGGGTACGCCGAGGAGAGCGGAATCCCATATGAGCTGGGCCTCCTCCGGAATCACTACGTGGGGCGGACCTTCATCAAGCCCTCCCAGGCGGACCGGGATTTCGGCGCCCGGATGAAGTACAATCCGGTGCGGGAAGTGGTGAAGGATCGCCGGGTGGTGGTGGTGGACGATTCCCTGGTGAGGGGGACCACCTCCACCTCGCTGGTGAAATTCCTCCGGGCCGCCGGAGCCAAGGAGGTGCACTTCCGCATCGCGTCGCCCCCGGTGACCAACCCCTGCTTCTACGGGATCGACATGCCCTCCAAGGAGGAGCTCGTGGGCTCCGCCCACTCGGTGGAGGAGATCCGGGCGCTCCTGGGCGTGGACTCCCTGGGCTACCTCTCCCTGGAGGGGATGCTGGAGTGCGTGGAGGACTTCGGACCCTTCTGTGACGCCTGCTTCTCCGGAAACTATACCGCCCCCCTTGTGGACGCCGAACGTGGGCTGGCCTCGCTGGTGAATCCTCCGGGATGCTGAGGGGGACGGACCAGGGGGATGGGGCGGACTCCGCCCGAAACGTTTCCTTGGCGCCCCCCCTTACGGTCCCCCCGGACGGACCCGAGATAGAGCATCAGATCCGGCGCCTCCGCGCCCTTCCCCGGGCGGAGCTCCACGTCCACCTGGATGGGAGCCTGCGACCAGAGACCCTGCTGGAACTGGCCAAAGAGAAAGGGAAGCCCCTTCCCGCCTGGGATCCGGAGACCCTCCGGAGGGCCATGCGCGCCGATGATGACGCCGACCTCACCCAGTATCTGGCTCGCTTCGAGACCACCCTATCGGTGATGCAATCCGCCCCGGCGCTGGAACGGATCACCAGGGAACTGGGGGAGGACCACGCCGCCGAGGGGGTCCGGTACGTGGAGATCCGGTATTCCCCGGTCCTTCATACCCGGGAGGGACTCACCCTGGAGGAGGCGGTGGACGCCCCGCTCCGGGGCCTCCGGGCTGCCGAGGCCGCTACGGGGATCCGGGGGAACCTAATCATCTGCGGGATCCGGACCATGGACCCAGTGGTCTCCACCGAGTTGGCGGAGCTGGCGGTGGCCTTCCAGGGGCGAGGAGTGGTGGCCTTCGACCTGGCCGGGGGGGAGGCGGGATATCCCGCTGAAGCCCACCGGGAGGCGTTCCAGCGAGCCAGGGATGCCAACCTGGCCGTCACCATCCATGCCGGAGAGGCGTGGGGTCCCTCCTCCATCCACCAGGCGATCCACCGCTGCGGGGCCAACCGCATCGGCCACGGCACCCGCCTCCAGGAGGATCCGGCACTGGAGAGCTGGGTCCGGGACTTCCAGGTCCCCCTGGAGATCTGCCTGACCTGCAACGTCCAGACCCGGGTGGCGCCCACCTTCGGAGCACATCCACTTCGGCGCTACTTCGACCAGGGAATCCGGCTCACCCTCTGCACCGACAACCGGCTCATGTCCGGGGTAACGCTGGTGGACGAGTACCTCCGGGCAGCGGAGCACCTGGGCTTCACCTGGGAGGAACTCACGAAGGTGGCGCGGATGGGATTCGAGTCGGCCTTCCTTCCCTGGGACGAGAAGGGGACGCTGCTGGCGGCGTTCGACGCCGAGGTGGCGACCCTGATGGCCTGACGGGGCGAGGCACGGGCTTGGAGAGTCCAATCCTCCGGCTCAGGGCGCAGTGACCACCACCACCTCCGTCACCTCCGGCGAGAGGAGGGCCATCCCCTCTCGATCCACCCCTACCATCACCAGCCGGACGGCACCGGAGGGCAGGTCCCGGGGTGGGGTCCATGCCAGCTCCCAGCGCCACTCCCTTCCCTCGGCGCCGGGTCCCACCTCTGCCATATCGGCCAGGGTCACCGTCCCCATCCAGCGATGGATCCCGTCCACCCGAGCCAGGAGATGGACGGCCTCGAAGGGACGGGAGAAGACGCCAGCCGCCCCCCGTGCCCGTCCCGTTAGGGTGAGGGTTCCGGGAACGGCGCCGCCACACCCTCCATCCTCCCGGCAGACCTCCTGGGCCGAGGCCTCCAGTTCCCAGCGCCGGACAGCGTCGTCCTCTCGCGCCTCCGGCCCGAAGCCCTGTAGAAGGAAGGCCCCCGGGCTCGGAAGGGAGGTAGCGGCCTCGGCGCGATTTCCCGCCGCGTCCACTGCCTGGGCCACCACGGCTGCCGCCGGTCGAAGGGTGCCGTCCGGGACTCCGTCGGGAGCTGACTCGACCCCCTTCACGAAGGGAAAGCGCACAGAGAACCCCGCCTCGGTGGTCAGTTCTCCGCTGAAGGGACGGCCCAGGGTGTCCGGAGCGACGAAGGGGAGGGTCGGCCCCGAGCCGTCGCTGAATCGAATTCCCACCTGGCCCAGATGGAGGTCCACGTCATCCTCGGCCGTGGCGGCGAAGGAACGGATCTGCCCCCCTTCCAGCGCCGCAGGGAGGGAGGGAGGGGTCACATGGGGAGGAAGGACGTCCCGGAGGACTCGAGCTTCCAGCGGATCCGAGCGGTTCCCCCCCCGATCCACCACCCGGGCCCGAAGGGTGAGGTACCCCGGCGGGGAGGAAGGGACATTTCGTACCAGCGTGCTCGCCACGGGCTCGCAGGGCCCGGAGCCCGGAAACAGGCAGCCTGCCTCTCCTTCGACCCCCGGAGCCTGGAGCCGAACCGTCACCCGCGCCGGGCTGGAGCCCAGTCCGCTCTCTCCGGATTCGGCCATCAGGACCCACTGGCTTCCGGCGGGGGGATTGATGGCGGTGGCCCCCAGCCCCGCGCCGTCGGAGTCCAGCATCACCATCGGCGGTGTACGGTCCACGCCGAAGACCGCTCCCCGGGTGTTGGCCAGTGGATTTCCATCGGAAGGGGTCAGGGGGATCACCCGACGATTTTCCAGCGCATCGGAGAGGACGGCAACGGCACGATAGGCCGCATTTCCCGTCGTCGCCGGGAGCTGCCCCCCACGGACAACCGCCGGGCGCTCTGCCACCTCCTCGTCGGTGAGCCCCGCCTCTCCCACATGGAAGGTGGCACGGGCCCTACCTACCCCCTCATCCTCCAACTCCTCCAACCCCAGGACGAACGGGAAGTCAGACCCAACCCAGTTCTGAAGGCAGCATTCCACGGACCCGGAGGGACGTGGGAGAGCGAAAGCGGCCGAGACCGGGGGAACCAGGTCCACGCGCAGGCCGGCAGCCAGGGAGATGGGGAGGCCCGGGAGAAGACCTCCGTCGGCGTAGCGGGACGAAACCACCCGGACTTCATCCCCCGCCGGGGCCGTGGTCTGATACCCAGCCAGGGAGCCGGGAGCGCCGGGCGCCTCAGGAAAGGTGGCCAGGAAGGGCGCCTGGCCCAAGACGGTGACCCGGGCCACCTCCCCGACCTCCGGCGACCGGAACTCCACCACCGCCGAGGTCACCGCCCGCCCCGGGGAGTAGATCACGGGAAGAAGATGGACGGACAGGTCCCCCCCCCACCAGCGCCGGCCCTCCAGATCCTCTTCAGGCCCGCGGCTCCCCTCTGCTGCTCGGGCGGTGAAGGTGTCCAGGTTGCGGAGGACCACCGGTACCGAGGCGGTCCAGGCCTCAGGCCCCCCCTCCCGGGTGGCGAGGAGGACGGTGAGGTTTCGCTCTCCGTTCAGGACCCGGGGCTGTCCCGTGGCAGGGTCGAACTCCGCGGTGTTCACCAGGAAGACGAGGTCCACCGGAGCCGAGGATGGGGCGTCCGGTTCTTCGGGAGCCCCCACCCCCTGGCGGAAGGTCTGTTTGCCCACCACCTCCCCTCCCAGCAGCACCAGGACCGAGTCGGGCGAATCCTCTCCCTTGTCCAGGGTCACGGTGACCTCGATCTGACCCCGGACATTGCCGGGGTCCACCGCCTGGGTCTCCCCCGACGGAAGACGGCGGGAAAGGGAGCGGATCACCGCGGTGGCGGTGATCTCGGGGCGGCCATCGAAGGAGACCACGTGATCCTGGCCCGTAGAGAGTTCCACCGTGGTGCGGGTACTGGGGAAGCTGAGGAAGGGGGGAATCCCGGTGATCTCCACCTCGTAGGACCCGGATCGGAGCCCCGGAAAGGCGAAGGCTCCCGTGCCGTCGGTCTGGGTGGCTGCGGTGGCCGCTCCCCGCAGGTTCACTTCTACTCCTCCCACTCCCCGTCCTCCAGAGGTCACCGACCCCGAGATGGAGGCCGTGCGGATGAAGCTCCCCTGGAAGTCCACGATGACGCTCCCCCCCTCGGAGACCACAGCGGAGCGGGAGGTGGCCGGGAAGGCGGCGTCCAGGGGCACCCCACGTACCGAGACCACGTAGGCTCCGGCAGGAACGCCATCGAAGAGGAAGCGGCCACTGAAATCGGTGGTGGCGGTCCGGTTCAGCGGACCGGTGAGTTCCACCGTCACTCCTGTGAGGGCGTTCCCCTCCACCAGCACGATCCCCTGGACCACGCCCCGGGGGGTGGGGTCGGTGGTCCCGCAGCCCAGGAGAATGAGAGCCAGGAAGACGGACAGGAGACGCCGGGTCTCCTTCGACGAGGAGGCCTTCGGCGGCCTCCATCCCCGATCAGGGCCTCGATCAGGGCCTCGATCAGGACCCATGGCCCTTCAGTTGCTCGTGGGCCATGTCCACCAGGGACCGGGCTCCGATGAAGAGGGGCGTTCGCTGGTGGAGTCCCTGCGGCTGGACATCCAGGATCTCCTGCTCCCCATCCGTGGCCCGACCGCCTGCCTGCTCAGCAATGAAGGCCAGGGGGTTGGCCTCATACACCAGGCGGAGCTTTCCCTCGGGATTGACGCTGTCCCCGGGATACATGAAGAGCCCGCCCCGGAGGAGCGTCCGATGGAAATCCGCCACCAGCGACCCCACATAGCGGGAGGAAAACCCGCCAGAACCCGGCGATCCGTCCCGACCCTTCAGGTGGTCCACCAGCTTCTGCATGGGGGGGCTCCATCGGGAGTAGTATGCCTCGTTCACCGAATAGGAACGGGCCGGAGGCTCGGGGATCCGGATGTTGGGGTGGCTCAGGATGAACTCCCCGATGGAGGGATCCAGGGTGAAGCCGTGGACCCCATTCCCGGTGGTGTAGACCATCATGGTGCTGGAGCCGTAGACCACGTACCCGGCGGCCAACTGCTTCCGTCCGGGCTGGATGCAATCCTCCAGCGCCCCCCGCTCCGCTCCCGAGACCTTCCGGAAAATGGCGAAGATGGTACCGATGGAGACATTCACATCAATGTTGGAGGAACCGTCCAGGGGGTCGAAGAGGAGGACATAGTCCCCGGCGGGAAACTTCTCCGGAATGGGGAGCAATTCCTCCACCTCCTCCGAGCCCATGCAGCAGAGATGGCCGGTGTGATCCATGGCCCGGTAGATGACATCCTGGGCGAAGACGTCCAGCTTCTGGACCTCCTCCTCCTGCACGTTCCGGTGGCCCGCCTGACCGAGGATGTCCATGAGCCCTGCCATGTTCACCTCACGGGAGATGACCTTGGCCGCCAGCGCCATGTCGGAGAGGATGTTGCTGAAGGCACCCCGGGCCCCGGGGTGCTTCCGCTCCTCCTCGATGATGTGGCGCTCGATGGTGACGATGTGGGTCTCGTTCATCGGATCCCGTCCTTCCTGGTTCAGGGGAGCGGGGCCGGATCCGGCCCCCACGGCACACCCTTCAACGTAGCCGGGCGGGCGCCGTGGAAGGAAGGCCCGGGCCTCCTTCCAGGGGGAACTACCGCCCGGTCCTGACCGATACCCGTCCATCGGGGCGAATCCGAAGCCGAACCGATCCGTCCCGATCGGTTCGCAGGACCCGTGCCCCGACCCGCTCCAGACGCTCCTCCACCTCGGGATGGGGATGTCCATAGCGGTTCCCGTCCCCCACGGGGATGAGAGCCCAGCGGGGGCGCACGGCCTCCAGGAGGGAAGCAGAGGTGGAGGTCCGGCTCCCATGGTGCCCGAGCTTCAGAACGGTCAGGGGCGGGAGGTGGGGGAGGATGGCCTCCTCCACCCAGGCGTAGGCGTCCCCGGTGAGGAGGAGGTGGGCCTCCCCGAAGCTCACCAGGAGGACCACGGAGAGGTCGTTGGCGTCCAGGGTGGCCGGCAGGGAGCCGTCACCGAAGAGGGGTTCCCCTCGATGGAGGGGTGGGGCGGAGGGGTCGGGGTGCAGGACCCGGATCTCCACGCCCCGTCGCCGGAGGACTTGCCCCTCCCGGGCGGGCCACCAGGACACGCCCCGATCCCGGGCCTTCTCCTGGAGTTCCAGGTAGGGGCGGGAGGGGACGGGATGGGCAGGATCCAGCACGCCCCGAACGGGGAACTCCCGGAGAAGGGCCGGGGCTCCTCCGATGTGATCCAGGTGGGGATGGCTCAGGACCAGGGCCTCCAGCCGTCGCACCCCCTCCCGGCGGAGGTAGGGAACCACGCGGCGCGCCCCGGCGTCCCACCCGGCACTGCGGGGACCGGCGTCCACGGCGACCCAACCCCCGTCGGGAAGGCGCAGCGCCAGGGCGTCCCCCTGGCCCACGTCGATGAGATGGAGGTCCAGGGTCGCAGGGCCCGGTGCCAGGGGGGCAAGGAGGACCCCGACGATCCCCGCCAGGGTGGCGATGGCGGTCCGGACCCTCGGCCGGATCCGCCCTGCGGTCCAGCGCCGGAGGATCCACCACGCCAGCCCTCCCCCCACCCCCGCACCCATCAGCCCCGCCCGGGAAACCCAGAAAGCCGCCCCTGGAAGGTGGGCGGTCCAGAGAACCATGGCCTCCACCCCCGCCAGGAGGAGGTCCACCCCTCCCGCAAGGAATCCAGCGGCCGGGAGAGAGACGAGGGAGACGGCCAGCGCCGCCCCGATCCCGGGAATGGCCAGGGAGATCCAGGGCGCGATGGCCAGGGTGGCGGGGATCCCCACAAGCGAGATCCGGTCGAAATGCCACGCCAGGAAGGGGAGCGTGGGAAGAGTGGCGGCGATGCCGGCCACGAGCCCCTCGGAACTCCCCCGGAGCCACCGCTCCCCGGTCCCGGCCCCGGGGCGTCGGCGGGGCGGCGTCCGGCCCAACCGGCGCCACCCCCGATCCACCCACGCCTCCATGGGGCCCCGCAGGGTCACGAGCCCCAGGGTCCCGGCGAAGGAGAGTTGGAACCCCACCGAGCGAAGGGCCCCTGGATCCACAACCAGGAGCCCCAGGAAGGCGGTGGAGAGCGTCCCCACCGAGAAGGCGGGACGCCCCCGGATCCGCGCCAGGGCCAGGAGGGAGAGGAGGACCGACGCCCGGAGCGCGGCGTCCGGAGCCCCGATGGAGAGCACATACCCCCAGGCCCCCAGGGCAGCGAAGAGGGCCGAACGCCGGGGGTGGAGTCCGGCCAAGCGGAGGAACGCCAGGAGGAGCCCCGCCACCACGCCCACGTGAAACCCGGATATGGCCAGGAGATGCGCCGTTCCCGACAGCCCGAAGGCGGCCCGGAGGTCTGGGTCCAGGTGTTCCCGCCGGGCCATGACCAGGGCCTCTACCATGGGGGCGCGCTGGGGCCAGAGGACCCCCACCCGGTCCAGGATCCGCCCCCTGAGGGCCAGGGCCCATTCCCGGGGCCCCGACTCCAGCACAGGGTGGGGAGGGGGCTCCCCCCCCAGCACCCCGGCGCCCCCCGGCGGCGGTGGCCCTCCCGGGTTCGCCGGGGAGGCCCGCACTGAACTCCCTCCGGGATGGAGCCGGAGCCGCCCGGCCCACTCGCCACGTCCCGCCTCAGGGAAGCCCCTTCCCTCCCACCGAGCGGGGAGATGGATCCGGGCACCGGTGGGCGGAACGGGGTGATCCCCCGGCCAGATGGCCCGGACCGTGCCCGTGCATCCCCCCGGGAGTCCGGCCTCCACGTGGAAAGGAACCCCACGGGCCGGTGCGGGCCGTCCCAGGAAGCGTCCGGTGACCTCCACCTCGGCGGAGGTGGGAAGATGGAGACGACAGTCCCGGGCCGCCCCTCGCACCGCCGACTCCCCTGCCACCACACCGGCCATCACTCCCAGGAGGAGGAGAAGCGCCGGGGGGAGGGGCGGGACACGATGTGGAAGACGGCCCAGGAGTCGATCCAGGGACCTGTCGGGGGAGGTGCCTGGGAACATCATCCCGGCGGAGATCCCAGGGGACCTCGGTGGTCTCACCGGAGCTCTCGCCAGAGCCCTTACCAGGGTCGGGGGGCGCCACCATAGCGCCAGGGGCAGGGCCAGGAGGAGAAGGAGGAGGGCCGGTTCCGAGGGGACTCCGGCCTGGGGGAGGGATGCGCCGGCCCCATAGGCCAGCGCCACCCGGGTCACCGGGGGAAGGCGGGCGATCAGCGCCGCCTCCCCTCCGGATCTGCGCGGTGCGCAGGTGGGGGAAGCATGGGGTCAGATCACGGGTTTCTCAGCGGTGGGGCCTCCGGCCGTCTCCTCGGTATCGTCCTCCGGCTCCAGTCGGAAGAGATCCCGCTGGTATCGGTCGATCCGCTCCTGCTCCTCCCGGCCCTCCTCCGCAAGACGATCCCGAAGGAAGCGGCGCACCCTCAGGTCGGCATGGACGTTGGCCAGGAGCATCACCAGCATCCCCATGAGGACCCCGCCGAAGGCCACATACACCAGGGGCACCCGGTAGAAGATCCAGAGTCCCAGGTCCAGGGTCACCCGCTCGGTGCCGTTCCAGCGGGTGAAGAGCATGACCAGCACCAGGATGAGGGTCACACCCACAATCCCGGCGCCCCGGATCACGCCGACCCCGCCAGCGCCGCCGAAACCACGCACCGCCCCCGGAAGGTCGCTCCAGTGGTCCCGGTGAGTTCCACCCGCCGGAGCTCGCCGGGCCGCCAGCCCCCTTCCCCAGCCTCGGCGTCGGGAAAGGCAACCACCTTGTTCCGCCGGGTCCTGCCCAGGAGATGGCCCGGATCCCGGGCCTCCTTCTCCACCAGTATCTCCTCCACCCGTCCCACCTCCGACGCATTGATCTCGCCCTGGATCCCCCGGGCCACCTCAATGAGCTCCTCCAGCCGGGCCTGGGCCTCGGCGTCGGAGATGGACTCCTCGGGGGGAAGGCGCGTGGCCGGGGTCCCCTCCCGGGGAGAGAATCGGTAGGTGTAGGCCTCGTCGAAGCAGACCGTGCGCATGAGCTCCAGGGTGTCCCGGAACTCGGCCTCCGTCTCGCCCGGGAAGGCGACGATGATATCCGTGGAGAGAGCGATGTCGGGAATTCCCTCCCGAACCATTTCCACCTTCTCCAGGAAGCTCTCCACGGTGTAGCGCCGGACCATCCGCTTGAGCATGCGGTCATTGCCGGACTGGGCCGGGAGGTGGAGGTGCTCACACACCGCAGGCTCGGTGGCCATGACCTCCACCAGCTCGGGGGTCACGTCGTTGGGGTGGGGGGAGGTGAAGCGAACCCTCTGGATCCCGTCCACCCGGGCCACCTCCCGGAGGAGGCGGGGGAAGGCGGCGCCATCATGCACCCAGGAATTCACCGTCTGCCCCAGGAGGGTCACTTCGGTGATTCCCCCCTCGGCCAGCCCCCGGACCTCGTCCAGGATCTCGGTCAGGGCGCGATTCTTCTCCGGCCCACGGACGTAGGGAACGATGCAGTAGGTGCAGCGGTGGTCGCACCCCCGCTGGATCGGGATCCACGCCGAGGCCTGAGAGCTTCGGCGCTGCTCGAGCCCCTCATAGTTCTCCCGGGGGTCCAGTTCCAGTACCGCCAGTTGGATCCGCCCCTTCCCTCCCCGCAGGGCGTTCCGGCCCGGCCCGCGGCGGGAGGCGGGACGGGCGTGCACGCCGGACCCGGCGGCGATCCTCCGCTCCGGGGCCGGGGCTCCCACCCCAGCGGCGCCGTCAGTCCGAGCTCCCTCCGGGGCCTCGCCCTGGCGAACCCGGCGAAGCTGCTCCGGGAGGGAGCGGTAGGCGTCGGGGCCCAGGACCAGGTCCACATAGGGCGCCTGCTCCAGAAGGGAGGTCCCCATCCGCTGCGCCATGCACCCGGTGACCCCGAGGACGAGGTCGGGGCGCTCCTTCCGGATCCCGTTGAGCTGGGAGACGCGGCCCAGGACCCGCCGTTCGGCGTGATCCCGGATGGCACAGGTGTTCACCAGGATCACGTCCGCCTCCTCGGGGGAGGAGACGAGCTCGTATCCTTCCGCGGCGAGGATGCCCTGCATGAGCTCCCCGTCGGAAATGTTCATCTGGCAGCCGTACGTCTCGACGTACGCGCGCCGCTTCGAATCCGTGTTCACCGTCATGCCTCTAATTGAAGGCGGGGGGATGGGTCAGATCAATAGCCAGATCGTCCCCCCTGGGAACCAGTCGGGCCCGGTGGAGTCGGGTGATGTCCCGTAGCGCGGGGTCGGACCGCTCCGCCCCCCCGGTCGAGGGCAGGACCGGGAGGCGAAGGTAGTCCCCGGTGAGGCCCAGGCGCCCCCGAGCCTCCAGGGTGACCTCCGTCCAGGATCCCGCCCGGGATCCAAGGTACGCCTTTCCCTTTGCCTGCGCCCGTTCCCGGAGTTCGCGGGCGCGCTCCCCGGCCACTCTCTGGGGCACGGGCATCTCCCGGTGGAGAGCGGCCGCCGGCGTCCCCTCCCGGGGCGAGAACGGAAAGACGTGGAGGTAGGTGAAGGGGAGTTCCTCCACGAGGCGCGCCGTTTCCCGGTGATCGGCGCCGGTCTCGCCGGGAAACCCGGTGATGATATCGGCGCCAAGCCCAAGCACCGGAACGACCTCGGCGATCTCCAGGGCTCGGATCCGATACATCTCACGAGTGTGCCACCGCCGCATCCTCCGGAGCACCGGGTCGGCGCCGCTCTGCAGGGGCATGTGGAGGTGGGGAGCCACCCGTCCCCCGGAGCCGGCCAGGAGTTCCAGAAGGAGGTCGTCCACCTCGGTGGCCTCGATGCTCCCCAGCCGAAAGCGGACGTCGGGCACCCGTTCCAGTAGAATCGCCAGCAGGCGGGAGAGTGAGGAAGGTTTCTCCAGATCCATCCCGTAGTGGCCAATGTGGATCCCAGTCAGGACCAGCTCCGGGTGGGTACCGGCCAGGGCGCCAGCCTCCCGGACCACGTCCTCCGGTGTGCGGGATCGGCTCTCTCCTCGAGCCAGACGGGTGGCGCAGAAGGAGCACTTCCGATCACATCCGTCCTGGATCTTCAGCCACCCCCGGGTGGCGCCTTCCCGACGAAGAAGGATCTCGCCTCCCACCGGCTCCCGGTCCATGGCGTCCAGCGTCTGTCGCGTGCCAAGCTGGACCAGGGGAGGCGGCTCCACCCCGGCGGCCGCCGCCACCGCCACGGGGTCATGGCCCTCCACCACCGCGGCGACCCCAGGCATCTTCCGGTACTCCTCTCCACGGAGCGCCGCAGAGCATCCGGCCACCACCACCTGGATCCCGGGGTTCTCCCGACGAAGCCTGCGAATGAAGCGTCGAGCCTCGGCGTCGGCCTGATTGGTCACGGTGCAGGTGTTGACCACACAGAGGCGGGCCCTCCCCCAGTCCTCGACCGTTTCAGCGCCCCGGGCCTCCAGCTCCTGGCGCATCCGATCGGAGTCGTACTGGTTTGCCTTGCATCCGAACGTCCGGAAGGCCACCTGCATGGGAAACCTCTACCGTCCGGAGAGCCGGAGGGTGAAGGTGGTGCGCCAGAAGTCCTCCTCCAGATCACCAGCGGTGCGGGTCCCCACCTCGAACCCCACGTGGAGCCGGGCCATGGGCGTGGTCTCGGCGTCCGCCAGATGGATTCCGATCCCCCCTGTGAAGGCGCTCTCCCGGGCTGCGGATCCCAGGAACGAGAAGGGGAGATCCCGACTCCGGTAGCCGGCGGCCAGCGGGATTTGTCTGCCCAGCACGGTGGTACCGGCCCACTCCAGCCCCGTGCCCCACTGCCAGACCATTCCCGGGGCTTCCGTATCGCCCAGGGCCTCGGCGGTCTCGGACCAGTCTGCCCGGTAGATGGACGCAGCCAGCCCCAGCCCCGGGGTGAGGGTGGCGAAGAGGCCGCCCCGAAGCTCCAGGGGCATGGGGACCCGCTGCACCTCTCCCTCGGTGTCGGCGGTGGGATCCAGGCGGAGATCCTCGGACCAGGTCACAGACCCACCCAGCCGGACAAGGGGCGTCACGTCCCAGTGGGCCCCCGCGGCGGCGGTGAGACCGGCGGAACGCCAGATCCCCTCGAGTTCGAAGGGTTCCACCTCGGTACCCACGTCATCGAGGTTCAACTCCCGGCTGAAGCGACGCTCCACCGAACCCAGGTGGCTCCCGATGTTCGCTCCCACCGAAACCCGATCCTCCGCCAGGCGTCGGGCCACCCCGAAGCGGGCTGCGGAAACACCTCCGCGGCCCTCAAAGCGGTCCACGGCCCCCACCGGTTCGCCGGCCAGTTCCAGGACCCGGTCGACCTCGACATCCCACTCCTGGCTGAAGGTACCGGAGAAGCTGAGGGAATAGACCTGTCTTCCGTACGGGTAGACGATGCCCAGGAAAGGGAAGCGGGACTGATAGGCGGTGCCCCCGTCCTGGAAGGTCTCCCCCCCCGCCTGCCCCGACACCACGATCCCCGGGAGGATGGACCATCCCGCCGATGCTGGATCATTGGGGAGAAGGGCGGAACCGGAGAGGGCCACCCCTACGCTCCCCAGCATCCGGGAACGACCATCGGGCGCCTCCACGGGAATACCCAGCCCCGACGCCGAGAGGAGGGACTGGGCCGCGCCGGGAACCGGTGAGACCAGGAAGGCGGTGGCGGCCAGGACCAAGGGCGCGAGGAGCGCCCCGGGGGCTGCCCGGGTCGGGAAAGCAGCGATCCGGATCATGGTAGACTGACTCCCTCGGAAACCGTGAGGATGATCCGGAGGCGGGGTCGTCCCTCGACTCCCGGCCCGGCGAAGGTGGCCACCCCCAGTGCGGCAGGCTCCGGAAGGGTCAGGAAGGAGAGGACCCCGGAAACGGGGTTGCCCCGGGAATCCTCGCCGCGTAGGACATCCCTGAGATACCGGGTGACGGCGATCTCGAACGAGGCACTCCCCCCGGGCGCGAACCAACTGGGGGCTACCCGCACCCCTTGGGTTCGGAGCGGGGGACCCAGGGGAGACCGGGGAAGAAGATCCTCCGCCAGCACCGGCCGGAGATCCAGGGTGATGGTGTCCGCAGGTGCCAGCGCCGCGGGCTCGGTGGGGATGGAGGTGAGCTGGAGTGCGGCAAAGACCACCCGGTCGGCCGTGAGCCGGACCGGACAGGTGGCGGCCCCGCGGCAGATCGGTCCGGTGGCCTCCACCGTGGTCGGCAACTCCAGTCGGAAGCTACTCCGATGGGAGGGCGCACCCCCAACTGGAAGCACTCCTTCCCCGAACTCCGGGGTGGGGGTGTAGATCGTGGTGAATTCCCGGCTTGAAGGCTGGACCCGGATCACCGTGTCCGGATTCACCTCCGAGCGGACATCCATCTGGAGACTCAGACTCCGGAGTCGGAGACGGCTTCCATCGGTAGCGGTGGAGAGGACCAGGCCCTGCCCCGAACTGTCGGCATCCCGCCACTCCCGGAGGGTGAGGGAGTCCAGCTGCAGGATCACCGAATCCCCCTCGGAGGGGGTCCAGGGAGCCGAAGCCAGGGGCGTCAAAGGCCCCCCGCCCGGAGTGGACCACGCCCGCCGGTCGCCCAGGGTATCCACCGCGTGGGTCCAGGTGGCGGTGGGGGGATCCCAGCTTTCGGAGACGGTGGAGAGCTGAAGGTCGAAGGGTGCCGACCCGTCCACCCGCAGGGTGTCGAAGAGGAGGACAAGGCGTCCACCCACCGGCACATAGCTCGAGTCGGGCTCAGCCACCGTGGCTCCGGGAGGGATCACACCCACCGAGGCCGGGAAGTCGAGGAACCGAAAGAGGGGGCGAGCGGTGAGTTCCTCCAGCCATTCGGAGGCCACGAATACAGTGGCCAGATCGCCGGCGACCCCGAAGCCCCGATCCACCCGGAACGCGGTGGCGAAGGTCTCGAAGGGAAGGAGCACCTCAAAGGTCTCCGCCTCCACGGGGATGAGCCCGGGGTCCGGCGAAGTGGGGACCTCCTCGGTGCATCCCGCCAGAAGGATGAGGGAGGCGAGAAGTCCCGCTCCCGTGATCCGTAGTCGCTTCACCCGTCCGTCCTTCCCAGAATATGTTCAGGAACCTCGCCGTCCCGCTCCATTCGGAAGCGGTGCGGGAGGAGTTCATCGAGCCGCCATTCTGCGCGGAGGGGACGGGTTGGAGGGGAAGCATCACCCATCTCCCCTTTCGTCCCACCCATCGTTCCTTTCCGATGCGCCCTATCCCCTGTCGTCGGTCCCTCCGGCTCCCGAGGAGCCGCCTCATCGACGGGGAGGGCCTCGGAGACGATCTCCAGTTCCGGTGCGAACTCCGCCAGCACCTGCCGGCAGGCGCCGCAGGGGGGGGTGGGGCGGGGAGCCCGGGTGCTGAGGGCCAGACGGCGGAAACTCCGGTGCCCCGCCGCCACCGCGTTTCCCACCGCCACCCGCTCGGCGCACACGGTGAGTCCGTAGGAGGCGTTCTCCACATTGCACCCCAGGAAGACCGTTCCATCCTGGGCCTCCAGCGCCGCTCCCACCTGGAAGCGGGAGTAGGGGGCATAGGCCCGTTCACGGGCCTCCCGGGCCCGGGCCAGAAGGGTCTCCCTCACCCGTCATCCCCGGGAATCCAGACACGGGGCAGCCGCGGGGTGAACCCGGTGAAGATCTCATAGTTGATGGTACCCGCCTCCATGGCCATCTCCTCCACCGTGATCCGCTCCTCCCCATCCTCTCCCAGGAGGGTGGCCACATCGCCGGGGCGAACCCGGGGGATGCCGGTGATGTCTACCACCGTCATGTCCATACTGATCCGTCCCACCATGGGAACCCGCTGCCCGTGAAGGAGGGCCACCCCCCGATTGGAAAGACTCCGGGGCAGCCCGTCCCCGTACCCGATGGTCAGGGTGGCCCATCGCTCGGGGCCCTGGGCCCGGTAGGTGGCCCCGTATCCCACCGTGGTACCCTCAGGCACCTCCCTCACCAGCGCCACCCGAGCCCGCACCGACACGGCCGGCTCCGGGGCGGGAAGCTCCTTCCCGGCACGACCCCCGTAGAGATGGATCCCAGGGCGCACCGCCCTTCCCACCAGATCCGGACGCCGGAGGGCCGCCGCCGAGTTCCCCAGGTGGGGGAGGATCGGTCCCTCCCAGGAAAGAGAGAGTTCTTCCATGACCTGACGGAACCGGTCCGCCTGCCGGGTCATGGAGTCCGGCCCCCCGGCTCCCCTCCCCTCGTCGGCGGAGTGGAAATGGGTAAAGCACCCCTCCCACCGCACCCATTCGTCTCCGGTGAGTTCCGCCACCCGGGGACCCCATTCCCGGGCCCGGTCCCAGGGCAATCCCGCCCGCCCCATCCCCGTATCCACCTCCACATGGATCGCCACCGGCTTCTCCCGGGCTTTCGCCTCCGCCCGAAGCCGCTCCAGGAGCCCCAGCGCCGAGACACCCAGGGTCAACTCCGCCTCCACCGCCCGGGCCGCCAGGGACGGAGGGACCGGCGCAAAGACCACCACCGGGCGGGACACCCCCAGCGCTCGGAGCTCCTCGCCCTCCTCTACCGTTGCCACCCCCCAGCCCCAGGGCCCCTCCGGCTCCAGGGCTTCCAAGGCCCCAGCCACCCCCAGCCCGTAGGCATTGGCCTTCACCATGGGGAGAACGGCAACCTCCGGAGACACAGCGTCCCGGATCCCCCGGAGATTCCGGCGAACCGCGGCTCCGCGGATCTCGATCCAGGCCCGGGCGAAGGGATCCCTCGTCATTGACATAGACCTTGAAAGATGCGAGAAAATACCCTCGCAGCAAGGCCGCCTCACCTTCTTCCCCACTCCCGTGCCCTCCTCCCCTCCCCCATCACCCCCCTCTCCCGGCGACATTGCCGACGCCGGCCCCTTCCCTCCGGTGGAGGGCGTCCTGGACCGGGCCCTGGCCCTGGTCCAGTATCTTCGGACCCACTGCCCCTGGGACCGGAAGCAGACCGCCCGCTCCCTGGTGCCCCACCTCCTGGAGGAGACCCACGAGGCGGTGGACGCCATCCACGACGGGGATCCTGTGGCCCTGAGGGACGAACTGGGGGACCTCCTCCTGAACCTGGCATTCCAGGTGGTCGTTGGAGAGGAGGAGGGGTCCTTCTCCCGGGAGGAGGTGGTCCGGGGGCTGGAGGAGAAGATGATCCGGCGTCACCCCCACCTCTTCGGGCTGGGGGAAAAGGAATCCTGGGAGGCGATCAAGGCCCGGGAGCGGGAGGCCCGGCAGGGGGAGGCCCGGCAGGGGGAGGCCCGGGGCGGGGCCGGAGGGGGGGAAGGGTCGTCTGCGGCCCCTGGCTCCGGCACCCTGGACGGGCTGGCCCGGGGACTGGATCCCCTCCTCCGGGCCCACCGCATCCAGGAAAGGGTGGCCGGCGTGGGGTTCGACTGGGAGAACCCCCGAGGGGCCCTGGAGAAGGTCCGGGAGGAGGTGGAGGAAGTGGCGGAGGCGCTGGACGATGGAGATCCAGAGCGCCTGGCCGAGGAACTGGGGGACCTCCTCTTCTCGGTGGTGAACGTGGCGCGCCTGGCCGGGACCCACGCCGTCCCGGCGCTGGAGGGGGCCAACGCAAAATTTCGCCGGAGGTTCGAGGCGCTGGAAGCCCGGGCCCGGGACCAGGGCGTGGCCCTCCCGGGGAGTTCCCTGGAGGCGTTGGACCGGCTCTGGGACGAGGTCAAGGCGGGGGAAGGAGACGCAGGCACGAGCGGGGAATAGCCCGGCCCGACGCCGACGCCGGGACCTGCGACTGGGACCTGCTTGGGCTGTGGGCCCGGTCCGCCCTCAGTACCCCGCGCTCCGATCCACCTCGTTCCGGAGGGGGGCCTCCGGATCCGCCAGGATCCGCCGGAGGTTCTCCAGGATCAGGTCCATCTCCCGCCGCCAGAACCCCCGGGTGACCGCCGAGACGTGGGGGGTGATGAGGACGTTGGGGAGGCGCCAGAAGGGGCTCTCCGAGGGAAGAGGCTCCGTGCTGAAGACGTCCAGTCCCGCTCCCCGGAGGTGGCCGTCGGTGAGGGCCTCCAGGAGGGCCTCTTCGTCCACCAGGCGGCCCCGGGCCAGGTTCAGGACCACGGCGCCCCGGGGTAGGGCCCGGATCCGCTCCCGGGAAAGGACCCCCCGGGTCTCGGGGGTGTCCGGGGCGGTGACCACCAGGGCGTGGCTCTCCTGAAGGAGCCGGTCCAGTCCCTCGTCTCCATGGAGGAGTTCCACCCCCAGGTCATCCATGGGGAGGCCCGAAGGCGCCACCGGAAGGCCGTCCGGGGGATGGTTCCTTCGGAGCCCGAGCACCCGCCCGCCCAGCGCCCGAACCCTTTGGGCCACCTCCTTCCCCACGCCACCGTACCCCAGGATCCCCACCGTGGACGAGCCCAATTCCCGCACCGGGGTGTCGGCCTCCAGGAAGGGCGCGTTGTCCCAACGCCCCTCCCGCTGGGCCGCCACCGCGAAGTCCAGCCCCCGGAAGAAGTGGAAGAGCATCCCCACCGCCGTCTCCGCCATGGGCGGGCCATGGATCCCGGCAGAGTTGGTGAAGCGGACCCGGCTCCGGAGCATCTCGGGGTGGAGGGAGCTCCCCACCCCGGCGGCCCCGCTGTGGACCCACTCCAGGCTTTCCGCCCCGGCCCGAAGGATCTCGGGGGCGATGCCGAAGCCCAGGTAGAAGCGGGCCCCCGCCACCGCCTCCAGGACCTCCTCCGACGCAACCCCGCTCCCATCGCCGGACCCGTCGGCGAAGCTCTTGGCCACGAAGAGTTCCCACTCCTCGGGAAGGGCCGCCTCCAGCTCCTCCAGCGCCCAGCCGGGCATCATCCACACGGGGCGTCGGTCCCGCATGTCCACCACCAGGCGGCTTCCCTCTGCCCTCATGGCGTGAGCCGGTTCATGAGGCGGGGGAAGGGGATCATCTCCCGGACGTGGGGACGCCCGGTGATCCAGGCCACGGTGCGCTCGATCCCCAGGCCGAATCCGGAGTGGACGAAGGTGCCGTAGCGCCGGAGGTCCAGGTACCAGTTGTAGGCTTCCTCCGGGAGATCCTCCTCCCGGATCCGGTGGAGGAGACGATCCAGGTCGTCCTCGCGCTGGCTCCCGCCGATGATCTCCCCGTATCCCTCCGGCGCCAGGAGGTCGTTGCAGAGGACGGTGCGGGGGTCGTCAGGGTTCTCCTTCATGTAGAAGGCCTTCGCCTCCTTGGGGTAGTTGTAGACGAAAAGTGGAAGGTGGTGCTCCTCCGCCAGGAGGGTCTCGTCGGCGCCCCCCAGGTCCCTCCCCCACTCGATTCCGCTCCCCTTTGCCTGGAGCCGCTCCACCGCCTCGGTATAGGAAACCCGGGGAAAGGGCGGTCGAATCCGCTCCAGCACCGAGGTGTCCCGCTCCAGGGTCTCCAGCTCCGGGGCGCACCGCTCCAGGGCCCGCTCCACCAGGTAGCTCACGAATTCCTCCTGGAGGCGCATGTTCGCGTCGGAGTCGGCGAAGGCCACCTCCGGCTCCACCATCCAGAACTCGGTGAGGTGGCGCCGAGTCTTGGACTTCTCGGCCCGAAAGGTGGGTCCGAAGCAGTAGACCTTCCGGAAGGCGGGACAGGCCGCCTCCACGTAGAGCTGCCCCGTCTGGGCCAGGTAGGCCGTGTCCCCGAAGTAGTCCGTGGAGAAGAGGGTCCCCGCCGACTCGCCGATGGCCCCGGTGAGGATGGGGGTATCGATACGTGTGAACCCCCGATCGTAGTAGAAGTCGTGGACCGCCTGCATGACCTCGGACCGGACCCGGAGCCCCGCCCGCTGCGCCGAGGAACGGAGCCAGAGGTGGCGGTGGTCCATGAGGAACTCCACCCCGTGTTCCTTGGGCTGGATGGGGTACTCCTCCGCAGGGCCCACCACGGAGAGGGTCGACACCAGGAGCTCGTTCCCCCCCGGGGCCCGGTCGTCGGGCTTCACCGAGCCGGTGAGCTCCACCGTGGATTCCTGGGTGACCCCGGTGGCCGCTTCCCAGGTGGCCTCGTCCACCTCCTTCTTCACCACCACGCACTGGAGGAGCCCCGTCCCGTCCCGGATCACCACGAAGGCGACCCGGCCATGGATCCGGACGGTTTCCACCCACCCGGCCACGGTGACGGTGGCCTCGGCATGGCGGGAGAGATCCTTGACCTCGATAAGGTGTGTACGGCTCATTTCGTTTTCGTCGGGAACGAGGGATTCAGGGGAGGGACTCAGGTGAGGGACTGAGGGCAGGGGATTCATGGGATGGCCGGCGGCAGGCTCAGGAGGCGCCCCAGCCTCCATGACCCTGGTCGGGCGCTGGGTGGGGCGCGTCACCAGGTCCCGGGTCGGACGCCTCTCCCCTGGAGCCAGGCTCCTCCGGAGAGGGAGGACTCCCGGGCCCGAGGAGGTGAGGGGCGTCCGGCCCGCCCATCTCCATGACCCGGTCCACCCCGTCGGCGGTGATGGCCAGGGTTCCGTTGTCCAGACGCTGAAGCCACCCGTGTTCCCGGAGGTACCAGAGGTGGAACTTCATATGGGCCTCGGGCGTGCCCAGAAGCTGCTCCAGGTCCACGATTCCCACCCCCGGGCGGTCCACATCGTTCCGGCGGGCCGAATAGAGGACCGAAAGGATGGCGCCCCGGAGCTGGCGATCCGCCGCCACGTCATCCTGGGCCGACTCCTGGTCGAAGACCTTCCAGCGGACCTGCTGGATCTCCTGGTAGTGGGCGTCGTACGCGGCCCGCTTTTCCGGGTCGGAGAGGACCCGGAATGCCTCCACCACCTGGCTGAATCGGTCGGAATCTCCGCTCTCCCCGTTGTCCGGATGGAATCGCTTGGCCAGGAGCCTGAAGACCCGCTCGATGGTGTCCCCGTCGGCGTGGGGGCTCACCTGCAGGACGGAGTAGTAGTCGGGGGTGTTCTCGTGGGACATGGAATGGGCTTCCGATTCCGGGGGTGATGGGTGTGGGCGGACGGGAGGGCCTGTGGCGGCCGGGGGCGGCCCCTGGCCGGCCCCTGGACGGCCCGGGCGGCGGGGATCGGAGGACAGAGGCGCCGCAGGACCGGTTGGGGAACAAGGTCGGCTCCAGCCGGGGAGTGTGCAATGCCCCGGGGAAGGGCGGCCAGGCAGGGCTCACCCCACCTTCCACATCTCGAGGCGCTCCCGGTGGCGAAGCTCCAGATGCCGCCGGATCGCCTCGTGGGCCGGAGCCTCCAGTTCCGGGTCCGACTCCACCACCTTGCGGGCCAGGGTCCGGGCCTCCAGCAGGAGCGCCTCGTCCCGGGAGAGGTCGGCGAAGCGGAGGAGGGGATCCCGGCCGTGCTGCTGGGCCCCGAAGAGGTCCCCCTGACCCCTAAGGCGGAGATCCTGACGGGCGATCTCGAAGCCGTCGGTGGTGCCGGCGAGGACCTGGAGGCGCTCCCGGGCCACATCCCCACCCTCTGCCACCAGGATGCACCAGGAGCGCTCCGCCCCACGTCCCACACGGCCCCGAAGCTG
Source organism: Gemmatimonadales bacterium (assembly GCA_007695225.1). Lineage (GTDB taxonomy): Bacteria > Gemmatimonadota > Gemmatimonadetes > Longimicrobiales > Gaopeijiaceae > T3Sed10-66. Next base: position 46,973 of record REED01000173.1, read on the forward strand.
GTGCAGTTGGCTCAGACCGAAACGCTCCGCGTGCTCGATGACCATGACTGTGGCGTTGGAAACGTCGATCCCCACCTCCACCACCGTGGTGGCCACCAGGAGGTCCAGTTCCCCTTCCCGAAAGGCCTTCATCACCCCTTCCTTCTCCTCGCCGGAGAGCTTCCCATGGAGGAGTCCCACCCGGCGGTGGGGAAAGACCTCCTGGGAGAGGCGGGCATGCTCCTGGGTGGCGGCCCGCAGGTCTGATTTCTCCGACTCCTCCACAAGGGGGTAGACGATGTATCCCTGGCGCCCGGCGGCCAGCTCCTTTTCCAACCCGGCGTATACCTCGTCCCGCTGCTCGGGACGACGGAGGAGTGTGGTCACCGGGGTCCGTCCCGGGGGGAGTTCGTCCAGGAGGGAGAGGTCCAGATCCCCATAGAGGGTGAGAGCGAGGGACCGGGGGATGGGGGTGGCGGACATGACCAGGACATCCGGTCGGGGGAGCGGGTCGCTCCCCTTCCCCCTGGCACCATCCGCACCCTTCCCCGCCGGCGCGCCGGAGGCCCGGTCCCCCAGGGCCATCCGCTGCCGAACCCCGAAGCGGTGCTGTTCATCCACCACCGCCAGTCCCAGTTGCCGGAAGACCACCCCCTCCTGGATGAGGGCGTGGGTCCCGACCACCAGGGGAATCCGCCCCTCCCGAAGCCCCTCCAGGGTCTCGGCCCTCGCCCGGGCATCCAGACTTCCGGTGAGGAGGGCGACGGGTAGCTCCAACTCTTCCACCATGGAACGGATCTTCAGGGCGTGCTGCTCCGCCAGTAGCTCGGTGGGGGCCATGAGGGCGGCCTGATGGCCGCTCTCCACCGCCAGGAGCATGGCGAAGAGGGCCACCAGCGTCTTCCCCGCCCCCACATCCCCCTGGAGGAACCGGGTCATCCGCCGGGGAGAGGTCATGTCCTCGTAGATCTCCTGGAGAACCCTGACCTGGGCACCGGTGAGGCGGAAGGGGAGGGACTCGTGGAGGGGTCGGATGAGGGCGTTGGTCCTCTGGAACCGGATCCCCGGTTCCCGTTCCGTCTCCCGCCACCGGACCAGGGCGTGGATGAGCTGGAGGAAGAAGAGTTCGTCGAAGGCCAGGCGGCGCCTTCCCTCCTCCGCCGCCTGGAGGGTCTCGGGTCGGTGAAGGCGGCGGAAGGCCTCGGCGATCCCGGGCAGCCCCAGTGGATCCAGGACCTCGGCGGGGAAGACCTCCTCCTCCCCGGCATGCTCCAGGAGCCAGTCCAGGTTCTCCTCGAAGACCCTCCGAAGGACCCACTGGGGGATCTCGTCGGTGGAGGGATAGGTGGTGAAGATGGCTCCGGCGGACCCCCGTGCCTTCTCCTCTTCTTCCTCCTTCCCCGCCCGGGAAACCACGGTGAACTCCCGGGGGTGGAGCTGGCGACCGTGGAAGAATTTCACCGGCCCGGTGACCAGGATCCGGTCCCCTTCCCGGATCTTCCGCTCCAGCCACGGTTGCCCGGGCCAGGCACAGGTGATCATCCCGGACTCGTCCTCCAGGACCGCCTGGAAGATGCGAAGGCGGGAGCGGGTGGGGATCACCCCCCGGGAGCGGACCCGGCCCAGGGCGGTGGCGTCCATCCCCACCTCGAGCCGAGCCACCGGGAGGATGGTGGACGCGTCATCGTAGCGCCGTGGGACGTGGTAGAGCAGATCCCTGGCCGTCCCGATGGTGAGTTTCTTGAAGATGTCGGCCCGCTTGGGTCCGACCCCCTTGAGGAACTGGACCGGGCGGTCGAGGTGGGCGTACCCCATGAGATGGGACCGGCGGGCCCCTCAGGGGGACCCGTCGGAGGGCCCGAGCGGGGGACGATCCATCACGCCTCCCCCTCGAAGACCCCGTCCAGGAAGGCCTTGGGGTCGAAGCCCTCCAGGTCGTCCATCTTCTCCCCCACGCCAACCATCTTCACCGGGAGGTGATGCTCCTCCTGAAGCGCCACCACGATCCCCCCCCGGGCGGAAGAGTCCATCTTGGCCAGCACGATTCCCGTCAGCCCCACTGCTTCGCCGAAGGCCCGGACCTGGGTCAGGGCATTCTGCCCCACGGTGGCGTCCAGGACGATGAGGGTTTCGTGGGGGGCGCCCTCCAGCTTCCTGCGGATGACCCGATCCACCTTCCGAAGCTCCTCCATGAGCCCCTGGTTCGTATGGAGGCGCCCCGCTGTGTCTACGATCACCACGTCCACCTTCCGAGCCATGGCCGCTTCCACCGCGTCGAAGGCCACTGCCGCCGGGTCCCCCCGCTCCTGGCCGCGGATGAAACCTGCACCAGCGCGGTGGGCCCACTCCTCGAGCTGGTGGACCGCACCGGCCCGGTAGGTGTCCGCGGCCGCCACCAGGACCGACTTCCCCCGCTGCACCAGGAAGTGGGCCAGCTTGGCGATGGAGGTGGTCTTACCCACCCCGTTCACTCCCACCACCAGGTAGACGGTGGGGCCGTCTCCGGGGTTCTCCGCCAGCTCCCCATCACCGGCGCCGGCAAGGATCCGAGCCACCTCCTCCCGAAGGGCCACCTTGAGCTGCCCCGGCCCCCGGATCTTCCCCCGTCGGGCCTGCTCCTCCACATGGTCCACCAGGCGAAGGGTGGCGGGCACCCCGAAGTCAGCGGCGAGAAGCCGTTCCTCCAGCTCCTCCAGGGATTCATGATCCATCCCGCCGGCCAGCACCCGGACGTCGGTGAGGGCCAGGTCCACCACCTTCTTCCAGAGGCTCTTGCGGCGCTCTTCCGGCTTCTTGAACAGTCGCATATCAGGAGTGGGTCGTCGGTTCAGGGGGCACGGGCGATGCGGGATACAGGCGATGCATGGTCCAGGCGATGCATGGTCCAGGCGATGCAAGGGCTCCGGGTCCCCGTAATCCTAACGAAGTCCCGCCCGCCGGCGGAGGGCCCACTCCGCGCAGAGGATTCCCACCAGGAGAAGCCAGGGGAGGGGGTGGCTCCGGAGGGGACGACGGGAGGGGGCGGCCAGGGCCGGCTCCACCCCCGTCCCCGCCTGGGAGGTGAGTCGGTCCGCATCCCCTGCGGGTCGGAGGAGGGCATCGAGGAAGGCCTCCACCTCCACCTCCCCTGAGGAGACCGGCCCCTCCCCTCCCCGAGCCTCCCAGAGATAGCGACCCGGGGGGAGGACCGGGAGGGTGAAGCGGCCCCGATCATCGACCCTCGCTGAATCACGACGGAGGATGGGACCATCCGGGTCCCCATCGAAGGGGCGGAAGAGCACCTCCACCTCGCCTCCCTCATGTCCTGGCGCCTCCCAGGGCTGGAGGCGGCCCCGCTCCAGCACCGGCGCCTCCGGACGGATCCGTCCCTCCCCCGCCACCCGCTCCAGCGCCAGGAGCCACCCAGCCACCCCTGCCCAGAGATTCCGATAGACTTCCCGGGCCTCTCCCTCCCGGACCCCCCAGCGCCAGAAGTCCGAGGCCAGGGCCACTCCCCGTCGTCCTGCCGCCTCCTCCCGGAGGAGGAGACCGGGAAGGACCTCGCCCCCACCACCGCTCCCCCGGAGTTCCAGGGCGGGGATGCCCGAGGGGACTTCGGCAGGAGGGAGCACCCGACTCAGGGGGGGCAGCCCGCCCAGGCTTCGCCCCGAGAGGTACGGGGAGAGGGGGGAGGGGGGAAGCTCGGAAACCGCGATCCACTCTCCCGGAAGGGGGTTCCCGGTGACCACGCCGGCCAGACGGGCTCCGGAGAGTCCGTGGGGAAGGTGGATGACCCGGGGGTGATTGGTAACCAACTCCGCCACTCGCGCAGGAATCTCCCCTTCGGCCCCATGGAGGACCAGGAGGGCCGCCTCCCGTCCCCGGGCCACCACCCGGTCCAGGGAGGCGGAGGTGAGAGGCATGTCTCCCGCCACCAAGGGGAGAAACCGATCCGGGCCCACTCGCAGGAAGCCCTCCCCCTCCAGGCCCGTGGCCCGCTCCAGCACCGGGAGGAGGGTCCGTGGCTCCCAGTCGGGACGGAGGGAAACCACGACCACCCCTCCTTCCCGCCCCCCCACCCGCACCACCCGGACCCGAGCGTCGTCGGCGGGGAAGCGGTCCCCTTCCAGGACCGCCCAGGCCTCCACCCGGACGTTCCCGGAATCGGGAGGGAGGGCGAGGGAGAAGGGAATCCGGGTGGGAGCGCCGGCGGAAGGGAGGCCGCGGAGTTCCCGGAAGACCACCTCTCCGGCCAGCCGGAGCTCCACGGCCACCGAGTCGCCTGGCTCACCCCCCTCCCCCGCCAGGAGGATGGACCCGTCTACCGACTCCCCTGGATCGGCCCGGAGAGGGAGGTCTAGTTCTGCCAGCGCCGCGTTGCGGACCGTCCCACCCACCCGTTCCACCCGAACGGGCACGGGAAGACGGGCCAGAGCCGCCTCCAGAGGGCCGGGAGGACGGCGGAGGGGAGAAAGGAGAAGGAGGGAGTCGGCACCCAGTTCCGCCAGGCGGAGGAGAGCCGCCCCCGGGTCGCCGGGAAGTTCGTCGGGTGCGGAGTCCCTGAGGGTCGGGAGATCCACCCCACCCGGCCGATCTCCCTCCACCCGGGCCAGTCGATCGCCTCCGGCGGACCGGATCTCGGCCCGGTCCAGGAGCTCCTCCCAGTGGGCCCTTCCTTCCTCATCTCGAGCCAGAAGGGCGGGGTCGGCATCCAACAGGGTCCAGGGCGCCGCGCCGCGCCGCGCCGTGGTGGCTGGATCCTCCCCGGGGAGGGTTGGGTCGAGGAGAAGGGCCAGGAGGAGAGCGAACGCAGTAAGGCGAAGCGCCAGGAGAAGGGGACGGTCGGGTACGCCGGGCTCCCGCTTCAGATAGAGGAAGGCGGCCGAGCCGAGCCCGACCGCCCCCAGAGCCCCAAGGAGTAGGAGGAGCCCTCCCGTCACCACGACTCAGACCAGCGAGCCCTGGCGGAGCGAGCCCCCGTGCCTGGGATCACTCGCTGCCCCGTCCGTCCACCCCCTCCTCGTCCGGGTCTCCCCCCTCGGCATCGACCCCGGACCGGGCCATCCGGAGCACGGGACCGCGATCGGCGGCGTCCAGGAGGGCGAACCGGACATCCAATTCTCCGCTCCAGCGTTCCAGGTACTCCGGCGGAATGGGATCACCGGAGGGGATGTCGATGTTGAGCGGGTCCACCGGATTGCCGTTCCGGTGGAGCTCGTAGTGGAGGTGGGGTCCCGTGGCCAGCCCCGTCATTCCCACGTATCCGATGACCTGGCCCTGCCGGACCCGGCTCCCCACCCGGATGTCGGAGGCGAAGCCATTGAGATGGGCGTAGCGGGTCATGTACCCGTTGGCGTGACGGATCTGCACCAGGTTTCCGTAGCCGCCCTGCACGCCCCGGACCTGCACCGTTCCGTCGGAAGTGGCCCGGACAGGCGTCCCGGTGGCCGCGGCGTAGTCCACCCCGATGTGGGGACGACGCACGTTCAGCACGGGGTGGAAGCGGTTCCGGTTGAAGCGGGAGGAGATCCGACGGTACTCCAGGGGAGCCCGGAGGAAGGCCCGTCGGAGGGACTCCCCCTCCAGATCATAGTAGCCCCCCTCCCCGTCCTCGTGGAGATCGAACCAGATGGCGTAAAGAGGCGCCCCTCGATTCACCAGCTCCGCCGCCAGGATCCGACCGGTCCGCATGGAGCCGTCGGGGCGGACCTGGCGTTCGAAAGCCAGGCGATAGCGGTCCCCGGACTGGATCTGCCGGGAGAAGTCGAGCTGCCACTGGAACACCCGGTCCATGAAATCGATGACCCGGGCCCGATCCCCCCGGGGCATGTCCTCGAGGGCGGGATTCAGGACCACGGCGCTCCAGAGATCCCGGGTGATCTCGCCGGCCACGAAGACGGTGTCCGTCCAGACCGGGGTCTCCACCTTGGAAGAGCGCCACCCGAAGTCGTCCCGCTCCATCCGCACCAGCTCATCCGGACTCACCACCACATCCACTCCCCGGAGGCGTTCCTCTCCCCGCAGGTACCGGAACGTCACCTCGGTGCCCACCCGCAGGCGAGAGGGCGAGGCGTGTTCCTGGAAGGCCAGGAGGAGGGCCTGCTGCTCAGCGGACGCCAGGGCGGCCCGGTTCAGAACCCCCCCGAAGGTCTGGCCGAACTCCAGGAGTTCGACCTGTATCCGCTCGGCGGTTTCGGCGTGGAGGGGCTCCAGGGTCCCGGCGTCGGGAACACGGTCCAGGGTTGGAGCAAGGAGGAGCCAACCAAGGCCCACGAGTCCTCCCAGCCCCAGGAAGGTGCCGGCAGGAAGGATGGGAAATCGATTCATATCTGACCGTTTCTAGTCGTCTTCGGGCCGACACACGAACGGGCCGGGGAGCGATGTCGCACCCCCCGGCCCGCCACGCGGACTCTCCTGCAGGAGCGATGTGCCCTTCGGTTCAGTCCATCTGCCGACGAATGAACGTCGGAATATCCAACTCGCCTACCCGGCTGCGATCCACCACTCGCTCCGGCGGACGGCGCAGAGGCATCACCTCTTCGTCCTGTCCTCCTCCCACTGCGACCCGGCGTCCGGGAGACGCAGGATGGGAGTTCGTCGAACTCGAGGCGCCCCCACGATGGTGCGCCGAATGTCGGAAATCAGGACGAATCACCTGCTCATCCCGACTCTCGTTTCCCGCGTCGAACCCGGTGGCAATGACGGTGACCCGGATCTTGCCTTCCAGCTCCGGATCGTGGACGGCGCCGAAGATGATCTCGGCTTCGTCTCCCGCCTCCTCCTGAATAATCGAAGAGATCTGGTGCACCTCGTCAATGGCGAGGTCCATCCCTCCGGTGATGTTGATGAGGACGCCCCGGGCCCCACGAATGGAGACATCGTCCAGGAGGGGCGAGGAGATGGCCTCCTGGGCCGCCTCCTGGGAGCGGTTCTCGCCCTCTCCGAATCCGGATCCCATGAGCGCCGGTCCCCGGCAGGCCATGATGGTCCGAACGTCGGCGAAGTCCACGTTCACCTCACCGGTGACCCGGATGAGATCCGAAATCCCCTGGGTGGCGTGGAGAAGGACCTCGTCGGCCTTCTTGAGGGCATCCTTGAAGGTGGTCCCCTTCCCCACCACGGCCAGGATCCGGTCGTTTGGCACCACGATCATGGTGTCCACCGCCCGGCGGAGCTCCGCCAGCCCCTGGTCGGCCTGGCGCATCCGCTTCTTCCCCTCGAAGGAGAAGGGACGGGTGACGATGCCGATGGTGAGGGCGCCCATCTCCCGGGCGAGTTCCCCGATGAGGGGCGCGGCGCCGGTGCCGGTACCTCCCCCCATTCCGGCCGTGATGAAGACCAGGTCCGCGCCGTCCAGCGCCTTCCGTACCTCCTCCTCCGACTCGGCGATGGCCTGTCGGCCGATCTCCGGACGGGCTCCGGCCCCCAACCCCCGGGTGAGCTTCTTCCCGAGCTGGATGGTGATGCCGGCCTGCGAGGACTTGAGGGCCTGGGCGTCGGTGTTGGCCGAGATGAATTCCACCCCTTCCAGGTCCTCGTCCACCATGCGGTTTACTGCGTTTCCACCGGCGCCGCCTACGCCGATGACCCTCATCCGTGCGTTCTGGACGGGGGTCTCTTCGAATTCGAAGATCATCATCGTCTCCTCCCGAGGTTGCGGGAATGTGCGGGTTGCGTGCTCTGTTGTCCAGCCTCTTGATCCTGTGGCGCTGCGATGCGCCCCTCCTTTCCCGGTCTCCTCCCCCATGGTCCTCTTGGGAGAGTGGAGGGATTCAGAAGAATTCCCGTACCCAGGCCCCGATCCGGGTCAACCAGTTGGAGGAGAGGGTGCTGGCCCCCTCGCCTGTCTCATGGAATCGATCCGCCCCGTAGAGGCAGAGTCCGGTTACCGTGGAGAACCGGGGACGGGCCACGGAATCCGCCAGTCCGGAGAGCCCCTCGGAAGGCACCCCCACCCGAACCGGGGCGGCGAAGCACTGCTGGGCCATCTCCAGGATTCCGTTCAACGCCATCGTCCCCCCGGTGAGGACGATGCCGGCACCCAGGCGGTCCATGACCTCGGCCTTCTCCAGTTCCTGCTGGGCCAGCCCGAAGATCTCGTCCATGCGCTGTTCCACGATGTGGGCGATGAGCTCCCGGGCCACGTGGCGGGTCTGCCCGGGGCCAGGGCCCGGAAGCTCCACCGTCTCCTGGGGGTCCACCAACTGGGCAAAGGCCACGCCGTGACGCTCCTTCGCCCGCTGGGCCTCGGCGAAGGGGATGGAGAGCCCCCGGACCAGGTCATTGGTTACCGTGTCCCCTCCAAGGGGTAGGACGCCGATGTGCCGAATCTTCCCTTCCTGGTAGGCACAGACCTCGGTGGTGGCCGCCCCCACTCCCACCAGGGCCACCCCCACCTCCTTCTCGTCCTCGGTGAGGACGGCCCGGGCCGTGGCCAGGGGAGAGAGGACCAGCGCCTGGACCTTGTAGCCCGCCCGGTTCACCGCCTTTCGGAGGTTGGTGGCCGCCGATGAGGCGCAGGTCACGAGGTAGACTTCCGCCTCCAGGCGGGTCCCGGACATCCCGATGGGGTCCTTGATCCCCTTCTGGTGGTCCACCTCGTACTCCTGGGGGATGGCGTGGAGGAACTCCCGGTCCGGGGGGAGCGGGACGGCCCGAGCTACCTCGTGGACCCGTTGCAGGTCGCCCCGGTTGATCTCGTCGCCTCCCACCGCCACCACCCCCATGGAGGTTCGGGCGTCGATGTGATCGCCGCCGATGGCCACCCAGACCCGGTCCACCTCCACCCCGGCCATGAGCTCTGCCTCCTTCACCGCCCGACGGATGGATTCGGTGGTCTCCTCGATGTTGGTCACCACCTCCCGCCGGACCCCGCCGGTTCGGGACTGGCCCACCCCGAGGACCTTGAGTTCGGGCCGCCGCCGCCCATCGCTGAGGAGTTCCGCGATGAGTGCGCAGGTCTTGGTGGTTCCGATGTCCAGTCCGGCGATGAGATTGGCGCGCATGGTCAACGTGATGTGGGAGGGGTATAGCGAAGGACGACCTGATCCTCGAAGCGCAGGTCCACAGCCCGGGGCCTCCGCTCGGGAGCCCGGTCCAGGGCGTCGCCCAGTACCTGCAGCCCTTCCCTGAGGCGGCCCGGCGAGAGGGGCGGGCGGTACCGGATCTCCACCGCCGGATCGCTGAGGCGGAAGATCACATCCCCCCAGCGGTCCAGGGCGGCATCCGAGAGGGAGGCGGCCAGGTCGGGCTCCATGACTCCCAGGCGGGAGACCTCCCCGGCCAGGGTCTGGAGCTGAGTCGGGGTGAGGGTCACCTCGCCACCCTCGGCGTCCGACGCCGCGGCGGAAGCCGCCCCCTCCATGCCCGCCTCGTTCCATCCCTCCGCCCTGGCCTGGAGGAGGGGAAGGTCCAGGGGGTGCTCGGATGGGTCGATGGGGAGGCGCCGTCCATCCCGGTCCACCGGTGCCAGAACCGGGGTAGGCAGGAAGGCCACCGGGTCCCGCTCCTTCACCATGAGGATCAGGGTGGAGGGGGGGCGGCGCCGTACCCGGGCCTCCAACACCAGGGGATGGAAACGAAGCTTCTCCTCCAACGGTTCCAGGTCGTCCCAGACGGAACGCTCGGAGGAGAGGCCCAGGTGGTCCATCACCTCCTCCATCCCCAGATATCGGTTCCCCTCCAGTTCCACCGTCCGGACATGGAACCACTCCACCTGGGCCAGGGCCTTGGCGACGCGACTCACGCCCAGGACCAGGGCGACGGTTCCCAGTCCAACGACGAGGAGGAAGAGTCCCCTAGGCATGGTGCCCTCCGTCGTGGGTGTGTCCAGGCAGCCTTCCCAACTCCCGAAGGAGGGATGGGCCCACCCCCTCGATGGAGCCCGCCCCCAGCGTGATGCAGACGTCACCGGTCTCCAGCCTCCCTGCCACCGCTCCTGCCAGGGTCTCCAACTCGGGATGGAAGACCACCCGGGCGCCGGCCTCCCGGGCCGCCGCCGCCACCAGGTCGCCATCCACGCCGGGGATCGGCGCTTCCCGGGCGGGATAGATCTCGGTGACCCACACCTGGTCCGCCGAGGCCAGCGCCATCCCGAACTCCCGATGGAAGGCCTGGGTCCGGGAATAGAGGTGGGGCTGGAAGACCGCCACCAGTCGCGCCCCGGGGAAGGCGCGGCGGGCCGCCTCCAGCGCCGCGGTGATCTCGGTGGGGTGATGGGCGTAGTCGTCCACGACCCGCACCCCCCGGACCTGGCCCAGGTCCTGGAACCGACGGCGGACCCCCTCAAACGCCTCGATCCCCTCCTGGATGGCGGACCACTCCACCCCAAGCGCACGGGCCGCCGCGGCGGCGCCAAGGGCGTTCCGGACGTTGTGGGTCCCGGGAAGCGCCAGGTTGATCGTCCCCCGGTCCTTCCCATCCTCCTGCACCCGGAAGCGGGTGCCGGAGCCTGCGGCAGAGAGGTCCACCCCACGGAGCTGGCTTCCCGCGGAGAGCCCATAGCTTCGTCCAAGGGCACCGACATCGGGAAGAAGTGCTGCCGCTCCCGGATCATCGGCGCAGGCCAGGACGGCTCCTTTGGGGTCCACACCGGACAGGTAGCGGCGAAAGGCCTCCCGGACTCCTTCCAGGGATCCGTAGATGTCCAGGTGGTCCGCCTCCATGTTGGTGACCACGGTCACAAAGGGGCGGAGATGGTGGAACGAACGATCATACTCATCGGCCTCCACCACGAAGAGGTCCTGCGCTCCCGCACGGAGGTGGCTCCGCCAGCCCATCACCTCTCCTCCCACGAAGCCCGTGGGATCGCGGCCGGCGGCCACCAGGATCCCGGTGAGGAGGGCCGTGGTGGTGGTCTTCCCGTGCGTCCCGGCCACCGCCGCTACGGTTCCCCGCCCCACCCAGCTCCCCAGCGCCTCGGCGCGCTTCAGAACCGGGATCCCCGCCGACTCCGCCGCCTGCACCTCGGGGTGATCCCTCGGGACTGCAGCGGAAACCACCAGCGCGGCGACCCCCTGAATGTGACCAGGGTCATGTCCCCGCTCCACCCGAACCCCGAGCCCCTCCAGGGCCTCGATGGCCGTGCCCGGTCGAGCATCACACCCCGTGACGCGCCCTCCACCCCGCACCACGGCCTCGGCCAGGGCGCACATCCCCGCACCTCCCACGCCCATGAAGTGGATGGTTCCCGCGTCCATGAGGGCGTGGAGGTCCCGGATTCCCGTCGAGGCCGCAGTCATGATCCCTCCCAGGTGGGTGGAAGGTGGGCGGCCAGGGACCGTGCAATCTCCAGGGCAGCATCGGGGCGGCCACGCTGACGGGCGGCCCGGGCCATGGAGTCCAGCGTTTCCCGATCCTCCAGAAGGCGACGGATCCGGGCCCAGAGGTCGTCGGGGTCCAACTCCGATTCCGGGAGGTGCTCCGCCGCGCCGGCCTCGGCCAGGGCCTGGGCGTTCCGGGCCTGGTGATCTGCCGCGGCGAAGGGAAACGGAATCAGGAGGGAGGGGATGCCCCGGGCCAGGAACTCCGAAGTGGCCATGGCACCGGCCCGGCTCACCGCCAGGTCGGCCAACGCCAAGGCCATGGGCATCGCCTCCAGGTACCCATGGAGACGGATCCAGGTCGGGATGGACTCGCTCCCCGGCACCGACGCCACCGTCGTCTCCTCCAGGGCCTCCCGGATCGAGGTCAGGTGGTCGGGGCCGGTAACCCAGAGGAGTTGCAGACCGCCCGGTCGGGAGATCTCCCCCGCCAGTATCCGCCGGACGCCGTCCAACACGGCCTCGTTGACCGCGCGGGCGCCCTGGCTGCCCCCCACCACCAGGACCACCGGCCTGGAGGCGTCGAGATGGAAGGCCTCCGCAGCATCCTCCCGGGCCACCGGATGCGGAGGACGGACGGGATTCCCCGAGATCCGGGCCCTGGGACGAGCCAGACGGGGGAGTCGGGCCACCGCCTCGGGGAAGGCCAGGTGGACTTCCCGGGCCCAGAGGGAGAGCACCCGGGTAGTGAGACCAGGGACCGAATTCTGCTCCTGGAGCACGAGACGGATCCCCATGAGCCCGGCCACCAGTCCCGCCGGCCCCCCGGCATACCCCCCGGTCACCACCACCAGAGAGGGACGAAGCCGGTGGAAGAGCCCTCCCACGGCGGCCAGGGCCTGGGCCAGACTCCGGAGGACGGTGAGGTTTGCCAGGTGCAAACCCCTCCGAAATCCCTCCACCGGGACCAGGAGGTGTTCCAGGCCACGGGCGGGAAGGACCCGGGCTTCGATGCCCCGCTCGGCCCCTACGAAGACCGCCCGGACATCGGGACGGATGTCCCGGAGGGCGTCCGCCAACGCCAGGGCCGGATAAAGATGCCCCCCCGTCCCTCCTCCTGAGAAGACGGTGGCGGTCCCGGGTCGGACGGCCGCAGCGGAGGGGGCAGCGGATGACATGGGGTCTGCGATGGCGGAAGCGGACCGGGAGCCATTCCCAGTCCCCGCTGCGGAAGCTGGTACCACGCCCTGAGGAGCCTCAGCCATGGAGTCTCCTCGCCCTTGGGTCGCCCCGGGCCACCGAGATGAGAATTCCGATGCCGATGAGTGTCACCAGCAGGTTGGAGCGACCGTAGGAAACCAGCGGGAGGGGGAGTCCCGTCGGCGGAATGACGCCCAGTCCCACCGCGATGTGGAGTCCGGCGTGAATGGCGATGAGGCTGGTGAAGCCGATGGCCAGAAGCTGCCCGAAGAGGTCGGGGGTGCGCCCGGCAATGCGGAAACCCACCAGGACGATCCCCATGTAGGTGACGATGAGGAAGCCGGTACCCAGCAGCCCCCACTCTTCTCCGATCATGGAGAAGATGAAGTCGTTGTGGGGCTCGGGAAGGAACCCGAACTTCTGCCGCCCCTCTCCGAAGCCCACCCCCATGGCCCCCCCGGACCCCAGGGCGATGAGGGACTGATGCACCTGGTATCCGGCTCCGCCGCCATGCCCCTCGGCATCGATGAAAGCCCGAAGCCGCTCTCCCCGGAAGCCGGAGAAGAGCTGAGCCATGGCCAGGGGCGCCAGAAGGAGCCCGAGGAAGAGGAAATGGCCGATCCGGGCACCGGCGGCGAAGATCACCACGGCGCCCAGGAGCCCGGCTACGAAGGCGGTGGAGAGGTCCGGCTGCAGGAGGACCGGGAAGAGGAGCACGCTCCAGACAAGGAGAAAGGGGAGGAGCCCCCGGGAGAGACTCCGGAAGTGCTCCTGTTTCTTCACCGCCAGGTGCGCCGTCCAGACCAGGATGGCGAGCTTGGCGAACTCCGAGGGCTGCACCGTGACTCCCAGGTGGAGCCAGCGCCGGGCTCCGTTGATCACCGGAGCCAGCTCCGTGGTCCACGGTAGGATCGTGAGAAGGGTGGCAAACCAGACCCCCGCCACCAGCGGCCAGGCCAGGAAGCGCCACCATGTGTAGGGAAACCGGGCGCATCCCGCCAGCAGGACCAGCCCCACCGCGACCCCAGCCGCCTGACGAAGCACGTAGAACGTGTCAGGAAGGGACTGCCGCTGGGCCAGAAACGCGGAGGCGGAATAGAGGTTCACCAGCCCGAAAGCCAGGAGAAGGAGGGTGGCCATGAGGAGAGCCGCCGGTTCCCATCCCGTCCCCAGCCCGGTGCCGGGGCTGTTGGCCGGCGCACGGGGGGTCACATCCGCGGAGATCCCTCTCATGCCGCCTCCTCGCCCCGGGCCAGTTCGGCAAAACGCCGTCCCCGGGCCTCGTAGTTGGTGAAGAGGTCGAAAGAGGAACAGGCGGGGGAGAGAAGGAGGAGGTCCCCGGGGAAGGCTCGGCGACGGGCTTCCGCCACTGCAGTGTCAAACCCCCCGGAAACCACCACCAACCGGGGGGCAGCAACCACTTCCCGGCCCGGACTCCCCATCTCCCGGAGCGCCTCTTCCAGCTCCTGTGCCAAACGGACGCGAGCCTCGCCGAAGAGGACGGCCACCCTTGCGTGCCGAACCAACGCGGGAGCCAGGGGGCGGAAGTCCTCCCCCTTGTCCTTTCCTCCCAGGAGGAGGACCACCGGGCGATCCAGGCTCTCCAGGGCGGACCGGGCGGCATGGACGTTTGTGGCCTTGGAGTCGTTCACCCAGAGGATGCCGTCCCGCTCCCCCACCGGCTCCATCCGGTGGGGGAGCGGCCGAAAGGAGAGGAGCCCCTTCCGGATCCCTTCCGGATCGGCACCGGCAAGACGGGCCGTGAGGGAGGCGCCCAGGGCATTCAGGAGGTTGTGGCGTCCCAGGACGGGAAGCTCCGAGGCGGGGAGGAGGGATTCCTCGTCCCCGCCGGGGATGCGGAGCGTGAGGACACCGCCCCGGAGAAACGCGCAGACCCCCACCTCGCCGTCACGGGCGTCTGTGGCTCCGGCGGAGGGATCAAGGGCGAAGAGGCACCGGACCCCCGGTGCGTCGCCCGGAAGATCCCGAACCGCCGGGTCCTCTCCATTCAGGATCCACAGGGAATCGATATGGGCGTTCTGGAAGAGTCGGGCCTTGTCGCGGTAGTAGGCCTCCAAAGAGGGGTACCGGTCCAGGTGATCGGGAGCCAGAGATGTGACCACGCCGATCTCCGGCGCGAAGTCCCGGGTGTCGGCGAGTTGGAAGGAACTCACCTCCAGGACGTACCACGCCGGCGCCGGCTCCCGAAGGGCCAGTTCCGAAGCCGCAGGAGCGAGCCCACCGCCCACATTCCCTCCCAGGGCCGCATCCACACCTGCGGCCTGGAGGAGGTGGGCGGCCAGCGCCGCGGTGGTGGTCTTCCCATTCGTCCCGGTCACGGCGATCAGTGAACCCTGGTAGAACCGTACGGCGAATTCAGGCTCGGACACCCACTCGAGGCCCCGGGCCCGGAGTGCTCGGAGCACCGGAGCGTCCGGCGGAATTCCCGGTGAGACGACGACGGTGTCCGCCTCCGCGATCCGGTCCATGTCGTGCCGGCCCAGATGGACGTGGGCTCCCAGGGCTCGCAACTCATGGGCTGTAGCTGCAGTCGGGTCGTCGGTGCGTAGGTCCGAGGCATAGACCTCTCCTCCTTCTCTTAGGGCCAGTCGAGCCGCGGCGAGGCCGCTGGCTCCCAGGCCAATGATGGACACCCTCACCGGATCTTCAGCGTGCTGAAGGCCAGCAGGGCACACAGGATTCCCAGGATCCAGAAGCGGATGACCACCTTGGTCTCGGCCCACCCCAGCTTCTCGAAGTGGTGATGGAGGGGGGCCATCTGGAGCAGTCGGACCCCCTCCCCCCGGGTCCGCTTCGTGTACTTGAACCACCCCACCTGGAGCATGACAGAGAGGGCTTCTGCCACGAACACGCCTCCAACGATGAGGAGAAGGAACTCCGCTTTCAGGAGGATCGCCATGACCGCCAGGGCGCCTCCGATGGCCAGAGATCCGGTGTCGCCCATGAAGACCTCGGCGGGATGGGCGTTGTACCAGAGGAAGCCGATGGCCCCCCCGGCCAGCGCCGCGGCGAAGACCGCCAGTTCCCCGGCTCCGGGGAGATAGAAGAGACCCAGGTACGCCGAGGTATCCACGCGGCCGATGAGGTAGGCGAACACCCCGAAGGTGGCCAGGGCGATAGCCCCCAGTCCGGCGGCCAGGCCATCCAGCCCGTCGGTGAGGTTCACGGCATTGGAGGAGCCGGAGACCACCATGGCGACGAAGACCACGTAGGCCGGGACCCAGAAGGCCGCCACCCACCCCTCGAAGAAGGGAACCATGGTCCAGGTGGCTGGCATGGGGTGGATGGGCACCATCACGAGGAAGACCCCCAACCCCAGTCCGAAGGACAGCTGTCCCACCATCTTGTACCGGGCCACCAGCCCCCGTGGACGGCCCTGCACCACCTTCAGGTAGTCATCCATGAAGCCGATGGCCCCCATCCAGAGGAAGGCCAGGAGGCTCAGGACCACGTACCAGTTGGTGAGTTGGGCCCAGAGGAGAGTGGAACCGGTGGCGGCCAGGATGATGAGCGTTCCCCCCATGGTGGGGGTGCCGGATTTCTTCAGGTGAGTCTCGGGACCATCCGTCCGCACCACCTGTCCCACCCGGAGATGGCGAAGCCAGGAAATGGTCCGAGGCCCCGCCAAGAAGGCGATGAACAGGGCCGTTACCCCCGCCCCTGCCGAACGAAAGGTGAGGAAGTTGAAGAGATTGAAGATGATGTGGACATCGGCCAGGCGGGGAAGGAAGTGGGAGAACATCAGGCGGTCCCTCCCCGGGGCCCGAAGGCCTCCTGGAAACGGGGGAGAAGCTCCTCCAGGGCCACCCCGCGGGAGGCCTTGAGGAGGACCGTCTCTCCTCCGCCGAGGCGAGACCGGAGGAGGGTCCAAGCCCGGTCAGGAGTGTCGGCACCCACGAATTCGGCCCCCCCATCCGAACCGGGGGCCCCTTCGGAGTCGGAGCTGGCTCGTGGGCTGGCTCCGGACTTCAGGGCCTCCTCGCGGATCTGCTCCGCGGGCACGGCGAATTCTCCCACGCCCACCACCAGGCGAAGGGGCAGGGTGCGGGCCCATTCCAGGAGGCGGCGGTGGAACGCCTCCGACCCGGGGCCCAACTCCAGCATGCTCCCGAGCACCGCGACCCGCCCACCGTGCGCCGGAAGATCGGAGAGGAGCTGCAATGCCGCCCGGGTGGACTGTGGATTGGCGTTGTAGCAATCCACCACCAGGGTGAGGTCCCCGAGACGAAGGAACTCCCCCCGAAGCCCTGGAGCCCGGGCCCTCTCCACTGCGGCGAATCCCCGTTGGGCCGGCACCCCCAGGAGGTCTCCGGCCGCAAGGGCCAGGAGAGCGTTCCGGACCCCGTGCCGCCCCGGGATTCCGCATCGGAAGGTCCCTGCGGGGATATGTACCCGCCAGCGTCCCTCCCCGTCCACGTCCAGGAGCTCCCCCCTCCATTCGGGATCCGCCTGCACCGAGAGTCCAGCGACCCGCGTCGGAATGGAGAGGGCGCGGGTCCGGTCCGGAAGGGATGACGGCTCATCCCCCACCACCGCCGTTCCTCCTGGCTGGAGTCCCCTCAGAAGAGCGAGTTTCTCCTCCATCACCCCTTCCAGGTCCCCCAGCCCCTCCAGGTGCGACTCGCTCACCGTGGTCACCATCCCGAGGTCGGGCTCAGCGATCCTGACCAGGGCCGCGATCTCTCCGGGCTCGCTGGTTCCCACCTCCACCACCACCGCATCGACCTCCTCGGGAGTGGCCAGAAGGGTGAGAGGGACCCCCACCCGGTTGTTGAGATTACCCGAGGTGGCGTGGACGGAATGGGTGGTGGACAGGACCGAGGTGAGGAGGTCCTTCGCCGTGGTCTTCCCGGAGGAACCGGTAATGGCCATGACGGGGACCTTCAGGGCGCGACGCCGATACCGAGCCAGGGCCCCCAACGCCTCCAGGGTGTCCGTCACCTCATAGAGGAGAAAATCTTCTACGAGAGCCGCCGGAGAGGGGACAGCCCCCCGCTCCACTACGGCGCCGGCGGCTCCGGCGGATGCGGCGGCATCCAGGAAGGCATGGCCATCAAAGGACGGGCCCCGGAGCGCCACGAAGAGATCCCCTTCCCGGAGCGTCCGGGTATCGGTGGACACGCCGGCGAAGGCGCGGCCCTCCCCGGCTCCACCAGACCTGGCTCCACCGGACGCCTCACCCAACGCTTCCCGGACCCTGCGGTGCGTCCATGGGAAGGCCGTCCCGGTCCCTTCCTTCCCGGGCCCCACCGTCCCACCCCCTGACGTCCCGGCGTTCCCCCTCACGGGAGGTCTCCCCGGTCCAGAAGCTCCCGTACCACTTCCCGTTCATCGAAGGGACGGGACTCGGTCCCTACGACCTGGTAGGTCTCATGCCCCTTCCCCGCCAGGAGGATGGCGTCTCCTTCCAGCGCCACCTCAAGGGCCCGGGCGATGGCCTCCCTCCGGTCCACGATCCGCTCGTACGATGCCCCCACCATCCCGCTGAGGATGTCGTCCACGATCCGATCCGGGTCCTCGGTTCGGGGATTGTCGGAGGTGACGATGGCCAGGTCCGAGCCCCGGGCCGCCACCTCGCCCATTTCCCTCCGCTTGCTTCGATCCCGGTCCCCTCCGGCTCCAAAGACGACGATAAGGCGACCCGGGTAGAGGGGCCGGAGGGTCTCCAGCACCCGGCGGAGGGCGTCGGGTGTGTGGGCGTAGTCCAGGATCACGGGGACCGGCCGGGTTTCCACCACCTCCAGGCGGCCCCGGATCCCCGACGCGTGGGAAAGGGCCCGGGCAATGCGATGGAGCGACATCCCCGCCGCACGGGCCACCCCCGCCGCGCAGAGGGCGTTCTCCACATTGAACCGCCCCAGGAGGGGCAGCCGCACCGCAGCCACCTCCCCGCGCTCCTCCAGGAGAAACCGGGAGCCTTCCCCGTCGAGGAGGATCTCCCGAGCCGTGAGGTCGGGGAGACGCTCAAGGGCCTGGGGGATCCCGGAGACCCCCGATCCTTCCATACGGACCAGGCGGAGTCGACCGGGGATGGTGGGAAGTCGGGCCCACGCCGGGTCCCGGCCATTTACCACCACCACTCCGTCCGGGGCCAGGAGATCCAGGAGGTGGGCCTTGGAGCCGAGATACGCCTCCATCGTCCCGTGGTAATCCAGGTGATCCCGGGTGAGATTGGTGAAGCACGCCACATCCACCTGCAGTCCATCCAGCCTTCGCTGCTCAAGGGCGTGGGAGGAGGCCTCCAGGGCAACGGCCGTCACCCCCTCCTCCCGCAGCCTGCGGAAGGTACGGGCCAGTCCCACCGGCCCCGGCGTGGTGAGCCCGCCCAACCCATCCCGTACCTCACCGGTCGGGCCCACCACTCCAAGGGTTCCCAGTGCAACCGAATTCCGGTCATGGGAAAGCAGATGCCGGACGAGAAGGACGGTGGTGGTCTTGCCATTCGTCCCTGTGACCGCGGTCACCAGCATCCCTTCTGCAGGATTTCCCTCCAACGCCATGGCCACCAGTGCCGCCGCCCGTCGGCCATCGGTGACCCGGATCTGGGGAAGGGACACCCCATGGACCACTTCTTCCACCACCGCCGCCACTGCCCCACGGGCCTGGGCGTCGGCCAGGAATGCGTGTCCATCCTGTCGGGTCCCCTTCCAGGCCAGAAAGAGTTCTCCAGGCTGCACCGTCCGGGAGTCCTGGGCGGCCCCGGTGAGGGCGATGTCCATCACCTCGGGGGACGGGATTTCCGGAGCCCCTTGCGAGCCCTCCCCCGCGACGGCGCCCGGGACCTGACCGGGGACCTCTTCGGACACCAGGAGGTCGGCGGAGCGCAGAAGGTCGGTGATCCCAGCCAGGGAAAGACTCACAGGGTCCGGAACGGACTCCGCTTCCGTCATCGACGGCTCCGCCCTCCATCGGAGATGACGCGAACGGTGTCCCCCCGATTCAGGAGTGCTCCGGGGGCGGGTCGGGTGGATCGAACCAGGCCCTGTCCCTCCCACTCCACCACCAGCCCAGCGGCGTGAAGGCGGCGGGCCGCCGTCCGGGGGGATAGTCCGGACAGATCCGGCAGCCCCACCACCGGCTTGCTCCCCGACGCCGCACCGTTCCCCTGGACTCCCGGGGGACCACCCTCCCGCGCTGCGCCAGAAATCGCGTCTCCTCCATTGACCCCCTGCGCCGCATCAGCTCCACCGGCCACGTGGATCCGGGGCCGGGGACCGGCCTCCCAGAGCGGATCAGGGGATCTCTCGGGGGAAAGGGCGGACACGGTCCGAGCCGTGGACGGTGTCGAGGCAAGGACCAGGGGAGGCGACCCCCCGACGTTCGGAGCCTCTCCCCGGGCCACCCGCTGGGCCTCCTGCTCCTGTCGAACGGCCTCCACCCGGGCCTCTTCCTGGCTCCGGGCGATGGCCGCCAGTGCCCTTCGATCCAGGGGGGGACGACGGGCCGCCAGAACCGCCTCCATGGTGGCTCGGGTCACCGGAGCCGCAGTGGCGCCTCCGTAGTAGACACCCTGAGGCCGATCCAACTTGACGAAGACCACGAGCTGGGGATCATCCGCCGGGAAGAACCCCACGAAGGAAGAGTAGTAGGCCCCCACCTCGTAGCCGCCCCCAGGCCCCGTCGCCCGGGAGGTACCGCTCTTCCCCGCCACGGCGAAGGAGGCCAGCCGTGCCCGGGTACCGGTGCCGTCTTCCACTGCCTCCACCAGCGCCCGGTTCACCTCCTCGGCAACGACAGGATCCACCACCCGGCGGACCACCCGGGGCTCGAAGCGCTCCAAGACCCGACCGTCGGGTGACCGAAGTTCCCGGAGAATCCGGGGTTCCATGAGAAGCCCGCCGTTGGCCAATGCTCCGTAGGCCATGGTCATCTGGAGAGGGGTCACGGCCACTTCGTATCCGATGGCCAGAGAGGCCGGGGACTGGCGGGACCAGGCCCGGGGGTTGCGAAGGGTCCCCGACGCCTCGCCGGGAAGCTGGATCCCCGTCGGGACCCCGAAGCCGAAGTCCCGGAGGCCCTCGAATTGCTCCTCCGGGCTGAGGCGCTCCGCCACCCGAGCGATCCCCACGTTGGAGGAGACCCGGAGCGCATGGGCCAGGGAGACCTTCCCCACGGCAGACACATCGGTAATGGTCCGCCCGGCGACTCTCCACCTTCCGTCGGCAGTGTCCACCGAGTCCGCCATGGAGACCCGGTCCATACGGAGGAGAGAGGCCACCGTGAAGGATTTGAGGGTGGATCCCGGCTCGTAGGGAGTGTTGATTCCCCCCAGGTTATTCGCCGACCCGTCCTTCAGGGAGACCATCGCCAGGATCTCGCCGGAGCGGGGATCGGTGACGATGAGGTCCCCACCCCGGGCACCCGTCTCCTCCAGCGCGTTCTCGAGCGCTTCGCGGGCGATCTCCTGGAGGTCCCGGTCCAGGGTCAGGACCACGTCCCCGCCAGGGACAGGGGCGGCCACCACCCAGCTCTCCCCTGGAATGGCACGGCCCTCCGAGTCCCGTGCCACGATCCGACTCCCCGGTACCCCCCGGAGAAAAGGCTCCAACTCCTGCTCGATCCCCCCGGATCCATTCTCATCCACCACCGCACCCAGGATCCCCCGGGCCAGGTCGCTGTGGGGATAGGACCGCCGGAGTTCCCGCTCCACGTAGACGCCCTGGGTCCCCTGAAGGGCCTCCCGCGCCGCCGGCGGATAGCGATCGGGAAGCTGCACCCAGCGTCGGTCCGAGTGAGTGAGTCGCCGGGCCTGGGCGGAGGTGAGGCCCAGGACCTCCATGAGCTGGGCGGACACCTGGTCCCGGTCCTTGAGTTCATGGGGAGCCACCCCGATCCGGAACGCCTCATGGCTCAGGGCGAGGGGGATCCCGCTCCGATCGAGAATGGATCCCCGGGGTGCCGCAACCTCTCCCCGGGCTCTATGCTGCTGCTCCGCCAGGGCCCTCCACTCCTGTCCCTGGACGATCTGGAGTTCGGTGGTTCGGAAGAGAAGGAATCCTCCGGCCAGGAGCCAGAGGACCAGGAGGCTTCGTCTTCGGACCGGGGGACGATCCAGGACCGGGGTCCGACGTGGCCCGGGCTTCATGGCACTTCTCCTTCCAGCAGGATGATCTCCCCGGCCGACGGAGTACGCATCCCCAGACGCTCCCGCGCCGAGGGAACCACGTGTCCCCGGCTCTCCAGGGTCTGGATCCGGCGATGGAGTTCTGCGCGCTCCGCCTCCACCAGGGAGAGCGCGCGCTGGACTGCATCCAGGTCCCTCAGGGCCTCGAGCGCCCGGGCCTGACGCCAGGTGACCAGGCTCAGGGCTGCCAGCAGCGCCACCACTGCCAGGGCGGTCAGGAGCACGCTGTAGGTTCTCATGCCGCCTTTCTCCATGCGCGAAGGCGGGCGCTTCGGGAGCGGGGGTTCCCTTCCACCTCCTTCGGGGTGGGCCGGACCACGGAACGAGTGAGGGTCTCGCCCAGGGCCTCGCCCCGACAAACGCAGACTGGAATCTCAGGGGGGCAGACGCAGCTTCGGCTCCACTCCCGGAAGGCCTGCTTCACGGGACGGTCCTCCAGGGAGTGATAGCTGATGACCACCAGGATTCCCCCGGGCAGGAGGGCGTCCCGGAGGGCCGGAAGGGCCCGTCCCAGGGCCCCCAACTCGTCGTTCACCTGGATTCGCAGGGCCTGGAACACCCGGGCTCTCTCCTTGATGGCCGGAGGTCGGCGAAACGCTGCCTCCATGGTTTCCAGAAGATCGTCAGCGACCCGGAACGGGATCTCCCTCCTTCGACGGACCACCTCCCGGGCGATGAACCTGGCCCGGGGCTCCTCTCCGATCCGTCGGAAGAGTTCCTTCAGCTTCCCTTCCTCCCACTGGTTCAGGATGTCGGCGGCGGTGAATCCCCCCCCTTCCGCCCCTTCCATCCGCATGTCCAGCGGCGCCCCGGTCCGGAAGGCAAATCCCCGCTCCGAGCGGTCGATCTGCCGGGAGCTGACCCCCAGATCCAGCAATCCCCCTGAGAGGACGGGACCGGCCAGACTGGCCCCCACGGCCGCCTCATCGAACCGGGCCTTCAGGAATCGCACCCTGTCTCCAAAGGGAGCCAACCGACCCCTGGCCTCCTCCAGCGCCTCGGGATCCCGGTCCACGGCCAGAATCCGACACCCGGGATAGGTGGAGAGGAGCGCCTCCGCGTGGCCCCCGCCTCCCACCGTCCCATCCAGGATCTCCCCCTCCCCTGCCGGTTCCAGGATCTTCACGACCTCCTCCACCATGACCGGGTGGTGGTAGTCCGAGCCATGACGGGCACGGAAGGCATCGGCGGGGCCCTGGTGGCCCCTGTCCTCCAACCGCCCCCTCCCCGACCCCGGCTCTGCCTCTCCATCCACCATCGGCCTAACCGAAGATCTCGTGGGTGAGTCCCTCGACGTCCTGACCCGGGTCATCCGCCTCGGTCATTGCGGCATCGAAGGTCACCGGGTCCCAGAGCTCGATGCGGTCCACATTTCCCGTTACCAAGACGCTCCCCTCCAACCCCACCGCATCCTTGAGCCAGGAAGGGACCAGGATCCGTCCTTGCTTGTCCGGCTCCACATTCACAGCCTGGGATGTGATGCGCCGCAGGTGATTGGCCGCCTGGGGCCGGGCCCGGCGCTGTTCCAGGATCCGGGCTTGCATCTCGGACCAGGTTTCCTCGGGAAAGAGGGTGAGGTGATCGGGCTTCCACCGGAGCAGCACAAAGCGGGACCCATCGGCCTGTCGACGGAAATCCGCCGGAAGGCTGACCCGGCCCTTCGGGTCCAACTGGTACTCATACCTCCCGAGGAAGCCCGTCACGCGGCCCTCATTGTGGGTTCAGGTGGGGAAGAGTGGGGAGAAGTGGTGACGGCAGGGACAACCTATGGGCGCAGGGGGAAGCCGGTCAAGAGTCTTGACGCGAGGCGAGAGTCGGATGGAAGCACGTCCCAGAGGGATGGAAGGGGAGGCAAGAAGGAAAAGGGGGACGGCAAAGGGGCGCCGCGGCATGAGCCGCGACGCCCCTCGTCGCCTTTATCGAAGTCCGGATCCGGGTCCGTCCCAGATGTCCGGGGGAGGCTGCGTCAGCCCCCCGGGTCAAGCGTTACCGGCGTCCCCCTCTCCGGATGATGGCGTTCTGGATCTCCAGGTACTGATCGGTGGCCTGGATCAACTGCTCGTAGTTCACACCCTGGGTCCGGTCCGCGTAGCCGCGGGACGCCTGGAAGAGCTGGCGCGCCTCCTGGAACATGGGGAGCGAGCGCTGTGCCGACTCGGCCGTCTGGGGGTTCTGAGCCTGGATGCCCTGCTGGTAGCGGGCGTACCCATGCCAGAAGTCCAGCTGCTCTCTCCACTCCTCGGAGACCGGAAGCTCCTTGGCCTGCTGGAGCACCTGGATCCCATGAGGTAGATCGCGGTTCTCCTGGATCCCGTTCTGGTAGGCCTCATTGAAGAGGATCCCAACCATCTGGTCGGCGGTCTGCTCGCCAGCCTCCACCGCTTCGCGGAGGTACCGTGCGCCTTCGTCGATCCGGCCGGCGCTGATCATGTAGTTGGCCATGCGGGCCCGGGCGTTGGGGAGGTCGGGGTTGATGGCAACCGCCTGCTCCAGCGCCGCTACCGCCTCGTCCACGTTCCCGCGACGATTCTCCGCCGTGGCCTTCTCGGCCCAGATGGTGGCGTCCTCGGGGAAGACCTGAAGGCCGCGGTCGGCCGTACGTACGGCCGCATCCAGCTCATTCAGCTGCAGGTAGGCCCGGATGGCGTTGGTGACGTACTGGGGGCGGGAATCCGCACCCTCCAGCTCCACGACCCTCATGAGCGTCTCGGAAGCTTCCCTGAAGAGCTCCGCCAGATCGGCCGGGAGCGTGGCGTCGGCGTCCTGACCGGTGGGCCGCATGCTCTGCTGCTCGATGGCGGCCCTGAACGCGTAGGAACCGTAGGCCTCGAGGAGTTCCACATGATCGGGGTTGTCCTCCAGCCCCACTCGCACGAACTCCATGGCACCCATGGCATCCCCGGCCTGGGCCAGGTCATAGGCCACCCGGATTCGCACCGAAGTGTTGCCGGGGTTCAGCTCCAGGTAGCGGGTGTAGTAGTCTCGGGCCTTGTCGGTGTCGCCAAGCTGCCCCGCCACCCATGCGGCGTTCTCCAGCACGGTGTCGTCGTAGGGGTCGTTGTCCAGGAGGGTCTCGAAGTGGTTCAGAGAGACATCGAAGTCCTCGAGCTCCATGTACGTCCGAGCCAGGGCGAAGCGGGCCCCGTGGGAATCAGGTGCCACGTCCACGGCCTGGGTGCAGTAGTTGAGCGCACCCTCCCAGTTGCTGGAGCCGTATTCCTGCGCGCACCAAGCCACGTACTGGACCTGCTGAACCAGGGCCTCGAAGCCCGTCAGGATCTGCTCCGCCGCCTGGCGCTCATCCCGCTGCGCCATGGCGAAGGACTCCACCGTGAACTCCTCACCCTCGGGAACCGTGAAGAAGCGGACATCCACTTCATACTGGTCCCCTACCTCCGTGTATTCGCCGCACATGACGAGGGGCACGTCGATCAGGGCTGCGAGCTGACGGGCCTCGAGACAGCCGAGGTCCCTCAGCCGCATGTCGTAGTCCCGGGCGGCCCGGTCGATGTCCCGGCCTCCCATGGCGACGTGGGTAGGCAGATCGATGAGGTCCCGGAGGTTGTTGGCCACTCGCTCACCGAAACGGTCGGCAGCTCCCTCTTGGGGCTGGAGGTTCGGCACCAGCACCCGGAAACGGGCTCCATCCTGCGCTTCCGCCGCCTGCGGAAGGAGTGGGATGGTCAGGATGGCCGCCGCTGCTACGACGGCGATACTTGCTTTCAGGCGTTCAAACATGGTGCCGCTCTCCCTGCGGTTGCGCTCGGCAGGTGGTCCCGCCGGCTCGTCCGTGCGGTTCCGTGATTCCAAGATGTCTACACCGATGATCCGGATCGGGATCCGGACCGAAAAGAACGGGTGGTCCGGCGTGCGTCAACCATGAACGTTTCGATTCCGGAGGATCTGCCCGGACCCTGTCCCAAACCGCTGGTGGTTGACATGTATCTTTCAATACAAACAGCGTGGGCGAAAGGGTCCTGTTTCCCCTGGAAGGCTGTCCCGGAGTCACTTCCATCCCCGGAACTCCATCCCCACCCGAAGGGTTTCTGCACCTGCACCTTCTCCCGCCCCCTACCTGGATCCGCCCCATGGCCATGCCCCTCCTCCCCCCCGACTGGGCCCTCCCCGAATCCAACGTCACTCCCGCTGCCACCTACTGGAGCCGCCGGCGGTTCCTCCGGGTTGGAGGTGCCGCCGCCATGGCCGTGGGGGTGGGCCTGACGGGATGTCGGGCCAATGGGCACGATACGGAGCGGGGAACGGCGGGACAGGGTCAGCCCGCCCGACCGGCAGGCCCCCTGGATACGATCCCCGAGACCCCTACCGCCGATCTCTACCCCGCCGCCCCCAGCCCGCAGTGGGCCGCGAGCGAGCGCCCCCTCACGGACCGGACGGTGGCGGCCACCCACAACAACTTCTACGAGTTCCTGCTGGACAAGGCCCGGGTCTGGGAGAACGTGGGCCCCTTCCAGGCCCGTCCCTGGACGGTGGAGGTGACCGGAGAGGTGGAACGCCCCGGGGTCTTCGACCTGGACGTGCTGGAGCGGGAGCTGGGGCTGGAAGAGCGGGTCTACCGCCTCCGCTGCGTGGAGGCCTGGGCCATGACGGTGCCCTGGACGGGCTTCCCCCTGCACCGCCTCCTGGACCGGGTCCAGCCCCTCTCCTCGGGGAACTATGTCCGCTTCGTCTCCTTCAACCGCCCGGAAGAGGCGGTGGGCCAGAGGACCCAGCCCTGGTATCCGTGGCCTTACTACGAGGCCCTCCGCATGGATGAGGCCCGCCATGACCTCACCCTCATGGTCACCGGGGTCTACGGGGAGCCCCTCCCCAAACAGCACGGGGCTCCGGTGCGGGTGGTGGTCCCCTGGAAGTATGGTTACAAGAGCCCGAAGTCG
This sequence comes from Gemmatimonadales bacterium, assembly GCA_007695225.1. Classification (GTDB taxonomy): domain Bacteria; phylum Gemmatimonadota; class Gemmatimonadetes; order Longimicrobiales; family Gaopeijiaceae; genus T3Sed10-66. Next base: position 73,432 of record REED01000173.1, read on the forward strand.
GTGGTTCGCATCGAGGTCACCCGGGAGCGCCCTCCCATCTTCTGGCATGACGTCACCCCGGATGAATACCGTTTTTATTCCAATGTGAACCCTGCCGTCCCCCATCCCCGCTGGTCCCAGGCCACGGAGGAGCTCATCGGAGAGGAACGTCGGGTGGAGACCCAGCTCCTGAACGGATACGCCCCATGGGTGGGGGATCTGTACACGGACGAGATCCTGTCGACCCTATCCTGACGGCTCCTGACCCCGCCGCCGGGGAAGGGGCACACCCTCGAAGGTCTCGAGCCTCTCGCGAAGCTCGTCGGGAACCGAGATGGAGGCACCGGCCCGGTAGTCGAACATGACCTGGACGGTGCTGGCCGAGACCAGGAGGCCCCCACTCGCGTCCCGGACTTCATAGTCCATCTCGAAGTGCTTTCGACCCAGGGACACCACCCGGACCCCCACCTGCACCACCCCGGGATAGAGCACGCGCTGGTGGTAGCGCAGCCGGGCCTCGGCCATGATGTAGTCCACCGACTCGATCCCATCTCGGCCGGCCACCTCCTTCCAATAGGCCCAACGCGCCTCCTCGATGTACATGAGGGGGGTGGAGTGATGGGCATGGCCGCCCACATCGATATCCCGGAACCGGACGGTCACCGGATGGACGAAGCGAAACAGGGAAGCGCTTGGGTCTTCATCGGACATTGGCGAAACTCCGGAGGGGGTGGTGGAAGCGGGTCGGCGGAGGCGGATCAGCGGACACTGGAGGCGTGCGCCCCCAAGGATCCGTTGGTCAGCAGGGAATGGACCGGAACAGCAAAGCTCGGGGAGAACGATGAGCGCAGGCAAGCGCAGGGACCTTGTGGTGGTTGGGGGAGGGGTGGTGGGGCTCGGAGCCGCTCGAGAGGCTGCGCGACGGGGACTGGGGGTCACCCTCGTGGAGAAGGGCCATCCCGCCCGTGAGGCATCATGGGCCGCTGCCGGCATGCTCTCCCCGTTCTCCGAGGCCGTGGAGGAGGGACCCTTCCTGGATTTCGGACTGGCCTCCCTGGAACTGTGGCCCGACTGGGTCGGGGCACTGGAGGCCGAAACGGGCCGATCCGTGGCCTACCGGGAGTCGGGGAAGGTCCGGGTGGCACTGTCCGCCGGAGAGGAGGAACGACTCCAGGCCCGGATCCCCTGGGCGCAGGGGCGAGGCCTGGCCGTCCACTGGCTTGACAGCGAAGGCCTCCGGGAGTTTGAGCCCCGGCTCTCGAAGGCGGCACGAGGCGGACTCTTGGTGGAGCGGGACTTCCACGTCGACAACCGACGACTCGGGAGCGCGCTGGAGGAAGGAGCCCACCGGGCCGGGGTGGAGATCCGAGCCGGAACGGCGGCCCGGGAGGTCCACTCCAGGAAGGGCCGGGTGGTGGGAGTGGAGTTGGAGGATGGCACGTCCATCTCCACCCCCCGGGTCTTGGTAGCCGCCGGGGCCTGGTCCGCGGGGATCGGGGGCCTCCCGCGACCCCTTCCCATTCGCCCCATCCGGGGCCAGATGTTGGCCCTGGCACCTGCCTCTCTTCCCTCCCCCCGACTCCTGGAGTCGGAGGAGGTCTACCTGGTTCCCCGGGAGGACGGCCGGCTCCTGGTGGGGGCCACGGTGGAAGAGGTGGGATTCCAGCCAGGAGTTACTGGCGAAGGGGTGCAGGCCCTCCTGGAGGGGGCGCTTCGCCTGGTCCCGGAACTCGGGAAGGCCCCCCTCATCGAACTCTGGTCCGGGTTCCGACCTGGATCGGAAGATGGAAATCCCATCCTGGGCCCAGACCCCGACCTGGAGGGGCTATTCCTGGCCACGGGACACTTCCGTAACGGAATCCTGCTGGCGCCCCTCACCGCCCTCATCCTGGGGGCGCTCATGGCGGGGGAAACCGCTCCGCCGATCCCCACCCCCTTCCTCCCCGCACGAACCCGGGTCCCCGCACGCTCGGGCTAGCCCTTGCCGGGGTTGGCTGGATGGGGATGACACCGCTTCGGGCCTTGACCCGACAGAACTCGCGCGGGAGCGCCCGCGAGGCCGCAAAAGCGCGTCCAGAGGTCGGGGAGGGGCCTTCCGTGCGTTGACAGCGCCCCCTCCCTCGTCCTACCCTTCTGAGAGCCCGTTGAAAACGATTCTCATCACCGAGGTGAGATGTCTTCTCCTGTCATCGCCCTGGAAAATGTACGCAAACGCTTCTGGCCGGGACCGGTGGAAGCGGTGGATGGCGTGTCCCTGGAGGTGAGGGAGGGAGAGATCACCACCCTCCTGGGGCCCTCGGGATGTGGGAAGACCACCACGCTCCGGCTCATCGCCGGCTTCGAGGTCCCGGACGCCGGAATCATCCGTATCGGACAGCAGACCGTGGCAGGGCCAAGGCACTGGGTCCCCCCTGAGCGGCGAGGTGTGGGCATGGTCTTTCAGGACTACGCCCTCTTTCCCCACCTGACCGTGGGCGAGAACGTCATGTTCGGGCTGGACCGCCGTCCTCGACGGGAACGGAGGGGACGGGCCGAAGAGGTCCTTCGAAGCCTGGACCTGGGAACGGCCTTCAGCCGTTATCCCCACGAGCTTTCCGGAGGACAACAGCAGCGGGTGGCCCTGGCTCGGGCCCTGGCCCCGGAACCGGTGGTGGTCCTCATGGATGAGCCTTTCTCCAATCTGGACGCCCACCTCCGCGACCAGGTGCGCGACGAGGTGTTGGGAATTCTCCGACGGGCCGCGGTCACCTGCATCATGGTGAGCCATGACCAACGGGACGCCCTGGCCATTTCCGACCAGGTGGCGGTGATGAACCGGGGCCGGGTGGAGCAGGTGGGACCGCCACGAGAGATCTACAAGCATCCCGAGTCGGTCTTCGTGGCCACCTTCGTGGGACGGACCAACCTCCTCCAGGGAGTAGTACAGAACGAGAACGGGTGCGTCCTCACCGACTTCGGCTCTTTCTGCCGGGTGGACCGGCTGGGGTTCGCCAACGGTACCCAGGTCATGGTCTCGGTTCGCCCCGACGGTTTCGAGGCATGCGAAGAAGGCTACCTCAGGGGCCGGATCCTCTCCACCGTCTACACGGGTGCCCACGTTGAGGCGGAGGTGGCCATCCCCTCGGCCCATGGTGGAGACCGGAAGCTGGTGGTCCACCTCCCCCCCTCCCGCCACTACGAAGTAGGGGAAGAGCTGGCCTTCCGCCTGGTTCCGGAGTTCGCCTCAGTGGTGCGCAACTCGTGTCAGGCGCTGGATTTCTCCTCTCCCTCCTTGCGTCCCACCACCGAGACCTCCCCGGCTGTGGTGGAAACGTAGTCCTCGTCCCACTCGGCGCCGCTCCGATCGGGAGCGGCGGCCCTGAGGTGGAAGGCCGCCCGCCAGGCGTGGTAGGCCAGGCGATCCAACCTCAGAAGCCCATCCACCTTCCGCCGGGTATCGGAAGGATCGTGGCGCCCCTCCACCGCTTCCGCCAAGATCTGCGCGCGCTGACGCTTTCGGGCCTGGGAGAAGGTCTCGGCCAGCGAGTGGAGGCCGTCGGCCTCGGGCCCAGGGCCCTCCTCCTCTGAACTCCGGATCCAGTCCCGGAGGACCCCAGCCAGGCGATTCCCCATGGGGGGATCCACCCATCGGTCCTCTGCCAGGGCCCGGCGGAACCGGTCCAGGTGATCCGCCGCGTGGAGCACGGAGAGGTGACGGCGAAAGTGGTCCCCGGATCCGTGGGCGGAGGGTACGTCGGTAAGGAAGGACCGAATCCGCCGGAGCGCCTCCTCGGGGCTCTCCTCCTGTCCCCCACGGGGATCACGAGCCCGACGTCCCATTGTTGGATCCAGGGCATTGGCTGCTTCATGGAAGAGTTCCCGGGCCACCGCGATTCCGGCTCCCCGGGCCGCCTCCACCGCTACCGCCGGAACCTCGACCACCGAGGGATGGAGGTTCCGGGTGAGGGTGGGGACGCCTTCGGGAACGAACCGCTCCACCAGGTCGGCAAAGCGTCCCAGGAAGGGGAAGAGGGCCGCCACCCCCAAGATGTTGAAGCTGGTGTGGAAGATGGCGATGGCCACCGCCGGATCCCCTTCTCCGGCAATCCCCAAGGCTCCCGCCAAGAGAAGGGGGAGAAGGACCAGGGCCAAGGCCCCGGTGAAGAGGTTGAAGAGGATGTGGGCCAGCGCCGTCCGCCGAACCGGGACCGACCCACCCACCGAGGCCAGTGCCGCCTTCACCGTGGTTCCCATGTTCTGGCCCACCACGAGGAGGGCCGCCTGCTCCAGCCCCAGGGTCCCGGTGTGGAGCCCCGTCAGGGTGGTGGCCACCGCAGCCGATGACGACTGCATCACCACCGTCATCACGCCACCGAGGACCACGAGCAGGACCCGACCTGAAAGCGTAGCCCCGGGAAAGGCCCCGGGGTCCAGGCGCTCCGCCAACCCCTGCATCCCCAACTGAAGAGTGTCGATTCCGACGAAAATGAGACCGAACCCGGCCAGGGCCATTCCACCCTGCGCGACCTTTCCCCGGGCCAAGAGGCGCACCAGGGCACCGATCCCCACCATGGGAAAAGCCACCACCGACAGGCTCACCTTGAGCCCCAGGGTTGAGACCAGCCATCCGGTGCTGGTGGTCCCCAGGTTCGCTCCGAAGATCACCCCCACGGCCTGGGGGAAGGTGAGGAGTCCCGCGCTGACGAACCCGATGGTGGTAAGGGTGGTGGCCGACGACGACTGCACCACCGCCGTCACCCCCGTCCCGGTGCAAAGGGCGGTGAAGGGAGTTCGGGCGAAGCGCTGGAGAAGGGTCCGAAGCGCCTCCCCGGCTGCGGCCCGGAGCCCTTCGGTGAGGAGGATCATCCCCAGGAGGAAGATCCCCACACCTCCCAGGACTGTCCCGATCACCCCATTCCCCTACGCCTGATGGAAGGGACCGAAAGAGCGGTCATGCACCGCTCTCCACGAGGGCCCGGTATCCTTCGCGAAAGGTGGGGAAGCGGAAGTGGTATCCACTCTCCCGGAGCCGCCGGTTCGAGCAGCGCTTGTTGGAGCGATCCCGGGTGGATGCCGGATCCACCTGGGGCTCGGGAGCATCCAGCATGGCGGCCAGTTCCCGGTAGACCTGACACAGGGGGGTGGGAGCGTCGTCCACGCCCAGGTACACGGGATGGGGTTCCTGGAGGCGGAGGAGGTGGGCCAGCGCTCCGGCACAATCCTCCCGGTGAATCCGGTTGGACCAGATGGGACCGTCGCCGGGGCAGCGGGCCTTCCCCTCCCTCACCCGATCCAGGAGCCGGGTCCGGCCCGGTCCATAGATCCCCCCCAGGCGAAGGACCAGACCGGGAATGCTGGAGGCGAGCACCGCCTCCTCCCCCTCCAGGACCCTGCTCCCGCGGAAGTTCTCGGGAATGCAGGGCGTGGCCTCATCCACCCACCCCCCTCCGGCATCTCCGTAGACCGCGGTGGAGGAGACGAAGATGAAGCGCTCCACCGGATCTCCTCGCGCCGTCAGTGCGGCGAGGAGGCGACCCGGCCCCTCCACATAGGCCCTGCGGTAGGCGTCCTCCCGGGGACCGTCAGCGGCGGCGGCATATACCACCCGATCCACCTGGGGAAGAACATCCTCCAGGCGGTCTGCCAGCAGGTCCGCAGCCACCGGACGAATGGGGGAAGGTAACTTTCCAGCATTCCGCCGGAGTCCCCACACCGTGTCCCCCTGCGCCGCAAGCTCAAGCCCCAGGGCCGTCCCCACATATCCACACCCTGCGATAAGGACCTGCAATGGCGTCTCCTTTCCATCCATCGGTCTACCCTCCTTCGCGGCCGCCTGCGCACCCGGGCGATCCTGAACGCAGCCGGGCGCGAGGGTGGAACTCAATCGGTGAAACAGCGCTCGCCCACCCGCACCACGGTGAGGGTGCCCGGGAAGCCGGGGTCACTCACAGCGATGCCCACCAGGGAAGTGGGAGACGTCACCGTGAGTTCCAGGGTGAAGGAAGGCGCGTCCGTGTTTCCCTGGGTGAAGTTCTCCACCTCCAGGGTGAGGGCATCTCCCACCAGGCTCCCTCGATACCGAACCGGCCATAGCTCGGTGGAGTCCGCCCGCTTTACCGCCCCGTTCCCCTCGACCTGGGTGCCCTCTTGCCCCAGGACCATGCCGAGGTAGGGAAGCTCCACCACCGGCTCACCTCCGCTGCTGATGGTTCCCTCGGTGCACCATTGCCCGGAGAGCCCTTCAGGGTCGGGGGCGGTGCCCCCCTCGAGACATCCGGAGAGAAGAAGGGTCAGCGCCAGGATCCCTGGAAGGAAGGACCAAGAAGGACTCCGTTGGGAATGGGGGGCCCCTCCCCGGAGGAGACAGCGGGGGAAGACAGGTCGAAACCGCGAAGAATCCATCGAATACCACCTCGACACCTGAAGACAACAAGCACACGGACACGAGCCGGCCGGGACCCGCGAAGGGTCCCCAGAAGGAAGGCTCGAGAGTGGAGGGAAGTGGGCGGTGAGGGATTCGAACCCCCGACCTCCTGTGTGTAAGACAGGCGCTCTGAACCGGCTGAGCTAACCGCCCCGGCTACCCCGACCCCTCATCACGAGGGCGATGGGAAAGACAATCAGATAGGCCACCACCAGAAGGAGGGGCGCAAGGGTGATGTCTCCCCGAGCCACCAGGGTGAAGCCCCCCACGGCCAGGAGGAGTCCTCCCCCTCCCACGCCCAGGGACCACGGCGTGAATGCGAACCCCCCGACCGGACCCGTCGTCCCCTCTTCGGGGCGACGACGGCGACCGGGTTCTCCTCCCCGACGTTCCCTTCTTCGTGTGGCCATGATGAGAGAATGCTACCCTCGGGGCCCGGGAGGGTCAACCTCGCCCCGGCGCTCGCCGGGAAATCCTCCGATGGGAGGGTGGGGGGGCGGGCCCCACCATGCCGGGGTGTCCGGAGGCTCGGTGGCCCGGAGTTGGGCCATCCGCTCTCGGTCCCGCTTCTTCCGGATCCGGAAGAGGACCAGGAGTGCCATGCCCAGCAGGACCCAGAACACGAAGGACTGGGAAAGCACCAGCACCCACCCGAACCGGCGCTTCACGTGCTCCAGCCACTGCCGCTCGAAGGTCCCGGTGGTGATCCCGAAGGTCCGACGGAAGGCCTCTTCGAAGCTACCCATCTCCCGCCATCGGGCCAGAAAGAGTTCCAGCCCCCGCTCCCCGCTCCCTTCCACCAGATAGCTCACCGCGGTGGCCGCCAGGAGATAGGCCAGTTCCGCTTCTCCCCGCTCCCGGGGCCAGGACAGGGAAATGGAGTCCAGGGGAGGGGCTCCGCCCCCCGCGAGGGAGAGGCGCAATCGCCAAGCCGAGTTGCGGTCCCACCCTCCCGAGGACCACTGGGCATACCCCTCGTCGAACCATCGGGGAATCTGAAGTCCCTGGAGGTGGTCGTGGAGCCCCAGATGCGCCCATTCGTGGAGGAGGGTCCGGTCCTCGGAACCCTGGCCCGTCCATGGTTGGGAGAAGAGGGGGATGACAATGCGGTCACGGGATGGGATGGCCACCCCGGCTCCCCAGTGGGGGACTCTCCCACCGGTGAGGGCATCGAATCGGGCCTGGTCCGGAGCCAGGAAGATCACAGCTCGTCGGGGCACGTCGGGAGGGAGCCCGGGAAGCCACGGATTCCGCTCCAGTATGGCCAAAGCCCGATTCGCCCTCCCCTCCCCCCCCGCCCAGTGGACGATGCGCAGGCGGTCGTGAAGTACGGAATCGCCAGGGATCAACACCCGGGCGTCGTCGATGCCCGGGACCTCGGGGGGAAGGAGGAGGTGCACGGGAAAGGAGCCGGGGCCGGGAGCTTCCGCCTCCTGCTCCTCTCCCTCCGGAAAGGTGTCCGGTCCGGGTGGGACGGCCCCCTCTGCGTGAAGGGGCGCCAACCCAGGGAGAAGCCCGGAAAGGATGAGCGTCACCGCGAGAGTGAACGACATCCGGCCCCCTCCACCCCGGTCGGTCCCCCGAGCGGAGGGCGTCACCTGCCTGCCGAGGCCTCGGAGGTTTCCAGGTTCGTCCGGACCACCTCGTTTTGTGGATTCAGTTCCAGCGCCTTCCGCCAGAAGTGGGTGGCGTTCTCCCGATCCCCGTCCTTGTAGGCCAGGTTGCCCAGTTTCAGGTACACGTCGTCCCCCAGGCGAGCGTCGATCCGCACCGCCCGTTCGAAATGGGCCCTGGCCCCGGCCTGATCCCCCCGGCGGTAGGCCAGGTCCCCCAGGTTCTTGTGGGCTTGGGCCGGCGTCGGGGACTGGGAAACCGCCCGGAGGTAGAGGGCCTCGGCGGCGCCGTTCTCACCCCGGTACTCGAGGAGCGCCCCCAGGTTCACCAGCACCGCGCCGTCCTCGGGATACTGGGTCAGACCCTCCCGCCCAAGCCGGAGGGCCTCCTCCCAATCACCATCCGCTGCTGCCGCGAGGATGGCGAAAGCGTAGAACAGGGACCGCGGGGAAACGCCGTCAGGGAGGGCTGCCCGCACCCTTCGGAAGGCCTCTCGGGCCCGGCGGACCTTCCGGTCCTTGAAGAGGACAATGCCCCTGGCCAGATGGGCCTCCGGATCTCCGGGGCGCAACTCCACCGCCCGCTCCAGGAGGAGGAGGGCCTCCTCGTGACGCTCCAGGAGCTCCAGGGCAAAGGCCCGGTTCCGGATAGCCGCGTAGGAATCCCGGAATTCGGATGGGGAGCCGGCGAAGTGGTCCAGCGCCTCGGCCGGGCGCCCCTCCCGGAGGGCCAGGATGGCCAGACGGCCCCGGGCCGTCCCCTGGCGGGGATCGATTTCCAGCGCCGACCGATACTCCCGGGCGGCATCCTCGAGCATCCCGGCTCGCTCGTACGCCGCCCCGAGGGAAAGGTGCTGTCCCATCCCTGCGGCCCGCCCCTCTTTCCGGGGGGCTTCCCGCTCCCCCACCCGCTGTGCAAATCCGGCCTGTGCCAGGCCATACACTGCCTTTGCCGTATCAAATTCCACCAGACCGGATTCGGCCACCAGCTCCGCCACCGACCGGCTTCCGTCCAGGAGGGGGAGGATCTTCTCCTGCTCCGGGGTCAACTCCACCCCTTCCTCTTCTTTCGGATCCCGCTCCAGCGCGAAGATCAGCTCCATGGAGGAGACCTTCTTCTGGATGAAGGACCACTCATCCACCCGGCGAGCACCCTCCAGGAGAAGGCTCTCGGTATTGATGCTCACCGGAACCATCCCCTCCTCCTGGGGGAGCTCGTCGGGATCGAAATGGAAGGACCCTCGCTCCCACGCAAAGAGGTGGTAGACGGCCTCGGCGATCTGGATGCTGATATATCGGACCAGTTCCTCCTCAGTGAAGCTGCCCTGGTCCACAAGGATCCGGCCCAACCGTCGTCCCGGCTCCCGGGCCTGCTGTTCCATGGCCGCGGAGAGTTCGTCCCGGGTGATGACCCCGTTCCGCACCAGGAGCTCTCCGAGACGATCCGGGCGATTCAGGACGTTGGCATACACCACCCTCCCACCGTCGAAATAGATATATCCGAAGCTGGATCGGTCCGTCACAGTGAGACACCCGGTCTTCCTCCCCATGGCCAGGAGTTGGCAGATGTCCGCCAGACCCACGTCCTCCAGTTGCCCCTCAATCGCCATGGGTCCTCCCTCTCGGAACCGCTCCCGCAGCGGCCGGCGCCCCGCCCCCCCACTTCCGGCGCATCACGGAAGGGACTCCCGACTCTCATCGTCCACAATCCGCTCGTCGAGTCCGCGCCAGACCCATACCACCTTTTCCGGGGAGGGGAACCAGTGAGTTTCCCCCTCTTCTTCGACTTCCGCGTCGTCCTGACGGCCGCCTTGGTTCAACGCCTCCTGTACCAACCCAATTGATCCATCGTCGAAGGTGTCCTCCGTTCCTACCCCGGCGTATGCCCGGAGGGCGGCCAGGACCTCTTCGCTTCGCCCACCGTCTTCGTCCCTGACCCGCTCTCCCTCTGGAGGAGAAGGCGCGGTGGTAGAGTGCGGAGAGTGGCGGATGGGATCCGTCCGGTCCGCGGGATCCCGGGAGCCATTTCCGTGTCCCTGTTCGTCTCCCTCCGAATCCCGGGTCCGGGTGGCGTCCACCTTTGGCGGCTCCGCCCCCGGATCCCCTTCCCCGTCGCTTCCCCGGCCGAGCTCGGTGACGAGGCCACCCTCGAAGCGGGAACGGAGACGATCATCCACTCCCTGAATGGCCGACGGCCTTCGGTCCGCCGCCAGGAGGACCCGAGCGCCTCTTCGTTTCAGGGCCTCGAAAAGGTGGAAGAACTCCTCCTGTGAGCGCTCCGTGTTGGACAGGTCCTCCACCCCGTGGAGCAGGAGGAGGTCCACCGTCCACCATCGTTCCCTCCAGGCCCCGGCCACACCATCGGAGATGGCCCGGATGAACTCATCGGAGAACTGGCGCACCGAGATGAAGCCGATTCGTGCCGAGGGGCGACGGGCCTGGAAGGTGCGGCCGATGGCTTCCAGAAGATACCGGGCCCGCCCCGGCGTGGGGGAATGGAGATAGAGGGGGTTGTACTCCGGCCGATCCCCCGCCAGGACACGTTCGGCCGCTCGGATGGCCAGTGCCGGGAAGGTCCCGGAAACCCCCTCCAGCCCTGAGCCCGAGGGGAGATCAGGAAAGGGACGGGCCCGCTCCCGGGCCGACGAGACCAGTGCCTCGGCGTCATCGAGGCGGTCGGGGTCCCTCAGCACCGCCGCCGCGGCATCGGGCCAGGGGTTCCCCAGGTCGTCCAACTCACGGCGAATGGACCGGACCCGCTCCACGTCGGCATGGAAAGCGTCCAGGATTACCCTCCACCTCTCGGGTTCCTCCCCCTCCGGCGTCCGCTCCAGGAGTCGGTGTAGGCGATGGGCCGAGAAACCGGCGACCGCCACTGCCTCAGCTGCCTCCCGGAATGCCCGACGCCATTCGGGCTCCGCCGCGGCCGTGGATCCCCCGGAAGACAGGGACCCCTGGGATCCGCCCCCCTCATGTCCTCCCAGCGCCCTGGCGAATTCTCCCACCCGCTCCTCGTCCCCTCCACCCAGGATGACGGGAAGCTCCTCCACTGCCACCGACCGCTCCTCCAGGTCCTGGACGGCCAGGATCCGATTCAAGGCACCTTGGAGTTCACGAACGTTCCGGAAAGGGAAACGCGCCATGGCTTGGGCGACTCCTTCCGCCAGATTCCCGCCACGCTCCTCCACCTTCCGGTGCATGATGGCCACCCGCGTTTCGTAGTCGGGCTGACCGATATCCACGATGAGGCCGCCGGAGAACCGGGAGAGGAGTCGCTCATCCAGTCCGTCAATCTCGGCGGGAGGACGATCCGAGGCCAGAACCACCTGGCCCTTTCGGGAAGCCACCTCGTCCAGGGTGCGAAGAAGCATCTCCTGGGCCTGTCCCTGGCCGGTAAGGAACTGCACATCGTCCAGAAGGAGGATGTCGGCGTCGCTGTAGCGGGCCCGGACATCATCCTCCACGCCGCGCTCCAGGTCCCTCATCAGGTCGTCCAGGTAGCCCTCGAGGGTCTGGTAGACAACCTGGACTCTGTCCTCGGCCCGCAGGGCGTGCTGCGCGATGGCGGAGAGGATATGGGACTTTCCCAGCCCCGAGGCGGAATAGAGGAAGAGGGGATTGTAACTGGCGCCGGGAGACTCGGCCGATCGTCGCGCGGCGGCGAAGGCCAGGCGATTGGCCGGCCCCACCACGAAGGTCTCGAAGGTCATCCGGGAATCGTGGATCATCCGTTCATCCTCCCGACTCCAGGGGACGGGCATCGGAGCGGTTGGTTTCCGAAAGCGACTGCTGCTTGGCGGCCTCGAGGCTACGCTCCAGGGTGGCCTCGAAGTCCCGGGGGTCATCTACCGACACCGCTGGAGGGGGCAGCTCCTCCCTGATCCTTTCCACCAGTCGCTCCACGAAGGCACGGGCATGCCGTCGCTCGTCCCCGGTCAGGACCAGGAGGAGAATGAGGGTTCCCGGGCGGGGGAGAGGCACGAGAAGGAGAGTGCGATCTCCTGCCCCCACTGTGATCCATGCCCTCCCCGGATCGCCGGAGGCCTCGGAGAGCCGGGCGCCGGTGGCGTGCATGGCCGCCACCAGGGAGGCCACCTGACGGAGACGGGATGGGTCGTCCAGTCCCCGATTCTCCACAAGGCGCCCCGCCCGGTCCACCAGGACCGCCGACTCCACCCCGGGGGCAGTCTCCAGCGGAGGTAGGAGGGGATCCTGCTTGCCCTCCGCCAGGGGCTCCTCCGCTCGACCCTCCTCCCGCCGGGGCATCCTCAACGACGCTCCCCACGGGCCCAGCCCGCCACTTCATCCAGATCGGGAGGGAGGGGCGCCTCCCACTTGACCACCTCCCCGGTAACGGGATGACGAAACGCCAGTCGGTATGCGTGAAGAAACTGCCGCGGGACCCTCCGGGCCAGCTCCCGGGCCCATTCCCGGTCCGGCCCACCCATCCCCCGCTCCCACCCTTCCCCGTAGGTCGGATCCCCCACCACCGGGTGTCCGCGATGGGCCAGGTGAACCCGAATCTGGTGGGTCCGACCCGTCTCCAGGGAGAGTTCGAGGAGCTCAGCCGCCGGCCACCGCTCCACCACCCGCGCGTGGGTCACCGCACGCCGACCACCCTCCACCACCCCCATGCGCTTCCGATCCCTGGGGGACCGGGCGATGGGCGCATCGATCCGAAGGGGGGACTCGGGGAGGTGGCCCCAGGACGCGGCCAGGTAGAGTCGGCGCACCTTCCGTTTCCGGAGGGCCGCGGAGAGGGCCCGGTGGGTGTCGTCATCCTTGGCCACCACCAGGAGCCCCGAGGTGTCCCGGTCCAGGCGGTGGACGATCCCCGGGCGGAGGGCGCCACCGATTCCCGCCAGATCCCGGACATGGTGGAGGAGTGCGTTCACCAGGGTCCCGGAGGGGTGCCCAGGCGCCGGATGCACCACCATCCCCGGAGGCTTGTTCACCACGGCCAGGTGAGGGTCCTGGTAGACGATCTCAAGAGGGAGATCCTCCGGCTCCGTGCTCAGACGCACCGGCGCGGGGACCTCCACCTGGATCCGGTCACCCTCGGAAAGGGGCTCGGACTTCCGGGGGGTATCCTCGTTCCAGCGCACCCGGCCCTCCTCCACCAAGCGGGCCACACGGGTCCGGGAGAGATCCAGCGCCTCGGCAAGCCACCGATCCAGACGCTCTCCAGCTCCTTCCGGAGGAACGATCAACTCCCGGTGATGGGACTGAGGGGATGGTGGCGAGTTGGTCATGATCCTGCTCGACGTAGAGCGACCCGGACCTTCATTCCGTCCACTTCATCCTCCATCACCTCGGGGAGCGCTTCCACCGCTGCGGCTCCGGCCCCCATTTCCACCGCCAGGGTCTCCCCGGCGATGAACTCCCCGAAGCGACCGGCCGCTTTTGCCACCTCATCCGGTCCATCCACCGCCAGTACGATCCGGTCGGTGATCTCCAACCCCGACTCCTTTCGAAGGCGCTGGATGCGGTTCACCAGTTCCCGGGCCATCCCCTCGGTGCGGAGTTCATCGTCCAGACTGGGGTCGAGGGCCGCGGTGTGGCCGTTCTCCGACTTCACCACCAGATCCCCGGACGCTTCCTCCACCACCTCCATCCAGTCGGGTTCCACGGAGACGGTTTCACCCTCCACCTCCAGGGCCACGGGGTCTCCCCGACGGAATCCGGCCAGTGCCTCCTGGGAAAGGTCTCGGAGGGCCGATGCCGCTGCATTGCTCTTCTGCTGGAACCGGGGTCCCAGCACGCGGAAGTTGGGGCGAGCCACGAGGAACACCAGGGCTTCCGCGGAATCCAGGAAGGCCACCTCCTTCACATTCAACTCATCTTCGAGGAGGGCCAGGACCTCCGCCCGGGGCCGGCCGAGGCCGGGAAGGACCGCGTGGAGCCGGCGAAGCGGCTGGCGCACCCGGATCCGGACATCCTCCCGGGCCGCCCGCCCCAGGGAGACCAACGTCCGGACCGACGCCATCTCTGCCTCCAGGGGTTCATCCAGGAGGTTCGGGTCCGCCTCCGGGAAGGGCGCGAGATGGACGCTCGCCCCCCCTGAGAGGGCCCGGTGGACCCAGTCGGAGAAGAAGGGGGTTACCGGAGCGGTGAGGCGGGCCACCGTTACCAGGGCCTCGTGGAGGGTCCGGAAGGCGGCCCGGGCATCCCGGGGGTCGGTGTTCCCCCAGAAGCGGGAGCGGGACCGACGGACAAACCAGTTGGAGAGATCCTCGTTTACGAACTCCGTCACCCGCCGATAGGCCCGGGTGAGTTGGTACCCCTCCAGATCCGACCCCGTCTCCGCCACCACCCGATGCAGTCGGGAAAGGAGCCACCGATCCAGGACCGGACGATCCTGGGGCGATGGATCCTCCTCCGATGGGGCCCACCCCTCCACGTTGCCGTAGAGGGCGAAGAAACGGTAGGTGTTCAGCACCGTATCGAAGAAACGACGGCTGGACTCCCGAACCCCTTCGGGATCGTAGCGCTTCGGGAGCCAGGGGTTGGACACGGTGATGAGGTACCAGCGGAGGGGGTCCGCCCCGAACTCCGCGATGGCCTCCCAGGGGTCCACCGTATTCCCCTTGGACTTGGACATCTTCTGTCCATCGGCGTCGAGGATGAGGCCATTCACCACCACGTTCCGGTAGGCGGGTCCCCGCTCCAGCATGGTGGAGATGGCCATGAGGGAGTAGAACCATCCCCGGGTCTGATCCAGCCCCTCGCAGATGAAGTCGGCAGGGAAGTGCCGCTGGAACTCGGCGTCGTTCTCGTGGGGCCAGTGCCACTGGGCGTAGGGCATGGCCCCGGAGTCGAACCAGACATCCAGGACCACCGGATCCCGGCGCATCGTCCCTCCGTCGGGGGCCGGCCAGGTGACCTCATCGATGAAGGGACGGTGGGGATCGAAGTCGTCAGGGAGCCCCCCGGCCCGCTCCGCCAGCTCCGCCACCGAGCCGATCCACTCCACGACCGTGGAATCCCGGTCCGAGACCCACACCGGCAGGGGAGTCCCCCAGAATCGCTCCCTGGAGAGGGCCCAGTCCACGTTGTTGGAGAGCCATTCCCCGAATCGGCCTTCCCCCACCTCGGGGGGGTGCCAGGCCACCTCCCGGTTGTTGGCCATCATCTTCTCCTTCAGGGAGGAGGTGGCCGCGAACCAGGAATCCCGAGCCATGTAGATAAGGGGGGAGCTGCACCGCCAGCAGTGGGGATAGCTGTGGACCATGGATTCGATTCGGAAGAGTCCCCCGGTATCCCGGAGCGCCTCCACCAGGGGTGCATCCGCGTCCTTGACGAATTGTCCCCCCACAACGGGGATCTCCTCGCGGAAGCACCCCCGATCGTCCACCGGCCGGAGGAGGGGGAATCCGTGCCGCTGGCCGGCAGCGTAGTCGTCGGCTCCGAAGGCAGGAGCCATGTGGACAAGTCCAGACCCATCCTCCGCTGAAACGAAGTCCTCGGCCACCACCCGCCACCCGGCCGCACGCTCCTCTTCGGTGACGGGGACGTGCTCCAGGGGCCGGCGATAGCGGACCCCCACCAGCTCCTCCCCGCGGTAGCGGCGGAGGATCTCGGTGTCCTCGCCGAACAGGGCCCCCACCCGCCCCTCCGCCAGGACCACCCGACGGCCCTCCCACGCCACCTCGGCGTAGGTGAGTTCCGGATGCACCGCCAGGGCGGCGTTGGAAGGCACGGTCCACGGGGTGGTGGTCCACACCAGGAAGGTCCGGGCGTCAGGGTCGGGCTTCCCCTCCCCATCCGTCCAGTGACAGAGGAAATAGAGAGAGGGATCCTCCACATCCTCGTAGCCCTGGGCCACCTCGTGGGAGGAGAGGGCCGTTCCACACCGGGGACAGTACGGGACGCTCTTCTGGCCCTGGTAGAGGAGCTTGCGCTCCGCCAGCTCCTTCAGGATGGCCCACACCGACTCGATGTACTCGGTGTGGAAGGTGACGTAGGGACGGGAATAGTCCAGCCAGTAGCCGATACGCTCCGAGAGAGCCTCCCAGTCCTCCTTGTAGGTGAAGACCGAGTCCCGGCAGACCTCGTTGAAGCGGGCGATCCCAAGTTCCTCGATCTCTGGTTTCCCCGAGATCCCGAGCTTCCGCTCCGCCTCGATCTCCACCGGGAGGCCGTGGGTGTCCCAACCGGCGATCCGCGTGACGCTCCGCCCCTGCATGGTTCGGTGGCGGCAGACCAGGTCCTTGATCGTCCGGGAGATGATGTGGTGAAGCCCGGGCCGGCCGTTGGCGGTGGGGGGACCCTCATAGAAGACGAAGGGGTCACCGGCGGCGGTCTCCTCCATCGTCCGGCGGAAAAGATCCTCGTGGCGCCACGCCTTCAGGAGATCTTCTTCCAGGGAGCGGAGGGAGGGAGGGGAGTCTGGATAATGCATCGGGATCGGGAGAGCGCTTGATGAAGGGTCGACAGGTCGGGTCATGGGGCGTCGCTGGGCATGGATTCGGTTCTGGAATCGCAAGGATCGGGGAGGAGTTCCCGGATCCGGGAGTTCGGATGGTTCCCCTCTCCCATCCTCACACCGGGTCAGGCAGGCCTCATATCGATCCCGAATCCGGTGGGTTGGAAGAGGGACGTTTCCCGTATCGGCCACGGGTCACCTCGTCCAGATCGACGTCGGGGAGCGGCGCCTGCTCCTCCCGGACCCCCAGGGCATCCATCTCCCGCTCCAGGAGCCCTCGGTATGCCTGAAAAAACCGGGCACGCATCCGCTCCAGTTCCCGGATCTCCTGGCGACGGAGTTCCACCTCCCGACGGACCTCCCCGTCGGCTTCTCGGGCCTGAGCCAGGACCTCGTCCCGCAGCCGCCGTGACTCCTCCTCGGCCTCCCGCCGGATGAGATCGGCTTCCCTACGCGCCTGCTCCTGGATCTCCTCCCGGAGGGTCTGGGCAGTTACAAGGGCCTCCTGGACCGCACGCTCCCTCCCGTCCTGGCTCGCCACCCGCTCCTCCAAGGCATCGCAGCGGTCCCGAAAGGCCAGGTTCTCGCGGACCAACCCGTCCATCCGCTCCGCAACGAGCTCCAGGAAGGCATCCACCTCCTGGGGATCATACCCCCGCATTCCCTTCCGGAAATCACCCCGCTTCTTCCGGACATCCAACGGCGTGAGATCGATCATCTCGTGCGTTCTCCGAAGAGCGCCGAGCCGAGTCGCACCATGGTGCTCCCCTCCTCGACGGCCAGGGTAAAATCATTCGACATCCCCATGGAAAGCTCCCGACCCTCCCAGGACGGAAGTTCGGCCTCGAGCCGTTCCCGGACTCCGCGCAGGACCCGGAAACTCTCCCGAAGCACAGCCTCATCTTCGGTGAAGGGGGCCATCGTCATGAGTCCCAGGGGCTGGAGGCTCTTCATTTCCAGGATCCTTCCCGCACCGTCCAGCACATCCTCCGGGGTGAAGCCGGTCTTGGAGTCCTCTCCAGAGGCATTGACCTGGATGAGCACCGGAAGGATCGGCGCTCCTTCCTCCCATGTTCGCTCGAGTCTCTCCGCCAACCGGAGCGAGTCCAGGGAATGCAGCAGATCCACCCGTCCCCTCAGCGAGGGAGCCTGTCGCCGCTGCAAGCGCCCCACCATATGCCAGCGGCAACGTCCGACCTCCACCTCGCGAAGCCGCTCCTCCAAGGCTTCCACCCGGTTCTCCGCCAGATCCGTCAAGCCCGCATCGAGGGCCTCATGCACCGCTTGGATCGGATGGCCCTTGGTTACGGCGATGAGGCGCACCTCGCCCGGCTCCCGGCCGGACCGTTCGGCGGCCCGGGCGATTTCCTCCCGCACGTAAGTCAGCTTCCGGGAAAGGTTCTTATATGGGTTGGTTTCGGCCATGGCCTCGTATCATACCCATTGGAAGCAGGATTAGAAACGGGTCCCCGGCACCCCGAAGGCCCCCGAACTCCGCCTCGAGGGCCGGGCCCCATCCCTTAGCAGGCTGTTGAACTACTGGAGGGACCACCGCGAAGGGGCCTTGCGTGTCCTGGTCAAGGCGGAGCCCCGACAGCGATGCGGTAGCATCGGTGAGGGGCGCCAACGAAGATCCAGGGGCGCAACCCCCCTTCGCCCTTCGGGTTGGGGCGACAGGGGGCCGCCTCGGTCGTTGGCTCGCCTCGACGTAGCCACGGCTATGCCCTCGACGAGCCGCCTACGATTCGGCCCCCCGGCGCTCCCAACGGTGGCGCCCTCCAGTAGTTCAAGAGCCTGCTACAAGGCTGTTGAAGAAGCCATAATGAAGAGGGCCCCGCCAGTCGAGTCGTCGACCGGCGGGGCCCGTGCTCCGCCCAGGCGGAGCGTTCCGGAAGCTTCGGATCAGCGCGTCTGGAAGGTGACGGGGATCTGGATCCACACCGGAACCTGCTGGTCCCGATTCATGGCCGGCGTGAATTCGAAGACCTGGGCCACCCGGAGAGCGGCATCATCCAGGGCCTGATGGCCGGAAGACTCCGCCACGAGCACGTTCTCAAGCTCGCCAGTCTCGTTGATGAAGAAGTGCATCAGCACCGTTCCTCCAATCCCTGCATCCCGGAGGAGCGAAGGATATTCCCGCTCCAGCGCCCGCCCCACGGCCTGCCGATTGCGTACTTCCGGCGCCACAGTGAAGGGGGTGAAGGTTGGCTGATCCGAGATGTCCACCGCACCTTCTTCCCGGGGCGGGGGCAGATCGTCGGGAAGATTGTCCTCGAAGGTGGTGGGCGCAATCGTGATGTCCTCGTCGATCTGCGCATCGGTGACCACCGGATTCGCGGGACGCTGGATCTGCTCCGGCGGCGGCGGAATCTCGATCTCCGGCGGGAGGTCGATGGCCACGATGTCATCCATGACGAAGGAGAAGTCGGAGGCCGTCAGGTTGGGCCAGAACGCCAGCACCATGAAGTGCACCAGAGTGGCCGCAACCATCGAACCCCAGAACCAGGATCCGAAGGAGCGCTTGAATCGGTCATTGGCGGTCTCGAAGACGTCCACACCCTCTGCAGTCGTCTGCTCGTTCTCAGTACTCATCGTCTCTCCCTCGTCATGCGGCGTTCAAGATCCGTGGCGAACACCACGTAGACCGCTCCACCGTCCCGGATCTCATTCTGGACCGCGTCAATATACCGATAGGGGGCGCGGGCGTCGGCTCGAAGCGATATCACCAGGCGGCGGCCCGACTCGATCCAGGCCGGGGCCACCAGGTTGGACACCATCTCCATGGGGATCTGCTGGTCATTCATCCAGACCTGGCCCGTCCGCTCCACCCACACATAGAGGACATTCTGGCGCTTCTCATCAATCTGCTGGGTGGCCTGCGCTTCGGGCCACTCGATGGGTCGTTCCTGCTCTTCCCGGAAGACCGTCGTGATCATGAAGAAGATGAGGAGCAGGAAGGCGATGTCCGCCATGGATGAACTCGGAATCTGGTCCGAGGCCTTGGACTTCCGCTGGAATCCGCTGTTCGAAATCGACATGGATCAACCCTCCAAGAGCTGGAGCGAGATTCGTTCCGCCCCGGCGACCTGCAAGCCGTCCAGGACCTGAATCATGAGTCGGTGCTCCGCATCCGGGTGCGTCTTCACACCGGCGATGAGGTTGGGATTCTGGGCCACTTCAATGCGCCAGATCCCCTCCACATCCCTGGGCGACACCGTCTGTTCGTTCTGACTGTCCCCCCTGCGGATCCGGACCAAACCATCCGGCATGATGTTGATATGCAGGATGTTCCGCTGGGAGATCTCCACCTCCTCAGCCTGCTCTGGGAGCACGATCCGAAGCCCGCGGTCCTTGGGGAACACGGTGGTCACCAAGAAGAAGACCAGCAGCAGGAACGCAATGTCCGCCATGGACGACGAAGGGATCTCGTCGGTGATCTTCGATTTTTTGTTAAGAATCGCCACGTCTGTTTTCGCTCCGTCCGGGGGGTGACATCTGCATGTTCTACAAACGGATCCGTCCTCAGGTTCCCCTGGGCCGTCAGGTGCCGTCGATGTCCTTCTGATCCGAAGACTCTACCGGCGGGGCCGGCGGGCTCGGGGGCTGCGGGGCTGGATCCCGGACGCCGGTCTGGGGGCGAGACGAAGGGACCACCGGGCGTCCGCCAACCACGGTGAGCTGCCCATCCCGCTCCATGTCCCATGCCAAGTTCAGCAGCTGCTGCGTACCCTGCTCCATGTCCACGATAAGCTTGTCGATGCGGGTCACGAAGAAGTTGTAGGCCACATTCACCGGGATAGCAATGAGAAGCCCGGTGGCCGTGGTGAGGAGGGCCACCTTGATCCCTGCCGCCACCAGTGTGGGATCCACGTCGCCGGCCGCCTCGATGGAGGCGAAGGCCATGATCATCCCCGCCACCGTCCCGAGGAAGCCCATCAGGGGGGCCACGTTGGCCACGGTGGCCAGGATCACCAGCCCCCGTTCCAGGAATCCGAGCTCGATGGTGCCGGTGGTGTTCACCGCCTGCTCCAGCTCGGCTTCCCGGATCTCCCCCTTACGGATCCGGCGAAGGCCGGCCACGAGGATGGCCGCCGCCGGTCCGGGGGTATCCGCAGCCGCCCGAATGGCCTCCTCGATCCGCCCGGCCTCGGTGAGCTCTTTCACCTCCGCCAGGATCCGGTCGGTGTCCCGGTGGGCGATCCAGAGGGTCCAGGCCTTGGCGATAGTCACCCCCAGCCCCACCAGCGAGGCCAGGACCAAGGCATACATCATGAGCCCCCCATCGGCGAAGAGGGTCAGCAGATTGTACTCGAATTCGTCCAAACCAGGCTCCTTTTGGTTCCGTTTCCTGCCGCAGGGGCCGGAGCTCCCGCCGGAGCGGAGGGTTGCTGGATCTTCAGGGGAGTGAACGCGGCAATCTAGGTGCCCTTCCCGGCGCTGTCAAACCGCGTTTCGGGCCCCATGCCCGAGAGGGCAACCGAGGGGGGGTTCATCCGGCGGAGGGGACCAGGCGGAATCCCCTCCCCCGTTCCGGAAGGGTCCCCTCCATGATGGTCCGGAGCCCCTCCACGCCTACTCCAAGCTGAAGTCGTCCCCCCCGGGCCACCGAGATCCGAGAGGTCTCCTCGCTCACCACGATGACCAGGGCGTCCGTCTCCTCCGAGAGTCCGAGGGCGGCCCGGTGCCGCGTCCCCAAGGTCTTGTCGGAAAGTTGGGTCTGGGTGAGGGGGAGGATGGCGCCGGCGGCCTTGATGGTATCGCCGCCCACAATGACTGCCCCGTCGTGAAGGGGAGAGAGCGGGGTGAAGATGGTGGTGAGAAGCTCAGCGGAGACCGGGGCCTGCACGGGACTCCCAGTGCGAGCGTATTCCTCCAGCCCCACCTCGTTCTCCATGGCGATGATGGCACCGGTCCGGGTCCGGGACAGAATCTCCACCGCCTCCAGGATCTCGTCCACCACCTTGCGACTCTCGATCTTGGCGAAGATGCGAAACATCTGGGTCTGGCCCAAGCGAGCCAGGGCGGCCCGGAGTTCGGGTTGGAAGACCACCAGGGCTGCGATGGCTCCATACTGGAACAGCGTCTCCAGAAGGGTGCGGATCAGGGAGAAATCGAGAAGGCGGGCCATGAAGTAGACGCCGGCCAAGAGCCCCACACCCAGGATCATGTGCATGGCCCGGGTGCGTTGCAACAGGATCAGGATGCGGTAGAGGAGAAAGGACACGATGGCGATCTCCACCATGTCGCCCCACCCAGGCCGGAGAAACTGAAACTGCTCCCAGACCGAGCTCACGTCGCCCCTCTCACCTCGTCGGCCGACATCGACCTCCGCGCCTGCTCTGCCTCCGGTGACCCTGGCATTCCCAGGACCGAACCGGAAGCGGGATCGCAGGCCTGCACCGCCGTCACCACCGCCAGCGCCTGCAGGGTCGGGCCCACATCGTGGACCCGGAAGATCCGGGCCCCCTGCAGGAAGGCCAGTGCACAGGCCACCGCGCTACCCATCACCCGATCCCGGGGCCCTACTCCCAGCACCTCGCCGAGGAAGCTCTTCCGGGAAGGTCCCACCAGGATCGGAAATCCGGTCCCCCGAAGATGAGAGAGATCGCCCAGGAGTTCGAGGCTCTGAGCCGCGGTCTTGGCAAACCCGATCCCCGGGTCCAGGACCATTGCGACATCTGCCACCCCTCCCTTCCGAGCACGAGCCACCGCACCCAGGAGTTCCGCCGTCACTTCGCCCCCCACATCCTTGTATTCCGTGCGCGCCCCCATGTCCTCAGGCGTCCCCCGCATGTGCATGAGGACCAGACCGGCACCGGCCTCGGCCACGACCTCGGCCAGACCGGGGTCGAAGGCGAGACCGGAAACATCGTTCACCACCGAAGCCCCCGCCGCCAGGGCGGCCCTGGCCACCGGGGCCTTTCGGGTATCCACCGAGACCGGGGTAGGGAAACGACGAACCAGGGCTTCTACCACCGGAACCACCCGGCGAATCTCCTCGGCCACCGGAACCGCGCGCGCGCCGGGCCGGGTGGACTCGCCCCCCACATCAAGGAGCGACGCCCCGGCCCGCACCATCCCTTCGGCCCGACGGAGAGCCTCTTCCACCCCAGAGAGCTCGCCCCCGTCGGAGAAGGAGTCAGGGGTGAGGTTGAGGATCCCCATGACCCGAGGGACATCCAGGGCAAGGGTCTGGTCCCGGATTCGCCAGCGGGTGGCAGGATGGGCGGCCGCGAGGTCCGGGGAGGCCGGGCGAACCCAGCCGTCTCCAACTCCTTCCGGTCGCCTCGCCGCAGCGGCGGCCGCCGGATCCACCGTCATCCGCGGGAGGTCCCCGCCTCTGCCTCAGGGCTCCGCCGCACAGGCGCCTCTGCGGCCTCCGGCGCTTCCGCCGGGGCCGGTCCCTCTCCCGGGTCCTCACCCGTCGGTTTCTCCGCCCCGTCCTGAGCCCCATCATCCGAGGCGGGTCCGCCGTCGTCACCGGAAGGGCCCGCACCACCGTCGCCACCGGTTTCGTCCGAGGCACCCGACGCGGGCGAAGAAAGCTCTGCCTCGACCTCGGCTGACTCCTGGGGCGGAAGGCGCTTGCCCTCCGCCAGGAGCTCCACGTCGGCCCGGTCCAGCGTCTCCCGCTCCAGGAGCGCTTCGGCAATCCCCTCCAGGAGGGGCTGCTCCTTCTCCAGCACGTCCCGAGCTCTCTGGTGGGCGTCGTCCAGGATCCGCTTCACCTCCTGGTCCACCAGTTGGGCCGTGTGTTCGGAAACGTCCCTTCGCTGGTGAATCTCCCGGCCCAGGAAGACCTCCTGGTCCGAGTCACCCACCGCCATGAGGCCCACGACCTCGGACATCCCGAAGCGGGTCACCATTCGCCGGGCCATCTGGGTGGCCCGCTCGATATCGTTGCCGGCTCCGGTGGTCACCTTCTCAGGCCCGAATACCATCTCCTCGGCCACCCGACCTCCGAAGAGCATGCAAAGCTGGCCTTCCAGCCAGTCCTTCGTATAGGAATGGCGGTCCTCCTGGGGAAGGGACGCCGTGATCCCCAAAGCCCGTCCTCGAGGGACGATGGTCACCTTGTGGATGGGATCGAGCCCCGGAACCCGGAGGCCGATGACGGCATGCCCCGCCTCATGGTAGGCGGTGAGCCTCCGCTCATTCTCCGTGAGGACCATGCTCCGCCGCTCCGTCCCCAGCATGATCTTGTCCTTGGCCTGCTCGAAATCCTGCATGGAGACCTTCTCGGCCTCCCTGCGGGCGGCCAGGAGGGCGGCCTCGTTACAGATGTTGGCCAGATCAGCTCCGGAGAGCCCCGGCGTCCCCTTGGCGATGGTCTGGAGGTCCACGTCGGATTCCAGTGGGAGCTTTCGGGCGTGAACCGCCAGGATCATCTCCCGGCCCTTCACATCGGGGGAATCCACCACCACCTGACGGTCGAAACGTCCGGGACGGAGGAGGGCGGGGTCCAGGACATCCGGACGATTGGTGGCCGCAAGGAGGATCACCCCTTCGTTGGCCTCGAAACCGTCCATCTCCACCAGGAGTTGATTCAGGGTCTGCTCCCGCTCGTCGTGTCCGCCTCCCAACCCGGCACCCCGGTGCCGCCCCACCGCGTCGATCTCATCGATGAAGATGATACAGGGAGCATGGGCCTTCCCCTGCTCGAAGAGGTCCCGAACCCGGGACGCCCCGACCCCGACGAACATCTCCACGAAGTCGGAGCCGGACATCTGGAAGAAGGGCCGCCCCGCCTCGCCGGCGACCGCCTTCGCCAGGAGGGTCTTCCCCGTGCCCGGAGGCCCCACCAGGAGGACTCCCTTGGGAAGCCGGCCTCCCAGGCGCCCGAAGCGTTTCGGGTCCTTCAGGAATTCAATGATCTCCTCCAACTCGTGCTTCGCCTCGTCGGCGCCGGCCACGTCAGCGAAGGTGACCTTCGGTGTATCCGGGGAGATGAGTTTGGCCTTGGACTTTCCGAACTGGAAGGCCTTGTTTCCCCCGCCCTGCATGGTGCGAAGGAGCCAGAACCAGAAGAGGATGAGGATGATCCATGGGAGGGCCCCCACCAGGAAGGTCCACCATGGGGTCTCCTCGGGCTCGGCCCGCACCTGGACGCCCTGGTCATGAAGATCCTGGAGAAGAGAGGCGGCCGTCACGCCGGGAAGGTTCGCCACCTCGCCGGGGAGGCTGGTGGTGAACTCGGTGTATTCCTCCCCATCCCGGGTCACCGGGGACCGAAGTTCCCCTTCCAGCTTGAGGCTGGCAATGACCTTCACGGAGTGGATGTTTCCGTCCTCCACCTGGGCACGGAACTCGGTATACGAGAACTCGTAGCGCGGCTCCTCCTGTCCCCGTAGCAGGGAAATCATGAGGAGGGGGAGGAGAATCAGAAGGATCCAGAAAGACGCCGTCCGGGAAAGACGGGACCATCCGGACCCCTTGGGATCCTGGCGCTTGGGCTCGCGATCGGCCATAGGAAAACGGGTTCTGTGCGCGGGCGATTCCGCCCGGAGGGCCCGAGAACGGGCTTATAGACTCCCGATGAACGGGAGGTGCCGAAAATCTTCGGCGTGGTCCAGACCATACCCCACAACGAACTCGTCGGGGCAATCGAAGCCCACCCAGCGGGCTTCCTTTTCCATGGTGACCCGCCGCTTATGGAGGAGGGCACAGATCTCCAGGCTGCGGGGACGCTTCTCGTTCAGGATGGGGACCAGGTGTTCCAGGGTCGTCCCACTGTCCACGATGTCCTCCAGAAGGAGCAGGTTCCGCCCCTCGAAGGAGGTGTCGGCGCCGTAGAGGAGCTTCACCTTCCCCGACGAGACCGTTCCGGAGCCATAGCTCGATGCAACCAGGAAATCCACCTGTAGCGGAAGTTGGAGCGTCCGCACCAGATCCGCCATGAATATAAAGGAGCCCTTGAGGAGCCCCAACACCAGGAGAGATTCCCCTTCCTGATAATGGGTACTGATGGCCGCTCCGATCTCCCCGACACGCCGGCGGATGTTCTCCTCGGAGAACACCACCCTGCGAAGGTTGGACACCCCCACGCTCTTCGCCACTCCCTCAGGTGTCGTCGCCGGCATCCCGTACTCCAATCGTCCAGGTACTCGTTCCGGCGTCGGGCTCCAGAGCCGGGGATCGCCATCGGCCGGGAATCCAGAGCACCGTTCCCTCCCGATCCACCAGGATGGGGACTTCCTCTCGTTCACCTCGGGGGATCCGAAGTTCCCCAATAAGCCGCTTGAGCCTCCGTGTTCCGCCGGGCACACGGATCCTATCTCCGGGCCTTCGCCCCCGAAACTCCAGGGGACTCTCTCCCAGGGGAAGGGTGAGGATGGCGTCCACGCCCGGGGTATTCCGGGTCTCTCTTCGCTCCGGCGGCGTGCCACCAGTCCTCCAGGAGACCTTGTAGGTCCTGCCTCCCAGACGGAGGCTTCCCTCGTCAGGGGCACTCTCCGGGGAGAGATGGAGGGCCTGGTGGTCCCCTTCTCCACCAGGGTGCCGCGCCCCAGGCTCTTGGGACCCGGAGAGCCCGGGCCCGGGCTCGAATCCCTTCGCCCCTCGTCGCGCCAGGACCAACCACTGGAAGTCCCTGAAGAGGACGATGCCTCCGGAGAGGTCCACGGACTTACCACTGGTGCCCCGACCCATGAAGGCCAGCGCCGAAGCGGTGGCCCTTTGGGAGAGTCGGATGCCCAGGGAATCCACCAATCGCCGGAGGATCTCGGCCTGCACTTCCGGCGGCCGATCCAGGAACCGATCCCGGTGGAGGCGGAGGGTGGCATCCTGCCGGTCCTCCACCACTGCGTCGAGATGGGGCTGAAGGAGGTGGGCCATGGCCCGACTTCGCTCTGCGGCCAGCTTGGCCCCACGGCGGAGGGAGCGCCATGCTCCGGGATGGATGGTCTCCAGGAGGGGGAGGAGCTGGTGCCGGATCCGGTTCCGGGCGAAGGCCGGGGAGCGGTTCGATGGGTCCTCCCGGGGGCGCAGCGCGAACGCCTCGGCATACCGCTCCAGCTCCTGGCGCCGGAAGGGCAGGAGGGGTCGTCCCACTCCGGGCTCCCGCCATTCCGGAATCCCCTGGAGGCCGTCCGGTCCCGTCCCCCGGAGGAACCGGAAGAGGATGGTCTCCACCTCATCGTCTGCGTGGTGGGCAGTGAGCACCACCCCACCCCCCACCGCCTTCCGGACGCTCTCCAGGAATCGATAACGGAGCTTGCGGGCCTCGGCCTCCTGGGAGGGCGGCGTCTCTGCCGCCCCCCGGTGGAGGGAAACACCCCAGGCCCGGCACAGGCCCTCGGCCCATGCGGCGTCGTCGGCACTTCCCTCCCGCATCCCGTGGTCGAAGTGGGCGGCCCGCAGTTCTCTCGGGCCCAACCCCGATGTGAACCGGAGCAGGTGGAGGAGGACCAGGGAATCCATTCCTCCGGAGAACGCCACCACCACGGGAGCATCCTCCGTCCACCATTCCCGACTCTCCAGGTGACGTCGAAGCCGTTGGGGGAGGGCCTCCCGGGTCCGGCGCCCCCTCTTCACCCGCTTCCCGGCTCGTCCCGAGGCTTGAAGGACCCCAGGGCGGGGGGAAGGGGACGCCCGGATTCCCGGTGCAGCACACGGGCCAGGAGATCGGGACGATCGGTCTGGATGGCGTCGGCCCCCCAGTCCAGGAGGGTCTTCATCCCCTGGGGATCATCCACGGTCCAGACGTGGACCGGCAGGTTCCGTCGGTGCGCCTCGCGGATGAAGCGGGGGGTGGTCACCTGCCGCCCCTCCCAGACCCAGGGAACCTGCAGGGCGTCGGTGCGGGGACAGTAGGGTCCCCCTCCGGGAAGGCGGTGGAGGAGGTAGAAGAGCTGGATCTGCCTTCGGGAGGCGGAAACCGGCCCCGGATACCCCAGGCGGTCCCCTCGCCCCCTCTCATGCTCCGAGGCGAAGAGGACGCGGTGCTCGGCCCCGTGGGCCAGGATGAGCTCAAGGAGCGGGCGGGCCGCCGCAGGAGCTTTGGCGTCCACGTTCATCCGGGTATGGGGGAGGGCTTCCAGGACCTCGGCGAAGCGGGGGAGCCGGACACCCTTTCCCCGAAACGAGGGGTGACCCTCCAGGTCCAGGAACCGGTAGCCGGCGTCAAGCCGGGAGAGTTCGGTCCAGGTCATCTCCGCCACCGCTCCCGAACCGTCGGTGGTGCGGTCCACGGTGGGGTCGTGGATGACCACCAGCTCCCCATCCCTGGAGAGGTGCACGTCCATCTCCAGCACATCGGCCCCCCAGTCCTCCACCGCCGAACGAAACGCGGCCATGGTGTTCTCCGGAGCCAGCGCCGCCCCGCCACGGTGGGCGAATAGGAGGGGAGCGCCGGCCAGGTACGGGTGCCCTGGACGCGTATGGAGGGGGCGGGGGGTCAGCGGTCCTCCAGCGGCCCCGCGTCTTCGGGCTCGATGCCATGGTAGGTCATCAGGACCCGGTCCAGGAGCCCATCGGTCATCCGGAGCTCCAGGGCGGCCCGGTCTCCCTCCTCTCCGACACCGCCGGCGGCGGTCTCACGGAGGGAGAGAACCCGCCCGGCAAGGAACTCCAGGAAATCCTCCACCACCTCGGGACGGGGCGATGGTCCCACCGGAGAATCGGGAAGCACCTCATCAAGGAGGAGTCCCCGGACGAATGCCAGGACCCCTGGAAAGGTGAGTTCGGGGATTCCCCCTCCCTCCATCCGCTCCTCCTCGGTGACGTTCTCCCATTCCAGATCGTTCCAGTAGAGGTCCTGGGCTTCCTCCAGAAGGTACGCCCGCCGATGCGGTTGCAGGGGATCGTTGGTGTCCGAAGTCGGGGTCCGCAGCGTCCGCCCAACGACGTCTCGGAGGCGGTCCCGACGTTGGGCGATGAGTTGCTTCGGAGAAGGGGCGTTATTCATTGTCCCACGGGAAGTGCGGAGAGGGATGGAGTCGGAAGTGGGAGGAAGATACGGCGGAGGCCGCCTGCCGGCACCCCCCGGTGCCTCGCCCCCTGACCCGGATGGCGGCCCGGCCCGGTGACCCGGTCGTGAAAACGGCCCCTCCCGAAGGAGGGGCCGCCGCTCTCGGTGCACTGCGTTTCGGGACCTTCCGTGCAGTGCCGGAGGAGGGACTCGAACCCCCGACACGCGGATTATGATTCCGCTGCTCTAACCAGCTGAGCTACTCCGGCCAAGACGAAAACGCTACCCGCGGACCCGCCCGGTGTCAACCCCATTCAGAGCGGCGGAACAGGCGCTCCCACCGGCCTCGGGAGCCCATCCGAAGCGCCGGCCACCGAAGGCGCTCTCAGAGAGGGTATACGCCGTCTCAACGTCAACGAGGAAGGGGCTCTTCCTCCGGCTCAGCAAAGCGGTAGAGGACCTCGCCGTCCCGTATCATCCCGAATCGCTCCCGGGCCAGAGCCTCCAGCGTCCGGGGATCCTCCTCCAGCGCCTCCACCCGGTTCCGAAGGGAATCCGTCTGGACCCGGAGGGCCTCCAGTTCGGCGTCGGCCACCTGGGCCCGCTGGTGGATTTCCCGCACATCCAGGAGGGTATACTCCCCACCGAACAGTGCATAGTACGCCGCCAGCCCGACGAGGGCGGGAAAGACGAGCTTTCGAAGCATGCGGAACCTCGTCCGATGGGTCGGCCCGTGAAAGGCGCGCCTCGGGGTCAGAAGGGTCGGCCAATGTAGCGGGCCCGGCTCCCCAGCGCCTCCTCAATGCGTAGGAGCTGATTGTACTTGGCCACCCGGTCCGTCCGGGAGGCGCTCCCGGTCTTAATCTGTCCGGCGCCGGTGGCCACCGCCAGATCCGCGATGAAGACGTCCTCCGTCTCTCCGGAGCGATGGGAGATGACGGCGCGGTATCCGGCCTCGTGGGCGGTTCGGATGGCCTCGAGGGTCTCAGTAAGGGTTCCGATCTGGTTCACCTTGATGAGGATGGCGTTGGCCACCCCCTCTCGGATCCCTCGCCGCAAGAACTCGGTGTTGGTGACGAAGAGGTCGTCCCCGACCAACTGCACCCGATCGCCCGTGACCTGGGTGAGCTCCTTCCATCCGTCCCAGTCCTCCTCGTCCATGGCGTCCTCCAGGGAGACGATGGGGTAGCGATCTACCCAGTCCTCCCAGAACTCCACCATCTCCGAGGCATCCCTCCGCTCCCCCGAGGACCAACGGAAGGTGTAGCCGTTCTCGTCGTGGAACTCCGACGCTGCCGGATCCAGGGCCAGCGCCATGTCCTCTCCCGGGCGAAAGCCCGCCCGTTCGATGGCACGGAGGACCACCTCCAGTGCCTCCTGGTTGCTCCCCAGGTCCGGTGCAAACCCGCCCTCGTCCCCCACCGCCGTGCTCCGGCCCTGCTCCGAGAGGACCGCCTTCAGGTGATGGAAGACCTCCACGCCCATGCGAAGGCCCTCGGAGAAGGTGTCGGCCCCCACCGGTACGATCATGAACTCCTGGAAGTCCACGTTGTTGGGTGCGTGGGAGCCCCCGTTCAGGATGTTCATCATGGGGGTCGGGAGGAGCGTCGCTTCCTCTCCGCCCAGGGACTGGAAGAGGGGCACTCCCCGAGATTCCGCCACCGCCCGCGCGGACGCCAGGGAGGCGCCGAGGATGGCGTTGGCCCCCAGGCGGGCCTTGTTGGGCGTCCCGTCGGCATCGATGAGGGCCCGATCCAGCGCCTCCTGGTCCTGGGCGTCTCGTCCCAAAAGGGTCTGGCGGATCTCACCACCCAGGTGCTCCACCGCCTTTCGCACCCCCCGCCCCAGGTACCGGGCCGTATCCCCATCTCGGAGCTCAATGGCCTCGTTGGCTCCAGTGGAGGCGCCGGAGGGGACCGCCGCACGCCCCACACTTCCATCCTCCAACTCCACCTCTGCCTCCACGGTGGGATTCCCCCTGGAGTCCAGGATTTCCCGTCCCCTCACGTCGGTGATCTCCATCCCGTCCATGCCTCCTTTCCCGGTTCAGTCCTCAGGTCGATGCTCCAGGAACTCCCCTCCTCCGGGGTCCCCTGTTCCTGCTGGATCCTCCTTCCCTTCCTCCTCCTCCGGGGGGCGTGTCGCCTCCGCCGGTTCCTCCATGAGGGCCGCAACCCGGGCCCTTCCCTCCCGCAACAGTCCATCTCGTTCCGACATGCTCAAGCCGGACACCGGGATGGGCTCGCCGACCCGGATGCGGATCGTGCCGGAACGGATCTGGAACGAGCCCTTCGGCATGACGGCGTGGCTCCCTGAGATCCCCAGTGGAACCACCGGGACGCCGGTCTGGATGGCCAGTACAAAGGCCCCCTTCTTGAATTCCTGCAGGCGTCCGTCCGGGGATCGTGTCCCCTCGGGAAAGAAGATGACCGCCAGGCGCCGATCCCGGATCTCCGTTCCCGCCTCCTCGATGGAAGCCACCGCCTGACTCCGGTCAGATCGGTTCACCGCGATGTGGCCGCAACTCCGCCATGCCTTCCCGAATATGGGGATCCTGGCCAGTTCCTGCTTGGCCACGAAGCGATACCGAGCTGGAAGATAGGCGGCCAGGGCGAAGACGTCGAACCAGCTCTGGTGATTGGCCACCACGACGGTGGGGCGGCTCCAGTCCACGGACTCCATTCCATCCATCTCGACCCGGACCCCGGCCAGGAAGAGCAGGACCCGGGACCAGAACCGGGGGAAGACCTCGCAACAGGTTCGGGTCCCGGGAAGTCGGAGAAGGGCGGAGAGGACGATCCACCCCCCCAGGACCGCGGTGAGGGGTATTCCCACGATGACGACGATGGCGCTCCGGATCATCCCTCTCCCCCTGACTCCCAGGGCATCCCCCGAAAGTGGTCCCACCCGCCCCGCTCCACCCGCATGGGCTCTTCGTTGTCCCCGTGGAGGATCCACACACCCTCGCCTGCCATCACCTCCCCCACGCGGGTCAGGGAAAGATCGAAGGATCGGCGGAATTCCTCCACCCATGGCTCCATCTCCCCCTGCGGCGCGGCCAGGAGAAGCTCATAGTCCTCGCCGCCATGGAGTGCGCATTCCAGGGCCCCACTCCCGTCTCCGTCTGCCTTCCCCTCCCGGAACCGGGGGTGTACCGGGAGCGTCCCCCCCCGAAGAAGGACCCCGACCCCGGAGGCGGCCGCAAGATGGGCGGCATCCCCAGCCAGCCCGTCGGAGAGGTCCAGCCCGGCGGAGAGGGCGCAGCGCTCCCGGAGCCATCGCGCTTCCGGAATGCGGGCCCGGGGCCGGGCGAACCGCTCCCGGAACTCCGGGTGAGGCACACCATCGGAGGTCCACGCGGCCACCGCCGCTGCCGCCCCCCCCAGGGTCCCTGTGACCCAGAGCGCATCACCGGGCCGGGCGCCGGCCCGGAGCAGGGGCGATTCGACCCGTCCCACCACCACCGCATCCAGGATCACGGGCCCCGGCGAACGGGTGAGATCGCCACCCAGGAGAGGGATCCCCATCTCGTCGATGCGCTCCCGGACGCCCGCCATGAAGGGCTCCGGGCCCGGTCCCGCCTCTGGAACCGCCAGGGATACGAGGACACCGATGGGCTCGGCAGCCATGGCGGCCAGATCAGAGAGGGCGGCCACCACCGCCCGTCCGCCCGCCTCCTCCGGTGAGATCCAGTCCAGCCGGAAATGGACCCCCTCCACGGTGAGGTCGGTGGAGAGGACCACTCCGTCGGACAGCACCGCCGCATCGTCGCCGGGGCCCACCCTCGAACCTGGTTGGGGAGGGAGATCCCGGAGGATGTTCCGGATCCGGTCGAACTCGCCTCCCGGGCCCAGGGCCGGACCCGCCCCCCTCACCTGGGCGGCCCCAGGTCCAGGAGAACGAATGGGAAGTCCAACTCCGTAGATCCCTCGCCCCGCTCCTCCAGCGCCATGGGGAGCGCGTCCACCACGTCGGAGGGAAGGAGGGCTTCTCCCCCGCAGGTCGCCATGGCCGCCGCCCGACCGGTGAGGTGCAGGGCCACAGTCGCCGCATCCGGGGCCCGGAGTCCCCGAGCCAGAAAGGCTCCTGCCACTCCGGTGAGTACATCTCCCATTCCCGCTCGGGCCAGATCCGAGGTACTGGTGGGGCTCACCCGGAGGGGGCCCCCTCCGGAGATCGCCACCACCGAGGGGGAGCCCTTGAGGAGGCAGGCCGCTTCCCAGCGCCCCGCAGCGGCACGGGCAGCGCTCCCGGGGTCGGAGATGGCTTGTCCCGCCTCCCCCTCCACGATCCGGGCCAGCTCCCCGGGGTGTGGGGTGAGGAGGCGCCGATCCGGGGCGCTGGCCCCGGGAAAGGCGGCAAGGCGCCCCTCCCCCAGGAGGGTCAGGGCATCGGCATCCAGGAGAAGTGCGGGAGGCGCCATCTCCTCCAGAATCCGATTCAGGCGTCGAGCGGCCGATGCATCCGTCCCCATCCCCGGTCCGGCGGTCAGGGCATCCGATGACTCTGCGGCCAACCGAACGGCCTCGGCGTCATCCATGTCCACGAAGACGGCCTCCGGAACTGCCATCTGGAGAATGGCCCGGTTTTCCGCCGAGGACGCCACCCGGACGAACCCCACGCCCGCACGGAGCGCGGCTCGGGCGGAGAGGACCGCGGCCCCGGCCATTCCCGGGCGACCCGCCAGGAGAAGAAGACGTCCTTCGGCGTTCTTGTGCGTCCGGAAGGCCCGCCGAGGCCGGAGTTCATCCACCCATCCGGGGGTGATGAGCCGCGCTCCAGCTGCATCTTCGGACCAGGGGGGGAACCCGATCTCCACCGCTACCAGGCGTCCGGACCGCTCCCGCCCCGGGTGGAGGAGGCTTCCCAGCTTGGGGGCCCCGAAAGCCACGGTCACCTGGGCCGAGACCGCCTCCCCCCGGCAGGCGCCGCTTCCAGCCTCGACGCCGGAGGGGATGTCCAGGGCCAGGACCGGGCGACCGGATCGGTTCACCGCCTGGATCACCCGGTCAAAGGGCGCTCGGGCCGCTCCCCTGATCCCCGTCCCCAGGAGCCCATCCACCAGGACATCTCCCCAGGCCAGAACGGCGTCAAGTCGGCTCGCGTCGTCGGGAAGGGCTTCCGGGGAGGGGCCGTGACCATGGAGGAGGGTCTGGGAGCCGGAACGCCCCACACCCACCAGGCGAACTTCCCGACCAGCGGCCCGGAGAGTCCGCGCAAGGACCACTCCGTCGCCGCCATTGTTCCCCCCACCGGCCAGCACCACGACCCGTCCTCGGGGAAAGAGCCGATGTAGAACGAGGGCCGCGCTCCGTCCGGCGTTTTCCATGAGGACCGGCCCCGGCACCTGCATCGTCTGGATGGCATGCTCGTCGAAGGCGGTTGCTTCGGAGCCGGTTGGGACGGGAACGAACACCCGACCGAAGAGGGGGAGGCGATCCATATCGAAGCTCACCCCGCGGGACTCAGGAGAGAGAGCTTGATGCATGGGGGGAAGCGCCACGGAGGAAGGAGCGCCTTCGCGAGAGGGCCTGGAAGCAGAGAGCACGGACGAGGGGACCGGGCATCCCCGTCGCCGGGATCACTTGTAGCTCTGTCCGATGGCGCGGCCGAAGGTGATCTCTCCGTTGTCGATGCGGATGTTGAACCCGCAGTCGGGATTCGAGCAGACCCACGCCTTGTACTGGATGGGCGCACCCTCCCGACCGTAGTCGGAGAGGGGGATCAGCAGCCCGGCATCGCACTTCTGACAACGGGGGAAACGAGTTTGTTCCTCCATGATCAACCCCTCCCGGCAACGAGAATCCCCACCCACGACCCGACACCTGTCGGCGAGACGTTTCTATTCATCCCCGGCGGTCCAGGGATAGTTCCGCTCGAAGGCCTCCTCGAAGTCGAAGAGCCGCCGGAAGTCCTCCAGGCGGTCCGAGTCATCCTTCACCAGGACCCCCGCCTCCACCAGTGCGAAGACGATCTCGCCCAGGTCGTCCGTGGAATGAACCCCCCAGTGTTCCAGCACCGTGCGGGCCAAGGGACCGAATTGGTGCATGGCCAGATCCCGCACACCCACTGCCAACTCCACCCCGGTGATGTGGCGAGGCTGATCCATGGACTTGAGGACGTGGTGCAGCGCGGACAACAGGAACAGGTACGCCTTCCCGTGGAAGCGGGGATTCCGCTCCCTCAGGCGATCCATGATCTCGTCGGCAAACTGCACGTGGGTCATGAGGTGGAATCTGATATGAGGGGGAGGGGGAACGCCAGTCCGGGACGACCCCTTCCTGGAAGCAACGGGATGATCAGCGTCCCGTCAACTCACCCACCAACGGTTCCCCCAGGGGGTCCCCGGTGAGTTCGCGGTAAAGGGGAAACCGGCTGCACAGCTCCCGGATCTCACCCCGGACCCGGTGACGTGTCGCCTCATCTCCGGGGGCCTCAAGGACATCGGCAATCCAATCGCCCACCTGCCGCATCTGGGATTCCGTCATCCCGCGGGTGGTCAGGGCGGGGGTCCCGATCCGGAGTCCGGAGGTGACGAAGGGGGAACGAGGCTCTCCGGGTACGGTGTTCTTGTTCACCGTGATCCCGGCCTCCTCCAGGGCATGCTCCGCCTCCTTCCCGGTCAACTCCCCCCGGTCCCGCAGATCAACCAGGACCAGGTGGTTGTCCGTTCCACCCGAAACGAGTTGGAAGCCCCGCTCCATGAGGCGATCTCCCAGCGCCCGGGCGTTGGCCACCACCTGCCGGGCGTAGTCGCGGAAGGAGGGATCAAGGGCCTCTCGGAAGGCCACCGCCTTTCCGGCGATGACGTGCATGAGAGGACCGCCCTGGGTCCCGGGGAATACAGCCTTGTCCACGGCCTTCGCGTGGGCCTCGGTGGAGAGAATGATCCCCCCCCGAGGACCCCGGAGGGTCTTGTGGGTGGTCGTGGTCACTACGTCCGCATGGGGTACGGGGCTCGGGTGAACCCCTCCGGCCACGAGACCGGCGATGTGGGCCATGTCCACCAGAAGGACGGCGTCCACCTCCCGTGCGATCTCACCGAACGCCTGGAAATCCAGGGTACGAGCGTAGGCGCTGGCGCCGGCCACGATCATCCGGGGACGCTCCCGCTTCGCCTGGTCCCGGAGCTGGTCATAGTCGATGCGCCCGTCGGACTCCCGGACACCGTAGGCGGAGACCTGGTAGAGAATCCCCGAAGCGTTCACCGGAGATCCATGGGTCAGATGCCCTCCATGACTGAGGTTCATCCCAAGGAGGCGATCCCCCGGCTTCAGGAAGGCCAGGTAGACCGCCATGTTGGCCTGGGCGCCGGAATGGGGCTGGACGTTCACATGCTCCGCTTGGAAGAGGAGCTTCGCCCGCTCACGGGCAAGTTCCTCCACCTGGTCCACGAACTCGCAGCCGCCATAGTAGCGTCTGCCGGGAAGGCCCTCGGCGTACTTGTTGGTCAGAACGGTGCCCACCGCCTCGAGGACGGCGCGGGAGACGAAGTTCTCCGAAGCGATGAGTTCCAGCTGATCGGCCTGACGGCGTCCCTCGGAGCGGACGGCGTCGGCCACCGCCGGGTCTGCGGCGCGGAGATTCGGGTAGGCTTCAGACATTTCAGACGTAACTCCGGTGTAGGTGGCGGGCCTTCAGGACCCGCTCCTGGGCCAGTCGATCCGCGGCGACCGCCGTCGGAACCCCTTCGTTTCCTGCCAGCTCAAAGATCCGGAGGAGCGTCTTGAAGATCTCCTCTGCCTTCCGTTTGCTCCGCTCGGCACCCCAATCGTGGATCTCGCCGTAGACATTGATGAGCCCGCCGGCGTTGATGACGTAGTCGGGCGCATAGAGGATCTTCCGGGAATGGAGTTCCTGGCCGTGGCGCGGCTCGGCGAGCTGGTTGTTGGCCGCTCCCGCCACGATGTCCACCCTCAGGACCTTCAGGGTCTCATCGTTCACCACCGCTCCCAGGGCGCAGGGGGCGAAGATGTCAGCATCGAGGCCATAGATCTCATCCGGAGCCACCACCTGGGCACCGAAGTCATCCCGGACCCGGGCGACCCGCCCGTCGTCGATGTCGGTGACGGTGAGGCGGGCACCCTCGTCGGCGAGAAAGCCGCAGAGGTGGTAGCCCACGTTTCCCAACCCCTGGACGGTGACGTGCCGGCCCTCCAGGCTGGGACTGCCGTAGGCCCGCTCGGCACAGGCCCGGATCCCCTGATAGGTTCCGTACGCCGTCACCGGTGATGGGTCACCGGATCCACCGTAGATCCCCACCACCGAGTCCGTCTCCATCCGGACGAATTCCATGTCGTCCACCGATGTCCCCACGTCCTCCGCGGTGATATAGCGCCCTGCCAGGGATTCCACTGCCCGCCCGTGGGCCCGGAAAACCATCTCCCGGTCCCGGGTCCGGTTGTCCCCGATGATGACCGACTTTCCGCCGCCCAGGTTCACCCCGGCGATGGCCGCCTTGTAGGTCATCCCCTGGGCCAACCGGAGCACATCCGTCACCGCCTCCTCATCGGAGGCATAGTTCCAGAAGCGGGTTCCGCCCAAGGCAGGGCCCAGCGTGCTGTCGTGGATGGCGATGATTCCCCGGTAGCCCAGTTCGGGCTCAGACCAGAACACCAGTTGTTCGTGCCCTTCCTCGGCCAGCAGGTCGAAGATCTTCATCGGTTTCCCGCTCCTGATCAGGTCATCTATAGGTCCACCGGGTCGGTCGGTCTCATCCCTCTCCAGCCTCCCGGATCGCGTCTCTGGCCACGAGCCAACGGAGAACCTCATTGGTTCCTTCGTAGATCTCCGTGCCCTTGGCGTCTCGCATGAGCTTCTCCACCGGATAGTCCCGCATGTAGCCGTACCCGCCGAAGATCTGCACCGCTTCATCCGCCACCCACATGGCGGTCTCGCTGGCGGCCACCTTGCTCATGGCCGCCCGGGCGGGAAGGGATCGGGGGAAGGAACCACCCTGGACCAGCTCCCCTGATTCCACCTCTCCCGCCACCTGCTGGAGGAGCGCTCGGCTCTGGGCGATGCGCTGCGCCATCCCCGCCAGCTTCTCCTGGATCGCGCCGAACCCCGAAAGGGGGGTCCCGAACTGCTCCCGCTCACCCGCGTAGCGGAGGGAATGCTCGAAGGCGGCCTCCGCCACACCCAGGGACTGGGCCGCCACCATGAGGCGTCCCACGACCAAGGCATCGGAGGCCACCTTCCACCCCTCTCCCTGGGCACCCAGAAGCGCGTCCCCTGAAAGAGCCAGATCCTGGAACCGGAGAGTGATGCTCTCCGAGGCGGAAAGGCCCAGGGTCCGCTCCCGCCCGACCACCTCGATGCCCGGCTGGGATCGGTCGACCAGGAAGGCTGAGATCCCGTCGCGACCCTCACCCGTTCGTGCGAAGACAAGAAGGAGCCCTGCGCGTTCCCCGTTGGTGACCCACCGTTTCTCCCCGGAGAGGGTCCAGCCGTCTCCCGAGGGGTGAGCGGCGCAGGCCAGGGCGGAGGGATCACTTCCCGCCTCCTCCTCGGAGAGGGCAAAGGCCCCAATGGCCTCGCCGGAAGCCAGCTTCGGCAGCCACGTGTCCCTCTGCCCGGGACTTCCGAAGGCCACCAGGGCCCGGGTCACGGGTCCGTTGTGGATGGCCGCCGTCAGCCCCACCGAGGCGTCGCCCCAGGAGAGGGCCTCCACCGCCAGAAGGGCGGTGACCAGGTCCAGCTCCAGTCCCCCGTGGTCCTCCGGGGCCCGGAGCCCCAGGAACCCCAACTCGGCCAACTTCCCGAAGATCGCCTCGGGAAGGGCCCGGTGGGCGTCCCACGCTTCGACATGGGGCCGGATCTCTCCGGCGGCGAACTCCCGGGCCATGGCCCGGATCTCCAACTGTTCTGACGTCAACGCCATGGATCAGCCCCGGTAGTCGTGGAATCCGCGGCCCGACTTCCGGCCCAACCAGCCGGCGGCCACGTACTTGCGAAGGAGGGGGCAGGGGCGGTAACGGTCGTCGCCCAGCTCCCGATGGAGGACCTCCAGAATGTTCAGGCAGGTGTCCAACCCGATGAGATCCGCCAGCGCCAGGGGTCCCATGGGGTGGTTCATTCCCAGCTTCATGACCGTGTCGATGGCCTCGGGCTCCGCCACTCCCTCCATGAGGGCGAAGACGGCCTCGTTGATCATGGGCATGAGGACCCGGTTGGAGACGAATCCGGGGAAATCGTTTACCTCCACCGGGGTCTTCCCCAAGGCCCGGGAGAGCTCCATGACGCTAGCGGTGGTGGCGTCGTCGGTGGCCAGTCCCCGGATGACCTCCACCAGCTGCATCACCGGCACCGGGTTCATGAAGTGCATCCCGATGACCTTTTCCGGCCGGGACGTTCGAGCGGCGATCTCGGTGATGGAGATGGAGGAGGTGTTGGAGGCCAGGATGGCCCCCTCCGGGGTGAGGCGGTCCAGGTCCTGGAAGAGTTCGTACTTGAGTTCCGCCCGCTCCGGGATGGCCTCCACCACCAGGTCGGCGTCACCGACGCCGTCGCTCCGGTCGGTGGCTGTGCGGATCCGGCCAAGGGCCTTGGATTTCTCCTCCTCGGAGAGCGCGCCCTTCTTCACCTGCCGATCCATATTCTTGCCAATGGTGGCCAGGGCCTTCTCCAGGAAGGGGGCCTCCAGGTCCACGAGGGCCACTTCCAGGCCGCTCTGGGCACAGACATGGGCGATCCCGTTCCCCATGGTTCCGCTACCGATCACCGCCACGCGCTTGATCTCCGTCGCCATATCGCTCCGTCCTTCCGGTTCGTCGTTTGTTTCGGGATCCTCCGGAGCCACCTGCCCGGAATGGGATCCGCTGTGGTCGTGATCCGGCCCCGGTCGTTCCTGGACGACCGGGGCCTCGTTCCCGGAGACCCATCCGTTTGTGGAATCCCCTGCGGTGTCGCGTCTGGAAATGGACCTCGGGACGAGGCCTCCATCTCCGACCGGCACCGCCGCTGTCAGCCCCGCTCCACCGACAGGGCCACCGCGTTTCCGCCGCCCAGGCAGAGCGTCGCGAGTCCCGTCCCCACGTCCCGATCCTCCATGGCGTGGATCAGGGTGATGAGGACCCGGGCACCGGAGCAGCCGATGGGGTGCCCCAGGGCAACCGCACCGCCGTGGACGTTGACCCGGTCGGGATCCATCCCGAGCCCCTTCATGTCGGCCAGTGCCTGCACGGCGAAGGCCTCGTTCACCTCGATGAGGCCGTAGTCGCCGATGGAAGCGCCGGTCCTCTTCATCAGGTTCTGCACCGCAGCGATGGGGGCGAAGAAGAGATCCTGGGGCTCGGTACCGCCGGACGCATAGCCATTGATCCGGGCCCGGACCGTGAGCCCATGGGCCTGGGCGAAGGCCAGGGAGGTCACCACCAGGGCCGCCCCTCCGTCGTTCAGTCCCGGCGCGTTCCCCGCCGTCACCACCAATTCCTCGATGTCGGAGGGAGCGTCCTTGGGAAATGCAGGGCGGAGTCGACCCAGCGCCTCGAGAGAGGTGTCCTTCCGGGGCCCCTCATCGGTGTCCACCACCGTGGTCCCCTTCCGGCCTGCGATCTCCACCGGGACGATCTCGTCGGTGAACTTCCCCGCCTCGATGGCCGCCACCGCCTTCTGGTGGGAGGCCAGGGAGAAGGCATCGGCTTCCTCTCTGGAGATACCCGCTTTCTGCGCCGTGTACTCGGCATGCCCGCCCATGTGACACTGACCGAAGGCGCACCAGAGCCCGTCATGGATGAGTCCGTCCTGGAGCTTCTGGTCCCCGAACTTCACCCCGCCCCGGAGGCCCCGGAGGAAGTAGGGGACGTTGGACATGGACTCGAAGCCACCGGCCACTGCGGCCTGGATGTCCCCGGCCTTGATGGCCTGGGCGGCCAGCATGACGGCCTTCAGCCCCGACCCGCACACCTTGTTCACGGTGACGGCGGGGATGGTGGCGGGAAGATCGGCGCCGATGGCCGCCTGGCGGGCCGGCGCCTGACCCCCGCCCCCCTGTACCACATTCCCCAGGATCACCTCATCCAGCGCCGACGGATCGATGCCGGCCCGCTCGACGGCGGCCCGAACGGCCATCGCACCCAGTTCCGGAGCGGAAAGGGGGCTCAGGCCGCCGAGGAATCGACCGATGGGGGTACGTGCGCCGCTGACGATCACCGGGATGCGGGACGGGTCGCTCATGAAGTGCCTTCTTCCTTTGGGGATTCGTGGATTCGCTTGGTCTGGGATCCTGCCCGGCGGTAAACGCCCGACCGGGACCGCCCTGCGGGGACCGCCGAGGCGGGGCGGGTGAGGCATGTGACCGGGGGGTGGTCCCGGAATCGACCGGACCCCGGCTCGCTCGTTCCGGCTCACCGGGTCCGAGTCGCCGGTTCCGGAGCCCCTGTAGCCCGAGAAAGATAGGAAGAATCGCAGGGGAGGTCACCTTCCCCTTCCCCCTGCCCCTTCAGTCCTCCACGTCCCCGGTTCGAAGGCCGCGCATCTCGGCGTCCAGGCGTCCCCAGGGCGTCCGGGCGTCATGCTCGAAGATGAGGAGCCAGTCCTCCTGCGCGGCCCGAGACCAGGTGGTCCGCTTGGATTCCAGTGTCACCAGGGGCTCCAGGTCATAGCCCATGATCCATGGGAGGGGAACGTGGGCGGCCGTGGGACAGAGATCGGCCAGGAAACATGCCGTTTCTCCATCGGACTCCAGAAGGACGGACTGGTGATGAGGGGTATGGCCCGGGGTGGGAAGGAGCCGGATTCCCTCAGTGAGCTGGGTCTCTCCCTCCACCGTATCCCAGAGCCCCGCACGGGTGACGGGCTCCACATTCTCCGCCAGGTACGATGCCCGAATCCGTTCATTCTGTATCCCGGCGAAGGCCAGTTCCTTCTCCTGAACCACGTAACGCGCCCGGGGAAAGGCGGGAACCACACGACCGTCCTCGGTTCGCACGGTCCCACCTCCGGCATGATCGAAGTGGAGATGGGTCATGACCACCAGATCTACGGCATCGGGCTGGAAACCCGCCGCCCGGATCCCGTCTTCGAGTCGGGTGGGCGAGCCCTGGTTCTGGATCCCGTAGATCTCCCGGAAGCGCGCATCCTCCTTGTTCCCCACGCCGGTATCGATGAGGACGAGGGCACCGGGCGTCTCCACCAGCAGACAGCGGAGGCCCAATGGGATCCGGTTCCGGTCATCGGCGGGGATCCGCCGTTCCCACA
The DNA here is from genome assembly GCA_007695225.1 of Gemmatimonadales bacterium. GTDB lineage: Bacteria > Gemmatimonadota > Gemmatimonadetes > Longimicrobiales > Gaopeijiaceae > T3Sed10-66. The sequence goes on from REED01000173.1 coordinate 114,960, forward strand.
GGGGCTTCGGCACAACACCGAACATGGCCCCCCCGTCCAGGCGCTGAAGGCCGGCCTCAATGGCATGGACCCTCAGGGACCCCACCTTACGGGACCGGACCAGGGGAAGCGTCTCGATGGATACGGGGGAAGGTTGGGACATGGATCGATGGGGTGGAAGGTGGGAGCCATGGGGAATCTGTCGCCGGGGCCGCGCGGATCGGAGCCGGCAGAGACCCATCCTTTCGTACGTCCGTACGTCCGTACGTCCGTACATTCCCAAGATAGGGCCTTCCACCGCCGTGCGGGGGGGGTTACCCCGGGGCTTCCCGATTGAACTCCACTCCCGGATCTTCGCCGCACTCCACCCCGCCCCTCCCCTTCTTCAACGGCCCTTCAGGAGTCGTTCGAGGCCCGCAAGGTCCGAGGCCCCCCGAACTTCGGCCCGATTCAGCAGGTGAAGCAGAAGGCGCGCCGTGGCCAGGGCATCGCCGTGGGCACGATGGCGGGCGTGGATGGGGATGGAGAAGTGTCGGGTGAGGGGATCCAGGGCGTAGCTCCGGAGCCCCGGCACGAGCCTCCGTCCCATGCGAACGGTGCAGAGTCGAGGCTGGGAAAGACCGGTTCCGGAAGCCCTCAGGAGTTCCTGATCGAGGAAACCCCAGTCGAAGGAGGCGTTGTGGGCCACAAAGACCCGTCCCTCGAGGCGGCGGGCCACATGGGGAGCGACCCCTTCGAAAGAGGGAGCCTCGGCCACCATGGCGTCGGTGATCCCGGTGAGACCCTGGATTCGCGGTGGGATGGACCGCCCGGGATTCACAAGCGACTCGAACGAGGCCCCTACCTCGCCGTTCCGGACCTCCACGATGGCTACCTCGGTGATCCGGTGCCCACGCTGGAAACTCCCGCCGGTGGTCTCCACATCCACGACAGCGAAGGTGAGGCGTCGAAGAGGAGGGCCCGGCGCCTCCCTGGAGGCGAGGCGCCAGATCCCCTCTCCATCCACCTGGAATCGGGGATCGGATCCCAGGAGGGCAAAGACCGCCGCTGACGCGGCTCGGGGATTCCCCTCCAGTTTCAGGGCCGAGCGCGCAAGCTCCAGGGTATGAAGGGGACCGGTACGAAGGGCCCGGTCTGCTCGCTCCACCAGAGTGGGTCCAGGGAGGGAACGATCCTTCAAGCCGGTCCCTCCTCGCTTCCCAGTGGAGCCCGGGACCCACTCCCGGATCCGCCTCCACCAGGAGACGCACCGAGAGAGCCTGGACGGCGGGCCAGGGCAAAGGAGAGGGCCTCCATCTCCAGTGCCAGATTCACATCGTTCACCACAACGGTCGCCGGAACCTCCAACCGTACCGGAGCGAAGTTCAGAATGGCCCGGACTCCCGCAGCCACCAGGCGATCCGTCACCTCCTGGGCCGCGGCGCCAGGCACGGCAAGGATCGCCATCTCCACCCCTTCCCCGGCCACCATCGTCTCCAACTCCTCCATGGGCCGGATGCGGGTCCCTTCCCATAGAACCCCCACCTTGGCCGGGTCACGGTCCAGGACAGCGACGATTCGGAAGCCCCGCTCGGCGAAGTGGGGATAGGCATGAAGGGCCGATCCGATCCGACCCGCCCCCACCAGGACCACCGTCCAGGGGCGGGAGAGGCCGAGGATACGACGGAGGCCCTGGAGCAGGGAGGAGACCGGATACCCCAGGCCCCGGGTGCCGAACGATCCGAAGGAGGAGAGATCCTTGCGGACCTGGGCGGCGCTGGTTCCTGCCGTTCGGGCCAACTCACCGCTGGACACGGACTCCGTCCCCCCGACCGCCAGTTCCTCGAGAGCACGGAGGTACAGGGAGAGGCGTCGGACAGTGGACTGGGAGATCTTGCGGGAGGCGGTCACCGGTCGTGAGGGCAGCGAGGGAGGACCCATAGGTCCGGGATGGCTTGTGAAGGTTTTCACAAGCATCGTCCAGGAAGGTAGAAAGGGGAGGAAGCCGCCGTCAACACGCCCCGGCCGTTCGGGCGACGGTGTCCGGTGACCTCCCTACCTTTTCAGCGGCCTTCCAATTCCCGGGAAAGGCGGATGAAGGTCTCGGGGGCCAGCGTCTCAGGGCGTGCCCGGAAGTCGACCCCGAGGGAGCCCAGGAGGGCCTCGGCCCCCGTCCGTCCCAGCGCAATTTCCGGATGGTCTCTGAGAATCTTCCCCATCTGCTTCCGTCGCCACTGAAAGGCGGCGCGGGTGAGTCTCCGTAGGGCCGCTTCCTCGCCGATCTCCAGGGGAGGGGGGACCAGAGGACGGATTCGGAGCACGGTGGAGTCCACCTTGGGCCGGGGTCGAAACGCACCGGGCGGCACGTGGAGGACCCGTTCCGCCTGTGCAACCGTCTGCACCCCCACCGATAGCGCCCCGTATTCCTTTCCCCCGGGGGTGGCCAGAACGCGGTCCGCCACCTCACGCTGCACCATGAGGAGGATTTCCCGGGGGCGGGGACGCTCGAGGAGGTGGAAGAGGATGGGAGTTGTGAGGTTGTAGGGGATATTCCCCACCACCCGGAGTCGACCCGGGTCCGGCACAAGTGCCCCCAGGGGGAGATTCAGGATATCATCCTGGATGACCTCCACCGAGGGCCGATCCTGGTAGCGGGCCACGAGGTCGGCCGCCAGATCCCGATCCAGCTCCACCAGGAGGAGGTGGTCCACCACCTCGGCCAGGTGCTGGGTGAGGGCGCCCTGCCCCGGGCCGATCTCCAGCACCGTCTCCCCCGGCTCCACGCCCACCGCTTCCACGATCTTCCGCTGCAGATTGGGGTCCACCAGGAAGTTCTGCCCCATGGACCGACGGGCCCGATGCCTCCGCTGCGACTCCTCCGGGGACTCCACGCTTCAGAGCCGAAGCACGACGGCCGACCGGTCATCCCCCTCCTGCAGGGGGCCACCTCTCTCCAGGGCGAAGAGGGCCTCGACGATGTCCCGCGCAGGACGATCCCGGAGGTGGCTCGCCGCCTCCACGACCCTCAGTTCCGCCTCGATGCGGGAGTCGGCCTCCAGGGTATCCGAGAGCCCGTCGGTGAATAGGAGAAGGAGGTCCCGCCCCGGTGTCCATGCCACCCGCTCCACCTGGTACTCCTCTGCGGAACTGATCCCCATGGGAAGGTCCAGGGCGTCGAGGCGCTGGTGAGTGCCATCCTCCCGGATGATAAAGGCGTGGGGGTGTCCGGCATTGGCATAGACCAGCTCCCCCCGCTCCGGGTCCAGGACCCCGTAGAAGAGGGTCAGGTACATCTCGGTGGTCTCGAGCTCGGAGCGCAGGGCCTCCCCCATTTCAGTGAGTACCTGTCCGGGGCTCTCCACCTCGGAGACATAGATGGAGCCGGCGCTCATGGAGAGGGCCATGATGAGGGCCGCCGGGAACCCGTGGCTGGACACATCCCCGATCATGACGCCGAACCGGCCTCCCGGGAGCCGGAAGAGTTGATAGAAGTCTCCCCCCACCAGTTCCGCCGGCTCCACCCGGGCACCCACCCGATCCGGGTCGAAGTTGTTGGTGTCGGGGAGGAGCTTCATCTGGAGGTCGTGGGCCAGTTCCATCTCCCGGCCCACCCGTTCCCGCTCCACCGATTCGTGGATGAGCCGGTTGTTCTCCAGGGCCGCACCCACCTGCGAGGCGATGGCGCTGAGCAGCTTTTGGTCCGACGCTGTGAATCTCCCGCCCCGACGGCGGCCGATGAGGTTGATGACCCCCACCGCCCGAACGTCTCCCTCGGGGGGAGTGAAGCGGATGGGAACCGAGAGAACCGAGTCGCCCCGGGGCCCGGCACCCCCTTCGCCGTCGTCATTGGGGCGCAGGCCGTCCCCGGTGAGGATGAGGGGACGCCCCTCGGTGAATACCTGGGTGGTGATGGAGGACACGTCAGAGGAAGCCAGGGTCCCCTCCTGCCCGTTCCCCCCGACCGAAGCCACCAGGTTCAGAAGGTCCTCCTCCCGGGAATGGACCCAGAGGGAGCCCCGGAGGGCTCCCATGACGTCGCAGACCTCGGCCAGGATGAGGCGGGCCGCATCCCGGAGGCGAAGGACGGATCCCAGGGTCTCGGAGATGGAGTAGAGGAGGTTGATCTCCTCGTAGCGCTCGGAGACCTCGTAGGTGAAGAACCGGATCTCCTCGGCGTACTGGTAGAGGCTCTCCAGAGTGGACCGAAGCACATTGGCCGCGTGACGGCCCACCTCGTCCACAGGAAGCCGGACCTCCAGCACCAGATCCGAGCCGTCACGAACGGGAACCGAGAGGAGGACGGAATCCGGGCGGGGTTCAATCTCTCCCCCGGATTCGGGAAAAAGATGGAAGGGACGATCCCGCCCCCGGGGAAACCAGAGGTGGAGATCCAGGTGGAATCCCCTGCCGAACTCGGTGAGCACCTGCGCCACCGCCTCCGGGAGAAGCTCCCGGGCGGTGCGCTCCTGGGTCATGCGGAGGCCTCGTGCACCCTCGTATGGGAATCCGGGAGAAGGAGCACGAGGGTCACGGCGTTGCCCCGCTCGTTGAAGTGGACCTCGTCCATGAGTTTCCGCATGAGAAAGATCCCCCGACCACCCTCCCTCCGGAGGTTGGCAGGAACCGTGGGGTCCGGGACCCCGTTCGGATTGAAGCCGTCTCCCTGGTCGGTGACCCGGGCCCTGAGACGATTCCCCTGGACGAAGACCTCCACCCGGACCCGCTTCGACGGATCTCGACGGTTGCCGTAGATCATGGCGTTGGCCAGGGCCTCGGTGAGGCAGACCCGGAAGTTGAAACGGAGCTTCCGCGCCACGCTTTCACAGGTGGTGCAGCGGTGGACGACGAATTCCACCGCCTCCTCGATGAACTGGAGGTCGTTGGGAAGTTCGAAGACGAGTTCTCGATCCATGGATCCCCCGGGACCAGGCCGTCGTTTCGCCGATGGATCATTCTCATCGGCGGTGGGGGAGGGTCTGGGGTCAGAAGCCCGCCAGCCCCTCCTCCCTTGATCCAGCGATGCGGAACAGGGTGTCCAACTTGGTCAACTCGAAGAGGGTCCGGAGGTCCTCATTCAGGCTGGAAAGACGAAGCTCACCCCCCTGTTCCCGGATCTTCTTGGAGAGGCTCACCAGGACGCCGAGCCCCGAGGAGTCGATGTAGCCGGTCTCGGTGAAGTCGATGAGAATCTTTCGAGCTCCCTGCTCCACCTCCTCCAGAACACGCTGCTTCAGTTCCTGCCGATTCCCAACGATGAGCTGGCCGTCCACGTCTATGACGGTGACCTCCCCGTCCCGCTTCACCTGAAACGCCATGGGTGCTCCATTTCCTCGAAGTCCGCAGTCGGAGCTGCGGAGCGTGGGGTCCACCGCAGACTCCGCAGGTGGACAGGGTTACTGCCGGGCGCACAATCTACCCTACGTTCGGGCGACGCGGCATCAAAAGCTATTCCCGCCGCGCGCCGAGGGGCAAGATGCCATCCAGGATGGGGGCGGCTCAGGGGGCCGCCAGGGAGGTGATACAGGCCACGTTCACGATGTCTGCGGCAGTGGCTCCCCTGGAAAGATCGTTGCAGGGCCGATGGAGACCCTGGACAATGGGCCCCACGGCCTCTGCCCGGGCCATCCGCTGGACCAGCTTATAGGCAATGTTCCCCGCGTCCAGGTCGGGGAATACCAGGACGTTGGCCGCTCCCCCCACCGCCGAGTCCGGCGCCTTCCTCCTCGCCACCGCCTCCATGAGGGCGGTATCCGCCTGGAACTCCCCGTCGGAGGGGATCCCGGGCTCCATGTCCCGAAAGAGGGCCAGGGCCTCCCGCACCCGCTCCACCGAGGGTCCTGCGGCGCTTCCCCGGCTGCTGTAGGAGAGGAAGGCCACCACGGGCGAATCCCCCACCACCTTTCGACGGGCCCGGGCGGCGGCCACGGCGATCTGGGCCAGCTGAGGGCCGGTGGGGTCGGGAACCACCGCGCAGTCGGTGAAGGTGAGCACCTCCTCCCCCCGTCCCCGGAACTCGGGAACCACCATGTAGAAGGCCGAGGAGATGGTCCGAATCCCCTCCTCCGGGCCCACGCACCAGAGGGCCGCACGGAGAACGTCGCCCGTGGCATGGACCGCTCCGGCCACCGACCCATCCGCCTCCCCAAGCGCCACCATGAGGGCGCCTCGGAAGAGGGGGTCGCGAATCCGAATCCGGGCCTCGGATTCGGTGAGTCCCCGGGCTCGCCGCCGAGCCAGGAGCCGGGTGACGTATTTGCCCGTGTCCTGCATGGAGCGAGGATCCACCACCTCCACGGCTCCGGGATCTCCGCCGGCGGCCAGGAGGCCATCCCGGAGGGTGGCGGGGTCCCCCAGGAGGACCGGGTGCAGGAGACCATGGACCTGGATCTCCGCCGCCGCCGCCAGGGTCCGGGGGTCCTCTCCCTCAGGGAAGACGATGCGCCGGGGACGGTCACGGGCCCGCGTCCGCACTCCCTCTAGGAAGCTCACGCGTCCTCCTCTCCGAAGCGGCGTTCCATCCGGCGCAGGACCGAAGGCGAGACGAAGGGGGAGATGTCCCCGCCGAGGCGCGCCACCTCCCGGACCAGGGAAGCAGAGAGGAAGGAGAGGTGGGCGTCAGGTGTCAGGAAGATGAACTCCGCCTCGGGATCCATCTCCCGGTTCATCTGGGCCATCTGGAATTCGTACTCGAAATCCGAGACCGCCCGGAGACCCCGAACGACGAAGTCCGCCTTCGCCTCTCGGAGAAACCGGACCAGGAGCCCCTGAAACGCGATGCATTCGATGCGGGGCTCGTCGGCGAAGACCTCCTGGAGCATCTCCACCCTCTCCTCCAACGTGAAGGCCGGGCGCTTGGCCTGGGTCGCTGTTCCCGCCACCGCCACCACCACCCGATCCGCCACCCGCAGGGTGCGGCGGGCGATATCCTCATGGCCCAGGGTGACGGGGTCGAAGGAGCCGGGGTAGAGGGCCACGATCTCTCGGGTGCGGGTCATTCGAGTGCCTCGAGATGGGAAAGGGTGGTGTCCCCGTACCGTCGCTGTCGGAGGCCGGGAAGGTCGGGAAGGGGTTCGGCAGTCCGGTGCTCCACCCATAGCTCCCGGGCGAAGGGACGGGCCTGGAATCGCTCCAGGAGCCGGGCAGCCAGCCCCTGATCGTAGGGCGGGTCCGCCAGGGCCAGGTCGAAGGCCAGGGGGTCCACCGAGTCCAGGAAGGGGAAGACGTCGCCGGGTCGGATCTGGGCCCGTTCCCCTGCGTCCAGCTCCTGGACATTGGCGCGAAGGGCCTTGAGCGCCCCCCGGGCCCGCTCCACGAACACCACCTCTGCCGCGCCACGGGAGAGCGTCTCCAAGCCCAGTGCGCCGGAGCCGGCAAAGAGGTCCAGGACCCGGGATCCGGGAATCTGCGGGGCGAGGATCGACATCCACGCCTCCCTCACCCGGTCGGTGGTGGGGCGGACGCCGGTCCCGGCGGGGGCCGAGATCCGCCGTCCCCCCCATTCACCGGCGATGATCCTCATGGTGCCTCCCCCATCAGCTGGACGCCTCCGCGGTTGGATCCCGCAGGTCCAGGAGCCGCGCCTGCAGGGTCCGCCGCCCTCGGTACTCGTTCTCCCGGAGCTGGAAGGCCAGGTCCATCGTGGGTCCCAGGGATCCCACAGGATGGCGTCGGGCGAGCCCGAATCCGATGGCGTCCAGTCCCCGTCTCCCATTCCCCAGGCGGAGCTTCAGGTGGTCCTTCCCCACCACTCGGGGTGGATCCGCCACTGGCGCCCCCCGACCAAGGAAGACGGGGCGGGCGTTGCCGATCCCGAAGGGCCCCAGGTAGCCCAACCAGTGGTGCAGTTCATCGGTGGCCTCCTCCAGGGGGAGCTCGGCATCGACCCGGAGAACCGGAGGGGGAATGCCGTCGGTGAGCTGGTCCCCCACCGCGTGGTTGAATGCAGCCCGGAAAGCGGGAAGGTGGAGGGCCTCCAGATCCAGGCCGGCGGCCTGCCGATGTCCCCCAAAACGGATGAGGTGCTCCCTGCACCGCTCCACGGCGTCGTGGAGGTGGACCTGGGGGATGGAACGGGCGCTCCCCCTTCCCCGCTCCCCATCCAGCGCCACGAGGACCACGGGGCGGTGGATCCGCTCCACCACCCGGGAGGCCACGATGCCGATAACGCCCGGATGCCAGCCCTCCCCCGCCACCACTACCCCCAGGTCCCGCTCCGGTCGGTAGTCCCGGGCCAGGGTCTCCAGGGCCTGGTCCAGGGTCCGGCGATCCTCGGCCTTCCGGTGTCCATTCTCCTCCTCCAACTCCCCCGCCAGTGCGGACGCCTCTACCGGATCCTCTGTGAGGAGGAGGCGCAGGGCCACGCCGGCGTCCCCCATTCGCCCTACCGCGTTGATCCGGGGAGCCAACACGAAGCCCACCTGTCCCGCGTCCACCCCCTGCTCCCGGGCGGCGTCCAGTCCTGAGGCGTCCATGAGGGCCTGGAGCCCCACCTTCTCGGTGTGGGCCAGGTAGCGGAGACCGAAACGGACGAGGATCCGGTTTGCGCCGGTGAGTGGTACCAGGTCCGCCACCGTGGCCAGCGCCACCAGGTCCAGGTGGGAGTGGAGTTCCTCCTGGGGAAGCCCCCGCATCCGAGCCAGGAGGCGGGCCAACTGGAAGACCACACCCGTACCACAGAGATCGCCTGCAGGATGGTGGCAGTCGGATCGGCTGGGATTCACCACGGCGAAGGCGGGAGGGAGTTCGGGCCCCGGCGTGTGGTGGTCGGTGACGATGACGTCCATTCCCGACTCCCGGGCCCGTCGTATCGGATCCACCGCCCGGATCCCGGAGTCACAGGTGACGATGAGAGAGGCCCCGGCCTGCCGCGCTGCCTCCAAGCCTCCTTCGCCCAGGTCGTACCCGTCCCGGAGTCGGTGGGGAACGAAGGGCTCCACCTTCCCCCCCAACCGCCGAAGCCAGCGGGTGAGGAGGGCGGCGGCGCAGACCCCGTCCACGTCATAGTCCCCGTGGACCAGGATCGTCTCCCCCCCCTCCACGGCCCGGAGGATTCGCTCCGCCGCCTGAGGTGCGTCCGTCAGCGTCCCCGGATCCGGAAGGTCCTCCAGTCGAGGCCGGAGAAAGCGCCGCGCCACCTCCGGATCGGCATATCCCCGGGCGGCAAGGATCCCGCAGAGCGCGGGAGGAAGGGAGAGCTCCCCGGTGAGGCGACGGACCAGGTCCGGGTCCGGGGCCTCCCGAAGACGCCACCGGAGCTGGGGGGGGGGCGGGAGTTCCGGTGGGTCGCTCCCCATCACGGATGGAACTCCCGGTGGGTGTGCGCGGGAACTGTGGGGCCAGGGGCGCCCCGGGCGGGGCCCGCCCAGAATCCGCCCCTCCGGACAGGGCGTGTCACGCTCCCGGACTCTCCGACTGGGCCGCCTCGGTGTCGGCCGGCTCCATCCCCTCGGACTCGGGCTCGCCGGACTCGGACTGGACGGGCGTCTCCTCTTCGGGCTCGGGCTCGGCGGTGAGGACCACCCCACAGGCTTCGCAGCGAAGGAGTGTACTTCCCCTTCGGATCTCGTTCTGGAGCTGAAGGGGAACCATGCCGTAGCAGGCACCGCAGGCACCGTCCTCCGTGAGGGTTGCCACGACCACCTTCCGTCCCGACCCGTGAAAGCTCTCGTAGACGCGACGCTCGGCATCACCCAACGTTCCCAGGAGGACATCGCGTCGGGCCCGAAGGCGGGAGAGTCGGTCCTTCAGGGCTCCCCGCTGGGCCAGCATGGCCTCCTGATTCGGCTCCACCTCCGCCCGGGCCGCCAGCGTTGCCTCCTCCAGCTCCTCGAGGGCGATCTCGGAACGACGGACCTGCTCCAGGAGGGTCATGGCCTCCTGTTCCTCCGCTTCGATGGCCCTCCGGATGAGATCCAGTTCGGTCCGGACCGCCGCCTCCTCCCGGAGATTGGAGACCTGGTTCAGACGCTCGTCCAGACGCTTCGCCCGGGCACGCTTGTCCTCGGCGCCCCGTTCCAGACGGCGGGCGTCGGTTCGCATCTGTTCCAGACGGTCGCGATTCTTGCCGAACTCCGCCTCAAGGCGGAGTGCCGGTTCCTCCACCTCGGCGAGCCGGGGATCGAAGGCTTCGATCTCGGATCGGAGGGTTCGGACCTCTTGGTCGATCTTCTGGAGCTCCCTGAGGGAGCCCATCATCGTCTTCGTCATACCACTTCCTTGCTCGGAATGATGTCTCCGGGCTCGCGAGGGGATCCCCGCCAGCCTCCCTTCACCGGCCGGGACGGTCCCTGCTCAGCTCCTGCAGTGCCCGTGCGAGGCGTCGCCGCTCCTCGGGATCGGCTTCCGCCTGGAGGCGCGCCATGAGTTCGCCCCTGCGCTCCCGGACCTCCCGATCCTGGAGGGACCGGATACAGTCCTCGAAGATCTGGCCGGTGTGATCCAGTTCCTCGGGGCTGGCCAGTAGCTCGTCAAGCCTTCGCGCCTCCTCCTCGCCCATGTCAGGCGGAGGGGCGGCCAACTCGGGATTCTCAACCAACGCCTGAAAGATGGCCCGCCAGACCGGGTCCCGGAACTCCTCCGGTCCGATCCGCTCCAGAGCACGGTCCATCCAGTCCCGGGCCCGGAGCAAGACCAGGAGGAGTGTTCGTTCGGCGCCGAGGGGAGGAATGACCCGGGTCCGATTCCCACTTCCCCCGACGGTCTTGGCCGTCCTTCCCGGACCACTCCCGGAGCTTTCCGGGGCCCTCGTTCCACCTCTCCCATGACCGTCTCCCCCATTCCCCGGGGGGGAGCCACCCCCAATGGAGGAAGAGGATGGCCGACTCCGGATCTCCTCCTCCAGCGTTTCCCTCCGCACCCCGGTACGCTCGGCCACCCTGGAAACGTAGATGTCCCGGAGGGTCGGATCCACTGTGGCCCGGATGGTGGGAAGAAGCTTGTCCACCGCCAACCGGATCCGTTCAATGCTCCCGAAGAAGCCCTTCTCGTCCAGGAGTTGCAGCTTGCGGTCCATGACATCCAGGGCACCGTCCAGGTACCGACGGAGTCCCTTCGCCCCCTCCTTTCGGATGAGGGTATCGGGGTCCTCGCCCCTGGGGAGAGTCACCACTGAAGGGTGGATCCCGGCGGCCAGAAGGACATCTGCCCCCCGGAATGTAGCGCGTAGTCCCGCCTCGTCGGAGTCGAAGAGGAGGAGGGCCCGCTGGGTATAGCGATTCAGGAGGTGCGCCTGTTCCGGGGTAAGTGCCGTCCCCAGGGTGGCCACCGCATGGTCCACCCCCCCGGCGGAAAGGGCGACCACATCCATGTAGCCCTCCACCACCAGGGCCACACCCTCCTTCCGGATGGCGTGGCGGTTCCAGCCCAGGGCATAGAGCTGCTGGCCCTTGTGGTAGACCGGGGACTCCGGTGAGTTCAGGTACTTGGGTACGCCCTTCCCGGCTCCACCCAACACCCGCCCGCCGAAGGCCACCACCTTCCCGCTCACCGACTCGATGGGGAAGATGATGCGGTTCCGAAACCGATCATAGGGCTCAGAGGAACGCTCGCTGGTGGTGATGAGCCCCACCTCCAGGAGGAGCTCATCCGGGATTTCGTGGACCGCCGCCGCCTCCCGGAGCCCCCGCCACTCATCGGGGGCGAAGCCGAGACCGAAGCGCTCCGCCGTCTCCTCGTCGATCCCCCGTTCTTCGAGATAGTCCCGGCCCTTGCGCCCTTCGTCGGGATGGGCCAGCCGGCTCCGGTAGTGCTCACGGGCGAAGGCGTTGGCCTCGTAGTGACTCCGGAGCGGGTCCTCCGCCTCCTCCTCCCGGCCCACCTCCCGGACCTCCACCCCGAACCGGGCCCCCACCTGCTTCACCGCCTCGACGAAATCCAGCCCGGTCCGCTTCATGACGAAATCGAAGACATCGCCGGACGCCCCGCACCCAAAACAGTTGTAGAAGCCCTTGGCGGGAACCACGTAGAAGGAGGGAGTGCGATCCTCGTGGAAGGGGCACTTCCCCTTCCAGTCCTTTCCGGAACGCTTCAGGGGAACCGACTCCCCCACCACCTCCACGAGATCGGCCCGGACCCGGACCTCTTCCACCACTTCGTCGGGGATCATGGGGACCTCCCTTCCATTCCCACCTACCCGAACACGGCGACGGTAACACCGCCGCCTCCCTCGCCCGGAGCCCCAGGGCGGGCTTCCCGGACCCGGGGATCGTCGCGGAGGAGCTCCCGAACCCGGGCCTTCACGGCACCGGTCCCCTTTCCGTGGATCACCCTGAGTTCCTGGAGCCCCGCCAGCACCGCGCCATCCAGGGACCGGGCCAGCTCCAACTCCACCTCGTCCACCCGAAGCCCCCGCAGGTCGGCCTCGGAGCGAACCTCCACCTCGGGCACCGAGATATGGCCCCTGCCGCCTCCCCTGGACGCCTTCTCCCCCTTCCCCTCCTTCACCGGCTCCACCTCGGCCACCGGAAGGAGAAGCCGGAGCCCCCCCACCTCCACCGTGACCCTCTCCCCATCGGCTTCCAGGACGACTCCCCGGGCTCCACCATCCCGGAGTCGGATCCGGTCCCCGGCCTCAAGCTCCCCTCCCTCCAACCTCCGACCGGCCACCCGGTCCCTTCGTCGCCGGGGCGTCCGAGGCGCCCGTTCCGCCTGGGTCCGGGCCGCGGCCTCCACCCGGCGGCGGGCCTCCCGCTCCGCCTCCTCTCGGAGACCGCCCTCCGCCTCCCGAAGCTCCCGGATGGTGGCCTCCACCTCGTCCCGGGCCTCCATGAGGAGTCGCCGGGCCTCCTCCCTGGCCCGGGCCTCCGCCGTGCGTTCCCGCTCCTCCAGGTGGGCGGCGCGGCTCTGGACCTCCTCCCGGAGTCGAATCGCCTCCTCCCGTGCCCGGCTCCCCTCCTCCAGGGCCTGGGAGAGTTCTCTCTCCTTCCGCTCCAGGGTCTCCAGGAGCCGCTCCACGTCCAGCTCCCCCGAGTCCACCAGCGCTTCGGCCCGATCCAGGACCTCGCCGGGAAAGCCAAGGCGGCGGGCGATGGCCAGGCCATAGCTGCGTCCCGGCCTCCCCTTCTGGAACTGATAGGTGGGCTCGATGCGCCCCGGGTCGAAGAGAAGGGAGGCGTTTACGATGCCACTCCCTTCCTCGTCCAGCCGTTTCAACGCCCCCAGATGGGAGGTTACCAGGGCCCGGGCGCCCCGCTCCACCAGCGTCTCCAGAATGGCCCGGGCCAGCGCCGCTCCCTCCGCCGGATCGGTCCCCGTGCCCATCTCATCCATGAGGACCAGGGTCCCGGGGCCCGCGGCCTCCACGATCTCCCGGGCATTGGCCAGGTGAGCCGAAAAGGTGGAAAGGGACTCGGCGATGGACTGTTCATCCCCGATATCGGCCACCACCCGTCGGATGACGGGGAAGCGGGTCCCCGGCGCAACGGGAGGAAAAATCCCGCTCTGGGCCAGGAGGAAAAGGAGGCCGGTGGCCTTCAGGAGCACCGTCTTGCCTCCGGTGTTCGGCCCGGAGATCACCACCGCCCGCTCGTCCGGTCCCAACTCCAGATCGAAGGGGATGACGGTGCCCTCACCCTTCTCCAGGAGGAGGGGATGTCGAGCCCCCAGGACCCGGATCTGTTCGTCTCCGGGATCTGCCAGCTCGGGTCGGAACGCCCCCCATGCCCGGGCGGTGAGGGCCCGGGCCCAGAGGGTGTCGAAGGTCACCAATGCGTCCAGCCCTTCGGCCATCTCCGGGCCATGAATTCGAAGGCGCCCCGTCACCTCCCGGAGAATGCGATGGATCTCGGCATCCTCCTCCCGTTCCAGTTCCAGGAGCTCGTTCATCAGCCGACTGGCCAGGGGAGGCTCCACGAAGAGGGTCGCCCCGGTGCCCGACTCCCCCAGGATGACGCCCCCCACCTCCGACTTCCCCTCCCTCCGGATGGGGACCACGTAGCGGCCCTCCCGAACCGACACGGAGGCGTCGGGGACCCGGATCCGCTCCGGGAGGCCGTCCAGGAAGGCCTCGAGCCGTCTCACGATCCGGCTTCGGGCCGCAGCGAGGGTTCGACGGATGCGGCGGAGGTCGGGGCTGGCCCCATCCCGGATCCGGGCGTCGTCGTCCACCACCTCCCGGATCCGCTCCTCAGGGGCAGGAAGGAGGGGCAGGCGCCGTCGGAGGGCCTGGAGCGGGTCAGCCACGGGAGCACCCCCGCCGGAGGGGTCGGGGGACTCCCTGGATTCGGCTCTGAATTCAGCCTCCCGCCCGATCATCCGCTCCAGGGCGAGCGACAACTCCCGGGCGGCCTGGAGAAGGCGACCCAAGCGGTGAAGCTGGACCGGATCCAGAACGCCCCCCTCCGTCCCCAGGACCTGGAGCGCTTCCCGGGCGTCGGGGGGAAGGGGTGGAGCCCAGTCGGGATGGTCCATGAGGATCCCGAAGGTTGCCTCCACCCTGAGGAGCTCCGCCCGGAGGGCTTCGGTGGCCACCCCCGGGCGCCGAGCCAGGAGGGCCTCCCGTCCCAATTCGCTTCCCGCCCGCCCCGCCACGACCTCGAGCACCTTGGGAAACTCCAGGAGGGCAAGGGAGTGCTCGTTCACGGCCGGGCTCCTCCCCGAACGGAGGACGGGCGCCGGCCCGAGGCCGGCGCCCGTGGTTCCTCCATGGACTCCAGGGACGGGTCAGCCGTCACGCGCCAGCTCCTCCCGGACGATGCGGTTCGCCTCCTTGCCATCGAATCGGCCCCGGATGAGCGGCATGAGCCGACCCATGAGGGGCCCCATCTCGGTCACTCCCTCCTGGATGGATTCCCGGACCCGGGCTCGGACCTCGGATTCCTCCAGGGGCTCCGGCAGAAACTCCGCCAGGATGGCCGCCTCCTGGGTCTCCTTCTCCCCCAACTCCGGGCGCCCGGCAGAGGTCATCTGCTCCGCCGTCTCCCGGCGCTGCTTCTGAGCCCGGGCCAGCACAGCCTGGACCTCCTCCTCGGTGGCCTCCCTCCCCAATTCGATCTCCCGGTTCCTCACCTCGGACAAGGTGGTGGAGAGGACCGAGACCCGGAGTCGGTCCCGGTCCCTCCGGGCCTGGTTGAGAGCCTCCTGAAGCTGGGTTCGAAGCGATGCAGACACGATGCCCCTTGAGCGGTGAGGGAAGGGTTCAGGAAAGACGGTGACCAGGGTGGAAGGGGTGGACACCCGCAAGAGGACACCCACCAGAGCAAGCTATCCCGGCAGCCACCGGGGGGTCAACGGATCCTGGAAGGGTGATCGGAAAGGGGAGTGGGCCGCGTTGGGAGCGCCACGGCCCTGATTCCGAGGCGGAGCGGCAGGGAGCCCCCTCGGTCGTTGGCTCCCCTCGACGTAGCTCTCGCTATGCCTGCGGGTCGCCGCCTACGATTAGGGCTCCCTGGCGCTCCCAACGGTGGCGCCCTGTACTTCTTCAACAGCCTTCTGGGCGCCCGTCCGGCCCCTGAGGAGACCGTCCGAGTCATGGAGTGAGGCCGAGTCCCATGACTCGGACAGACGCCTCAGCCGGGGGGCCAGCCCAGGGGCCTCCCACCCAGGAGATGGAGGTGAAGATGGCCGACGGACTGCCCCCCGTCGGCGCCGTGGTTCACCACGAGACGGTAACCGGAGGCCACCAGTCCCTCCGATTCCGCCACCGAACGGGCACCCAGGAGGAGACGCCCTGCCAGCGACTCCTGGGATGTGTCCAACTCCGCGACGGAGGACACGTGTTCCCGGGGGATGAGCAGGATGTGGGTGGGAGCCTGGGCGTTGTTATCCCGGAATGCCAGGATCTCCTCGTCCTGGTGGATCACCTCGGCGGGGATATCCCCCGCCACGATGCGACAGAAAATGCACTCGTCTTTGGCTATATCGGTCATTTCCCTGTCCTGTTCGAGTGGACGTGACATTCATGGGAGCGTCACGATTGCGGGCCGTGGGCTCCCTCAGGAGCCCGGTGAAAACGGGATGAATGGCCGCGAGCGGGTGAGCTGTGGAGGACCCGAACCGCCATGGGCGGGCCCACCCTCTGCACCCATTCTTCTCTCCCACTCTCCAACCTCCAACCGGGACGCACCGATGGACTCCATTCCAGAATCCGCTGCCTCCATGCTCCAGCGCCACCCCGCTCCCGCCCTTACGGTGGAGGAGGTGCGAACCCTCCTCCACGGAGGTCCAGGGGCAGCCACGGCAAACGGGGAGGCCCTCCTCAGGGAGCTTCGGCGGCGGCCGGACCTCCTCATGGTCCTGGAAGTGCCCCCCAGGCGTTGGGCGGGAGCCGGCCCACGCTCCTGGGTCCTGGCCAGGCGGTCGGGAGACCGGGAGGCCCGCCGGGCCCTCACCGGGATCCTTCGAGCCTCCCTTCGACATCTGGGCGAACAGTTGGACCCCGATTCCGCGTTGGCCCTGGCACGGTGGGAGCGGCTTGTCCGGGAAGAAGGCCGGATTCGCCAAGCCCTCAGCCGGCGACGCCCCCCCCCGGCCCCGGGCTCCGGTTCCTGAACGCACCGGACCACCAGGACTCTTCCCGGTCCTCCTCCTCCAACTCCAGGCCCAGGGCCTCGGCCGTCTCCACCACCCCGGCAGCCTCAGTTGCCAGGATCCCGCTGAGGATCACCCAGCCCCCAGGCTCCAGTCCACCCTGGAATCCAGGAAGGAGGGGGAGCAGAATGCCGGCTTCGATGTTGGCGACGATCCCATGGAAGGGCGCCTCCCCCGGCAGGAAGGACGGACCGACGGCGGCGGCTCGGACCTCAACGCGGTCGTCCACCCCGTTCATCTTCGCGTTCTCCCGGGCCGCCGATACGGCCCAGGGGTCGAGCTCCACCGCCAGGACCCGCGCCGCTCCCAGGAGGGCTGCGGCGATGGAGAGCACCCCCGATCCAGCGCCGATGTCCGCCACACGAATCCCGGGAAGGACCCGGGAGTCCAGGAGTCGCAGGCAACCCCGAGTGGTTGGGTGCTCCGCCGTCCCGAAGGCCATCCCCGGATCCAGGGTGAGGATCACATCCCCGGGCTCAGGGTCCGGAGGGTCCCAGGTGGGGGCCACGACGATCCGGGAGGTGATCCTCCGGGAACGAAAGCCCTCCCGCCAGAGATCACTCCAGGCCTCATGGGCCTGCCAAGTGGTCTCGACCCGCAGGGGAACCGTCTCCCCCACCGCTCGTGCGAGGCGCCCCCCGATCTCCTGAGCGAGGAATGCCGGAGACTCCTCCGGAGCAGGAAGGTAGGCCACCAGGGCATCCGGCCGCTCTTCGACGCCGTGGGGGGTAAGATCGCGCAGGACCTCCACCAGCAGTCCTCGGCGATCTTCGTCCCCCGGGGCGGGAACCCGAAGCACCAGCCAACGGTCGGGAGGGGAGTCGGACATGGATTCAGGCCGTGAAGGCTTCCTTGATCCGGGACCAGAACCCTCGCCGATCCCGGAACTCCTCTGCCCGGTCCCCACTGGCTGGGGCCGGCTCCTCCAGGTCCTGTAGCTCCCGGAAGAGCTGCTCCTGCTCTGAAGAGAGCCGCTCCGGCGTCCAGACCCGGATCCGGGCAATGAGATCCCCCCGCCCTCGGCCGTTCAGATCCGGAATCCCCTGACCCCGGATCCGAAGCGCCTCTCCGGACTGGATTCCCGCAGGCACCTCCACTTGGGTCTCCCCGTCCACTGTGGGTAAAGAGACCTCTGCACCCAGGGCTGCCTGGGCGAAGGTGACCGGGACATCCACGAGGAGGTGGTTGCCCTCCCGGATGAAGCGAGGGTCTTCCTCGACCTCCAGGAGCACCATCACGTCCCCTGCGGGCCCACCCCGGGGCCCTGCGTTCCCCTGCCCCCGCAGGGTGATGTAATTCTCGCCGGTGACCCCGGCGGGAACCTCCACCTCCAGCTCCGCATCCGCTCTGGCCCGTCCCTCCCCATGGCAGGTCCGACAGGGGTCCTGGATGACGGTACCCTCTCCGTTGCAGGTCCGGCAGGTGGTAAGGGCCACGAACTGACCGAACACGGATCGCTGCGCCACCCGCTCTTGGCCGGATCCGGCACAGGTGCCGCAGGGGGTGGGCGCGGTCCCTTCCGCAGAACCCGTCGCGGAGCATCTGGAACAGGGCTCCAACCGCTTGACCCGGAGCTTCTTCCGGGCCCCATGGACCACCTCGGAAAGAGTGAGGGAGAGTCGGATCCGGATGGTCTCTCCCTTTCGGGATCGGGCGCCGCGGCTCCTCCGGCGTCCTCCGCCGAAGACCTCCTCGAAGCCGGCACCCCCCCCCCCGAAGTCCCGCATGAAGATCTCGATGGCGTCGTGGAGGTCGAATCCCTGGAATGGCCCCTGGCCCGCTCCCTTCACGCCCTCTTTCCCGTACTGGTCGTAGCGCGCCCGGGACTTGGGGTCCTTCAAGACCTCATAGGCTTCCGAGATCTCCTTGAAGCGCTCCTCTGCTTCCCCTGAACCGTTGTTGCGGTCCGGGTGGTACTGCATGGCGAGCTTCCGATATGCCTTCTTGATCTGACCTTCATCCGCATCCCGGGGCACCCCCAGGATCTCATAGTATTCCGACATCAGCGTCCTTTGTTGGGACTCGCCCACGCGCCACCCCGGGCCTTCCGGCCCATGGGCGCCTGCCAGGCGGCCCCGGAGTTCATTTCAGGATTCGGTTCACCAGGGAAGACGTGTAGTCCACGATGGCGATGACCTTCTCGTAGGGCATCCGGGTGGGACCGATGACTCCGATCACACCTTTCAGCCCACCGACCCGATACTCGGCGGTTACCAGCGTGAAGGGCTGGAGCTCCTCCCGGTCGTTCTCCCCTCCGATGGTGATGCGCAGCCCGGCGGGGTGGGGACGGTTCCCCAGGACCGCCTCGAAAAGATCCCGCTGCTCGGTGAGTTCGATGAGAGCCTTGAGGCGCTCCTCAGATGTGAATTCGGGCTGGGTGGCCAGGACCGATGCGTTCCCGAGGTGGATTCCCGTCCCCTCCAAATCCAGCCAATCGAACAGCTCGTGCCCGGACTGCATGAAGATGTTCAGGATCTCTTCCGCCGCCGGATCGTCATCGTGGGCTGCGTCCCGGATCCGTTCCCCCACCGACTCGCGGATCTCCCGCAGGGTGAGGCCCGTGAGACGCTCGTTCAGCAGATGCGTGATGTTCACCAGGGTGTCCTCAGGGACCTCGCTCTGGAGGTCCACGTAGACGGTCCGCAGCACACCACTCCGTACCTGGGCCACCAGAAGCACCTTGGTCGAGGAAACCCTCACCAGATCCAGGCGCTCCAGGATGGCCGTCTCCAGCCGTGGAGCCGCGGCGACGCCCAACTCCTGGGAGAGGAGACTCAGGACCCGCGTGGCCCGACGTACCAACTGTTCCACCGCGGAGGAACCCACCCCGTCCAGCTCCGACGTGAGGCGATCCCGTTCCTGAGGGGAGAGGTCGGCGGGCTGCATGAAGCGATCCACGAAGACCCGGTAGGCGAGATCGGTGGGAATCCGTCCTGCCGACGTGTGTGGATGGAAGAGATACCCCTTCTCCTCCAGGTCGCTCATGGTATTCCGGACCGTGGCCGGCGAGACACCCAGATCGAAGCGGCGGGTCACGTTACGGCTCCCTGCAGGCTCGGCAGTCTCGACGTACGTGCGCACCACGGCCTCAAGGACCCGCCGTTCACGCTCGGTCAGATCCTGTCCCGTCGCCAACTCTGGGCCGTGCCGTAGCTCCATGTCGTTCATGGCCATGTCCAGAAGTTCAATTGCCCCACCTCCGGCGGTCAACGCAGGCAGGAAGGGGACGTCCCCCAGTCCTGGTCCTCGATTCTCATCCCAAGTACTGACAACCCAAGTACTGATCCCCGACCCTTAGCCCCGGTCCAGATCTCCCGTCCTGAGGAGGTCCACCACCAGCCCATCCATCCGGACCCATCCCTCTGGGAGGAGGACCACTCTTCCACCCTTCACCGTCGCCCATTCCCGGACGACCCACTCTCGGATCAGTCGAGTGCTCCGGAGACCCATCCCCCCGGTCCGCAGGCCTTCCCGGCTTCGGAGGCGTGACCATACCCGTTCGGTGCGAACCTCCTCCCGACTCAGGCGCTCCTGCCACTCCAGGGGGTCCAGTCCCGCGAGCGCCTGTCTCCGGTACCCCTGCCACTCCCGTACATTCGCCCGCCGCTCCGGGTTCCGGAAGGTAACGGCAGCAGGGCCGAGCCCAAGCACGGGCTCCCGACGAAGAATCGCCCGCGAATGGAGGGCAGGCGGCCCTCTCCGAGAGAAATGAACCCCATCCCCTGACTCGTATCCTGCCCCCAGTAGACAATCCCGAAGGCCCGCCCAGCTTTCCCCGTCGTCCTCCACCCCGGCGGCCTTCCCGGCAGTCAGCTTCGGGGCCACCTCCGAACCCCATTCCGGATCATCCTTCGAGCCATCCTCCCCTTCCGCCTCTTCCACATCCTCCCACCCCCCGAACTCCCGGATGGCCAGTTGGGGGACCCCGATCCGTTCCAGGGCTTGGGCGGTACGTAGTGCCTGTTCCATTCCCGTCCTGGCCTGGTCCCGCCCCGTAGGCAAGGAAATGTCCACGCTTACTACCGGAATCCCACTTGAAAGCAGACATCTCGTGCTGGCCATCAGTGACTCCAGGCGTACCTCGAACGGCGCTGCAGTCTGCACTCCATCCGAAACCGCGGTGCTGGGACACGTGGGGGAAGGGGCCAGGGATACCCGATTCACCCCGGCATCTCCCCATGCGCGGATCACCGCCAGGGAGAAGGGTATCCCAGTGCCAGGGACCTCGATTTCCACCGTCCACTCGGTGGCGGACCCCACCACGTCCGCCCCCACCACTTCCAGGACATTCCGGCCCAGCGATGCCTCGCCCCCGCGGGCGCCGGCCGCAACGAAGAGGGAACGAAGGGGCCGCCTTGGCGCCTCGCCCCTCGCACGTCGGAGATCAACCTCGGCTCGGAGTGCCGGCTTCCAGTCTCCGTCCCCCACCCCTACCGCCGGAGGCTGGAGGAAGAGATGAGGAAAGAGGGGGCTCACCGTCCTCCCGGCCCCAGGACCCATCCCTCCGGCACACGACGGATCCGGTCGGCGATCTCGAGTCCGGTGAGTGCGGCCAGGACTCGGGAAGGGGGGAGACCGGTATGCTCCAGAACCTCCTCCAGGGGAAGGGGGACCGGTCCCAGCAACGCAGTGATCCGGGCCTCGCAAGGCGTAAGACTGTCGCTGGTCGGCCGCAGGAAGGCCGGATCGGGGGAGGGAGTCCCCCACTGCAGATGATCCAGGACGTCCTGGGCCTCAAGTACAAGTGCGGCCCCGTCCCGGATGAGGGCATTGGTACCTCGGGACTGCTCCGACTCCACCGAACCCGGGACGGCCAGGACGGGACGTCCCAGGTCCTGCGCGTGATCCACGGTGATGAGGGCTCCACTGCCAGGTGTCGCCTCCACCACGATGACGGCCTCGGCCATGGCCGCCAGAATACGGTTGCGCCTGGGAAAATGATGCGGGCGGGGGCGGGTGCCGGGAGGGAATTCGGAAAAAACCAACCCTTCCCTCGCGATGCGTTGGAGGAGAGGCCGATGGGCCAGGGGATAGGGGCAGTCCAGACCCGCGCCCAGGACCGCAACCGTGCCCCCCCCTCCCTCCAGCGCCCCCCGGTGGGCCGCCCCGTCCACGCCCAGGGCCAATCCGCTCCAGACGCCGACTCCCACCCGGGAAAGATCCCGCCCCAACCGCTCCGCCGTGCGCCGGCCGGTGGGCGTGGCCTTTCTTGAGCCAACGACCGCCACCCTTCTCTTCTTCCAGCGCTGCAGGTCGCCCTGAAAGAAGAGGAGGGGAGGAGGATCGTGGACCTCCCGGAGGGGTGGGGGATACCGGGGGTCCGCCCAGGGGACGAGACCGATTTCCAGGGCGTCGCATCGCCGGAGGACCGCCTCCACCTCCCGGTCCAGGGATGGCGCGGTGAGGGATCGGGCCACCCGGGCCCCCGCCACCGCCTCCACCCGTTCCGGATGATCCACCACACCTCGGGCCGAACCCAGCTCCCGAAGTAGTCGCCCCCCCCTTCGGTCGCCCAGTCCAGGGGTAAGATGGAGACGGACTGCAGCCGCTACCTCCCCCCCCGCCGGTTCCGTCCCGGTCAGAGTTCGTCCACTCCCCACCAATCCTCCTCCGGGGGATCTTCCCCTCGGGATGGGCCGAGGGAAGAGCCATTCCTCCCCCCAACTTCAGTCTCACTTACGTCCTCTCTCCCGGGAGAGGAAAGGGTCTCCCCCGCCCCTTCCTCCGGTCGGATCGGCCCCAAATCACGAACGCGGGTCCAGAGACGATCCAGGAGTTCGTCTACCCCCTGCCGGGTCACCGCGGAGATGAGGAAGACACCCCACGCCTCTGGAGCCTCCATGGCCGGTGCCTCCTCCCCCGACAGGAGGTCCGCCTTGGTCAGGACAAGGCAGTGGGGCCGCTCCGCCAACTCCGGGGAGTACTGGGCCAGTTCGGCTCGGAGCTTCTCGTAGGTTTCTTGGGGGTCCTCGGCGTCCACAGGAACCATGAGCGCCAGAGTCCGCGTACGCTCGATGTGGCGGAGGAACTGATGTCCCAACCCCCTTCCTTCGTGGGCCCCTTCGATGATCCCCGGCAGATCCGCCACCACGAAACTCCGGAAGTCGGAGCGCTGCACCACTCCCAGATTCGGGGAAAGGGTGGTGAAGGGGTAGTCTGCGACCTTCGGCCGGGCGGCGGAGACGGAGGAGAGAAAGGTGGATTTTCCCGCATTGGGTTCTCCGACGAGTCCCACGTCCGCAATGAGCTTGAGGGTGAGTTCCACGGTGCGGGACTCCCCCTCGGCACCTGGCTCCCATCGGCGGGGCGCTTGGTTGGTCGCGGTGGCGAACCGGGCATTTCCGCGTCCGCCGCGGCCCCCTCGGGCCACGACCAGCCGTTGGCCCGGTTCCAGAAGTTCCCCCAGCACTTCTCCAGTCTCCGTATCCCGCACCACCGTTCCCGGCGGAGCCCGCAGTTCCCGACTCTCGCCGCTACGTCCGGTGCGGTTGCCCCCCTCGCCATGCTGGCCCCGTTCCCCCCGGTACTCCGCATGATACCGGAAGTCGAGAAGGGTGGAGAGCTGCTCGTCCGCCACGAGGATCACATCCCCCCCATCCCCACCATCCCCTCCCGACGGCCCTCCTCGGGGGACCCCCGACTCCCGCCGGAAGGCCTCGGCTCCGGACCCCCCGACTCCGCCTTCCACGCGGATGGTGACCTGATCGATGAACATCCCTCTCCTCCCTAGGAAATGAAGGCCCGGATCCTGGAGATCCCTGATCGGGACCTCAGGGCAATCCTGGGCCGTACCACCTCAGTGCGTCATCCTCCTCCTGTCCTGAACCCGGGCCCAGGTTTCCCGCCCCCGATCCCGGGCCGCCTCGGACGGAGCCAGGGGAAGGACCTCCTGAAGCGCTTCCTCTACCCACTCGGCAGGGACCCCTACGTTCAGCGCTCCCCGAAGGTGGGAATAGAGCTGTACGGGAGCGTCCAGGACGGCCAGGATCGCCACGATGCAGAGTTCCCTCCGACCCAACTCCAGTCCCGGTCGGCCCAACACCTTACCGTATCCCTCCAGGACCATCCACCGGTCCAGCTCGGGATGGAGGCGGCCGATGTTTGTTCGCAACCCTGGATACTGCTCCCCGTACACCTGGGAACAGACCCGCTCCCCCCTCGACTCCCAGCTCCCCTGGGCCTCTCCCAGGGCCTGGGGAGGCGGGGCGCCGGATACCTTTCGCCAGAGCGCCAGGCCTCCCAGTGCGGCAGGGAAGCCCAGGAAGAGATACGACTGGAGGAGGGCCTCCTCCACCTCCCCGGGCTCCACCCATCGCTGCGCCGCGTGGAGGGCTTCTTCAAGGACCCCTGGGCGCCCGCAGGCGAGGGCGCCACTCATTCGTACCAGGACCCGGACCTCCCGTGGGAGGGGTTCCGCTTCCGCTCGCGGGGCCGACATCAAGCCTCCTCCAAGGCAGATTGGGCGGGATGCTCCTCCCTTTCCACCTCCAGCCACGCGACCTCCTCCCCCCGGGTATTGGGCACCCCTTGCCGGATCCATGAAGCCAGTCGTTCTCGCTCCTCGAGGGTGAACACCCCCAGGGCTGACAGGACCGACACGACGGCCACTTCACACGCCCTACGGGCGCCATCCTCCACCTTCAGGGCCACCCCTACCCCCTTTCCCCGTAGACCGGCGGCGTAGACCCCTTCCGCACCCAGTTTCACCACCACCCGGTCCCCCGCCATCATCATGATCTCGGTGCATAAGCGATCGGTTCCCGCCACCATGAACGGATGTCCCACCATGGCCTCGACCACGTTCCAGGGTCCGGTCTCTCCACGGTCTGCGGCCGCCACCAGGGCGGCGAACGCCCGAGCTGCGGCCCGAAGGGGGAGTCCGAAGCAGGGAACCCCACACCCATCCACCCCCAGTCGGATCCCATCCACCGGAATTCCGGACCACACAGCGAGTTCCTCCCGAATCCGTACCTGCACCGGGTGTCCGGGGAGGCGATATCCCTTCGGATCCCACCCCTTCCCCTGGGCCAGGGTCAGCATCCCCGCATGCTTCCCCGAGCAATTGTTGTGAATGGGGGTAGGCACCTCCCCCCTCCGGAGGAGTTGCTCGGCTTCGGTCCGTGCCAGGGGAAGATGCGGCCCACACTCCAGTGCTGCCTCGGTCAGCCCTGCCCGGCTCAGCATGTTCCGGACTCCCTGCAGATGCACCTGTTCTCCATTGTGGGAACCACAACAGAGAGCCAGTTCCTCCCGTGTGACACCCCCTGTCCCCCCGACCAATCCCTCGGTCACCAGGGGAAGGGCCTGGAACGGCTTGGCCGCTGAGCGGAGAAAGGTCCATCGCTCCGGGTCCCCGGCGGCACCGAGGAGATCGCCGTTGGCGTCGGCGACGGCCAGGTGTACCCGGTGGCGGGACTCCTCCATTCCCCCTCTCAGGAGGACCACGGCGGGGATCATGATGCCGACACCATTCTACCCCGACTTCCAGGGGCATTACATGGGAAAACGGGCCGGAGCCCGGAACCGGAAAGGAGGAAGGCCTTGGCGACCCCGTCGGAAGGCGCGGAACGGGAGCCACGGAGAGAAGCTCCGAAACCACGGCCAGGGGCCGGGAACGTCACTCCGGCTCGTCGCCCCCGCTGGCCTCCGGCGGGCTGATCTCCGCCGGGACGGACCCCGCACGGGCGAAGAGGGCGTCCTGGGTTCGGGCGCCGGTGAGGAGCTCGATGGCCTGCAGGAGGGGACGGTCGTGGGGAAGGCGGCGCTGGAACTGGAGCCCCTCGCCCCACCCCTGGAGTGCGATCTCCGACTCCAACTGGAATCGGACGAAACGGGCCGCGGTATCCCAGGTTTCCCGATCCACCCCGAACCCGTTCGCCGCCAACCGCTCGTAGAGGAGGTCCAGGTCCCGGTCCGTCACCTGAAAGTCACGATTCCGGTCTCCGTTCCGCTGCAGGTAGTCCACGGCATGATTGAAGACCCCCGTGTTGTAGCGGCCCGCCTCCCGATACAGGGCCCGGACCGCCCGTTGCTCCGGGGCGGAGAGGGTATCGGCCAGCACGATGAGATCGGGGACGATCCCGCCCCCTCCCACCAGGGTCCGGCCGGCCATGGACTGGACGCGAGGACGTCCCACCGTATCCGGTGGAATCACGAACTGCCCGTCCAGGGAAAGGGCGGCGGTGGCCGCGGGCTCCGCCTCCTCTACGCTTTCGCCAGGGGGAACGGCCCGCTCGATGGAGCGTCCGGCCGGAGTATACCAACGGGCCGTGGTGAGCTTCAGGACGTTTCCTCCCGAGAGGGAGAAGAGGGTCTGCACCGAACCCTTCCCGAAGCTGGTGCTCCCCAGGACCAGCGCCCGATCATGATCCTGGAGCGCCCCTGCGACGATCTCCGCCGCCGATGCACTCCCCCGGTCGACCAGGACCACCAGGGGAACGCCCTCATAGCGATCGGGAGATCCGGTCCGCAGCGCCTGGTTCTGCTCCCGGCTCTGCCCCCGGGTTTCGGCCACTGTGAGCCGCTGGGGAAGGAAGAGGTCCGCCACCCCGATGCCCTGCTCCAGGATCCCCCCCGGGTTTCCCCTCAGGTCGAGGATGAGCGCCCGGGCGCCCTGGGATCGGAGGGAATCAGCGGCGGCCCGCACCTCCTGACCCGACGTCTCATTGAAGAGATCGAGAGGAATGTATCCCAACTCCCCTTCCAGCAGCGTGGCATAGGACACCGAGCGGAGCTGGATCCGGGCCCGTTCCAGGGTGAACTCCACCGGAGTTTCCACCGCCGGGCGCTGGATCTGGACCTCTACCGAGGATCCTGCGGGACCCCGGAGAATCTGCACCGCCTGCTGGCTCGACCACCCCCGGATGGAAGTCCCGTCCACCTCCACGATGCGGTCCCCGGCCCGGATTCCCGCCCGAGCGCCGGGGGAACCCGGGATGGGGCCCACCACGGTGATGTATCCGTCCCGCTCCACGATCTCCAGCCCCACCCCACCGTAATCCCCCTCCGCCTGGATCCGGAAGTTCTCGTAGTCGTCCACATTCAGGAGGGACGTGTTGGGATCTCCCAGTTCCCGGATCAACCCCTCGATGGCGAAATCGTAGAGGTCCCCGCGCCCCACCGGCTCCACGTAGCGATCGGCGATATGGTCCAGGACTTCCTGGAAGAGCCGGGACTGGAGATATACGTTTTGCTCCTGGGCCACGCCGCGCTGGAGGAACCACCCCCCCGCCAGGAGGGCGAGAACCAGGATGGCACCGGGTCCCAGGGGAGCGCGCTTCATGGAAAATCCTCGGAGTCGTCGTCGGAAGGGGAATCAGCGGTGTCCTCTTCAGAACACCTGGGAAGGTCGAAGGTTTCGGGAAAGCGGGCCCGGAGGATGGACCGGATTTCCTCCTGGACCCGCTCGGGAGAGGCACTTCCATCCAACAGGACCACATCGCTCCCGCCCTCGGCCAGGCGGCGGTAGCCGACCCGCACCCGCTCAAGGAAGGCGCCCCCCGCCGACTCGATGCGGTCCGCCGCCTTTCCCTCCCGCTGCTGCCGGGCCCTCCCCTCCTCCCACGGGAGGTCGAGGACCAGGACCAGGTCGGGGTGGAGTCCCCCGGTGGCGAAGCGGTTCAGCCGCCGGATCTCCTCCAGGGGAAGTCCTCGCCCAAACCCCTGGTAGGCGAAGGTAGAGGTCTCGAAACGGTCCGCCAGCATGATCCCCCCGCCCTCCAGGAGGGGGCGCACCACCTCCCGAACGAAGGCAGCCCGTGCCGCCAGCATGAGGAGGAGCTCGGTCTCGGCCTGGATGTGGAGGCCCTCCCTGGCCAGGAGGATCTCCCGGATGGCCTCACCCGAGGGGGTCCCGCCAGGCTCCCGTGCCAGACAGGCGGGAAGGCCCAACCCCTCCATCCACTCCAGGAGGAGCCGGGCCTGGGTGGTCTTCCCCACCCCCTCCACGCCTTCCAATACCAGAAAAAGGCCCTTCCGGGCGGAATCCTTCCCCACACCAGCGCCCGGGTCCCTCACGGCCTCACTCGCCCTCCGCCCCGTAGTCCAGTCCCAGATGGGTGAGGGGCTTCTCTCCACCGAGCCACCGGAGGGTGTTCTTCAACTTGCGGTGCTGGATGAAGATGTCATGCTCCGGATAGAGACCCGGCAGGGTCTGGGGGCTCTTGAAGTAGAAGGAGAGCCATTCCTGCACACCCCCCATCCCGGAGCGAGAGGCCAGGTCCAGGAAGAGAGCCAGATCCAGGACGATGGGCGCGGCCAGGATGGAGTCCCTGCAGAGGAAGTCCACCTTGATCTGCATGTCGTATCCCATCCACCCCCGGATGTCGATGTTGTCCCACCCTTCCTTGTTGTCTCCCCGGGGCGGATAGTAGTTGATCCGCACCTTGTGGTAGAGGTTTCCGTAGAGGTCAGGATACATCTCGGGTTGCAGGATGTGCTCCAGGACGCTGAGCTTGGATTCCTCCTTTGTCTTGAAGGAATCGGGATCGTCTAGGACCTCACCGTCGCGGTTTCCCAGGATGTTGGTGGAGAACCATCCCTCGATTCCCAGCATCCGGGCCTTCAGCCCCGGAGCCAGGATGGTCTTCATGAGGGTCTGCCCCGTCTTGAAGTCCTTGCCTCCAATGGGGATGCTGCGCTCCTCGGCCACCTTCTCAAGCGCCGGGATGTCGGCAGAGAGGTTCGGGGCGCCGTTCGCATAGGGCACCCCTTCCATGAGGGCCGCGTAGGCGTAGATCATACTGGGGGCGATGTCCGGATCATCCGCCTTCATGGCGGCCTCGAAGGCCTCCAGCGTCTGGTGGGCGTCGCCTGCCCGGAGGAAGATCTCGGTGGAACCGCACCAGACCATGACGAGGCGGGCGCAGTCGTTCTCCTCCTTGAAGTTCCGGATGTCCTGGCGAAGCTGCTCCGCCAGTTCGAACTTGTTGGCCCCCTTCTTCACGTTGGGGCCGTCGAGACGGCGGACGTAGGCTGAGTCGAAGACGGCCGGCATGGGCTTCACCGACCGGAGGAAATCCTCCATGGGATCCAGGTGGTGCCGCTCCAGGACGCCCGCCTTGAGGGCGCTCTCGTAGCCGTCGTCTGGAATGGGATCCCACGTGCCGAAGACCAGATCGTCCAGGCCGGCCAGGGAGACGAAATCCCGGATAAGGGGGCTCCGTCCGTCCGTGCGTTTCCCCAGCCGGATGGTGTTCAACTGGGTGAGGGAGCCGATGGGTTTGGCCAGTCCCCGTCGGGCGGCCTCCACTCCGGCCACCACCGTGGTGGCCACCGCCCCGAATCCGGGGAGGAGTACGCCCAGACGTCCCTCTGCCGGCTTGACCTTCGGTTGTTCGCTCACAGATCTCACTCCGTTGACGTCGTGTTCGTCGGCCCAGGCTCCCCATCATTCAAGGGGACCCCCGCCGCGTGTCGATAGACCCAGATGATGCGCTGCACGGCCGTGGCCATGGTGGTCACCGCCAGGACGATCAGTACGCCCTTCAGGACCAGGCCGTCCCACATGAGGCCGAAGAAGAGGGATCCTCCTCCCAGGAGGACCACCCGCTCCGCCCGCTGCATGAACCCCACGGAGCAGTCCAGCCCCAGGGCCTCGGCCCGGGCCCGGGTGTAGCTCACCATGAGGGATCCACCCATGGCGAGAGCGATGACGTACACCATCCAGACGTCCGCCAGCTCCCGGCCATACTGGTTGTAGAGCGAGATGAGGCCGATGAAGACCACGATCTCGCTGAGTCGGTCCAGGGTGGAATCGTAGAACGACCCGAACTTGGAGGCGAGGCCGCTTTCCCGGGCCACCCGACCGTCGAAGATGTCCACGACCCCACCCAGGAGAACCAGGAAGCCTGCCCATCGGACATGATCCAGGTGGTAGAGAAACCCGGCCCCCATGGTCACCACGAAGCCAAAGGTGGTGATGGCGTTGGGATGCACCCGGAGTCGGACCAGCGCCCGGGTCACCGGGTCGATGACGCGATAGACAGGGTCGCGGAAAACCTTTAGGGAAGGCATGGATCGCCGTCGGTTCAGGGCATGATGATTCGGCTTTCCGAACCTTCCTGAATTCCCCGGGAAATGGTCTCGTTCACCTTCTGCAGGAGCTTGTCGAAGTTGGACTGTGCCGCCACCAGACTCTGGTAGGCGGCCCGGCTCTGGAGGGTGCGGGCCAGCTCCTCGTAGCGGTCCTTCATCTCGTCCGCCGGCTCGGTCCCGGCCCTGAGGGAGGTCATGAGCTCCGATTCCAGTCCCTCCAGCTCATTCCGGAGGCTGGTGAGTTCCCGGTCTTCGTCGGCCGACTGGGCGGCGCGCTTCAGCGCCTTATACTCATCGGTCCGCCCCAGCATCTTCCCCAGATCCAGCGCCATCTCCTGTATCTTCGACATCAGTCTGTCCTTCGCTCAATTCCCGAGGTGTCGCCGTGGGAACCTCCCACAGCCTCCTCCACCCGGCGTCGCGTCGCCAGGATGATCCGGTCTCTCCCCGAAAGGTCCCGCAGCACCACCGGGGCCTCCCACCCCTCCCGGGAACGAATTCGTTCCACTATCGCCTGGGCCTGTCCCGACCCGATCTCCAGGGCCAGGATTCCCCCGGGCCGGAGGACGCCCGATGCCCCATCCACCAGCCGGTGGAGGACAGTGAACCCGTCCTCGCCGGCCTCCAGCGCCAGGTGCGGCTCCCACAGCCGGATCTCCGGCGGCAGCCCCCGCATCTCCCCCCGGGATACATAGGGAGGGTTGGACACCACCACGTCCACCCGCTCCTCCGGCGGAAGCGCCTCGTACAGGTCCCCCTCCAGGAACCGGACCCGACCCTCCAGCCCGTGCCGCATCGCGTTCTCCCGGGCTACCTGGAGCGCGTCCAGGGAGCGATCCGTCGCGGTGACGCGGCGGAAGGGTCCCTCCTGTGCCAGGGAGAGCGCGATGGCCCCACTACCGGTACCAATGTCCACCGCCTCCAGCGCTTCCCGACCCCATTCCCGGGTCCGGCTCAGCACCGCCTCCACCAGCTCCTCCGTCTCCGGCCGGGGGATGAGGACCCGCTCATCCACCACCAGCTCCAACTCACGAAAGGCGGCGCGCCCCAGAATGTACTGGAGGGGGCGACGCTCCGCCCGCTCCAGGAGGAGGGGCTTGAACACCTCAAGTTCCCCTTCGGTGAGGGGGCGATCGAAGTGGAGATACAGATCCAGCCTCCTGAGTTCCAGGGCATGGGCCAGGAGATGCTCCACGTCGATCCGGACTCCGGGGATCTCCTTCGCCTCGAGGTACTGGGTGCTCCATCGGAGGAGTCGGAGCACGGTCCAGGGCGTTCCGGCGGGCGGTGGGTCCACCGGTTCGGAGAAGCGCGGAGGGGTGTCGTTCACATCTCCTCCCGGAGCCGTTCCTCCTCCTCCGCGAGGCGAAGAGCATCCAGGAGCTCATCCAGATCCCCTTCCAGAATCTCGTCCAACCGGTGGAGGGTAAGATGGATCCGGTGGTCGGTGACCCGGTTCTGGGGGAAGTTGTAGGTCCGGATCTTGGCCGACCGGTCTCCCGTCCCCACCTGGGACTTCCGGTTCCGGGCCCGCTCTGCCTCCTGCTCCGCCACCTGCCGATCCAGAAGGCGACTCCGGAGCAC
The DNA here is from genome assembly GCA_007695225.1 of Gemmatimonadales bacterium. GTDB lineage: Bacteria > Gemmatimonadota > Gemmatimonadetes > Longimicrobiales > Gaopeijiaceae > T3Sed10-66. Next base: position 146,061 of record REED01000173.1, read on the forward strand.
TTTCATGGCCTTGTTCTTGTTCTTGAGCTGGGATTTCTCGTCCTGACAGGTGACCACGAGGCCTGTGGGGAGATGGGTGATCCGCACCGCTGAATCCGTGGTGTTCACCGACTGGCCACCGGGACCCGAGGAACGGAAGACATCCACCCGAAGGTCGGAGGGGTCGATGACCACATCCACCTCCTCGGCCTCGGGAAGGACGGCCACCGTGGCCGCCGAAGTGTGGATCCGGCCCTGGCTTTCGGTCCGGGGCACCCGCTGGACCCGGTGCACTCCAGACTCATAGCGGAGGACGCCATAGGCGCCGCGCCCCCGCACGGTGCAGATGGCTTCCCGCACCGCCCCCGGAATTCCCTCGGAAAGATCCACCAGCTCCACCTCCCACCGCTGATTCTCGGCGAAGCGTCGATACATGCGGAGGAGATCAGCGGCGAAGAGCCCGGCCTCATCCCCACCCGCGCCCGCCCGGATCTCCAGCACCGCCGGACGGTCCGCCAGGGGGTCCTTGGGAACGAGAAGGCGCCGGGCCCGATCCCCCAGGGATCGGATCCGGCGCTCCAGGGCATCCACCTCGGATTCCGCCAGCTGCCGGAGTTCGGCATCCTCCACCTCGGCAACCATCTCCCGTGCGCCGCCGAGCTCCTGGACCAGCCCGTCCAACTCCTTCTTCAATCGGACGACAGACTCCAGGTCCGAACGCTCCTGCCCCAGCTTCCGGAGTTGATCCGGATCCCGGGAAACCGCTGGGTCGGCGAGACGCAGGCTCACGGCGTCAAACCGTGCCACCGCATCCGCCATCCGGCCCTGGAGGCGCGGGTCCAGGAGAGGATCGCTCACCGAGGGCCGGGGATGGGGATGGGGAAACGGAACACGCCGCCCTGTGAGCGGGCCCGGGCGGGGCCCGTCAGGACTTCTGTGAGGCGTACTTGCGGTTGAACCGCTCCACCCGACCCGCAGTATCCACCAGGCGCTGCTTTCCGGTGTAGAACGGATGACAGACGGAACAGATCTCCACCCGGATCACGGGCTGGGTGGATCGGGTCTCGATCTCGGCCCCGCAGGCGCAGACGATCTTGGCCGCCTGATACTCGGGGTGAATGCCTTGCTTCATGGTTGGTCTCCAGAACCTGGAAAGAAACGGGCGCGGAAGCCCGTCGGCTATAGCCTGGAAAATATAGATGGGGCGCGTATCGGTTTCAAGGTACCGCCTCCTACTCCCTGCTCGGCGCCCTGCCTGCCCCGGGGAGTCCGGGGATGGAGAGGGCGAGGATGAGAAGGGTCGCAGCGACCGGCCCACTGAGCGGAGATAGCCATGCGGCAGGAGGGATTGGCCCTGTCTCCGGAACCCGAACCACCACGAACGCGAGTTCCGTGTCACCCCATCGCTGGAGTTCGGGGATCGCTCGTCCCCTGGCATCCCATCCCCCTGCCCTTCCCCCCATGACGCTCCGCAGGGCCGGGAGGGCGAACTCGGTGGCCCGAGCCCTGAGGAAGGCCTCGTGCTGCCTCCTCCCCGCATCCAGGAGGACCGGTAACGGCCCCGCACCGGGGCGAAGGGCGCTGTCGTTGGAAAGCTGAAGAAGGAGGAGGGCACCCTCCCGCCGAAGCCGGGCCACCTCTGTGGGAAAGAGGACCTCGAAGCAGATCAGGACCCCAACGGACTGGCCGGCCCACCGGAAGGGAGGCTGACGGCCTCCCGGTGCCAGACCCCGTCCCGGCCATCCCGCCCCCAGGAACGCCGTTCGCTCCACTCCCGGAACCAGGCGTCGCTTCTCGTGGACGGTCAGGGCCACTTCCCCCACCTCCAGCCGCAGGACCCCGTTCCGATGCTGTCCCTCCCGGACCACGTGACTCCCCGTCACCAGAGGAACCAGGCGGCTCTCGACCCGTGCCTGTAGCGCCGAGAGATAGCGGTCTTCCCGATGCCCTCCGCCCCCGTTCGCGGCAGTGGAAGGAGGAACCGGAGCTTCGGGCCATGCCTCGGGCAGGGCGTCCATACCTTGACCCCCGGCGCCTTCCTCGGAATCCGAGGCACCATGGGACAGGCGGAACATGGCGTCTAGAATCCGGGCCTCCCGCTCCGCCGGGTCCCGGACCACGGCAGGGGAGAAGGCCATCTCCACCAGCGCCACTCGGGAGCCTGCCCCCTCCCGCCCCCCACTTTCGGACCCGGCTACCCCTGCCCCGCCTCCCATCTCCAACAAGCCCCAGAGGAGGAGAACGACCAGAGCCACTCCGACCCCGGCGCGTCCCAGGACCAGCAGGCCGGCAGCGGCTCCGGCCAGGAGGGCCCCCACCCCCACCGAGCCCAGGAGCGGAAGCAGTGCGGCGACCCGGGGCCACTCCACCAGCGCAAGCTCGGGACCGGGCCAGGGAACTCCCAGGATCGGGATGACCCCGGGAAGCCAGACCAGCACCGCCCACCCCGGGACGAGCGCCAGAAGCCGGGGAACCCTGGCGGCGGCCACGGCCCCCAGCACCACCATCCCAACCACGGCGTGAAGACCCCAGACCCCCAGCGCTGCCGCCAGGGCCATTGGGCCCAGGTGGGACCAGCCGGCAGAGGGAATCCAGTGAAGGACGAGGAGGGAATGGAGTCCACCGAAAAGGGCGCCGAGAAGGGCGCCGGGCCGGATGCCGGCTCTCCCCGGGGGGAGCCTCCGGACGGCGTCGGCCAGGAGGAGAAACGCCGGAACCACAAGGATGGGGAGAGGATGGGGAGGGAGCGCCAGGGCGAAGAGGAGGGCACTCCCTGCCCCGGCCAGAAGGGCACCGCTCCGAGGGAGTGGAGGGGTTATCCCTCCTCCCCAGCCGCCCATCCACCCCACATGAACTGGCCTCCCAGGCGGAACTGGAGGTAGGAAAAGCTCTGGACCAGTTCATATCGGGTCTCGCCCACCAGACGGAACTGTTGGGTGAGGGGCACCTCCACGCCGGCGTGGACGTTGATCCCCGCGCGGATGGAATTCAGGAGATCCTGGATGAAGGTGTCCTCGATAGCGGCCCCTCCGCCCCTCAGAACGTGGGCCGTCCCCCCGGCACCGGCGTAGGTGAGAAAGCCAGGGGGCACACGCCAGACCACATGGGCGTCGGCGTTCACCGCCACGTCGGAAAGGGAGATCTGGCCAAGGTTCACCGTGGGTCGGCTCCCGGTCTCCGCCTGCACCAGATCCTCGACCCGCTCCTCCAGGGCCCGGACCTCGGAACGACGCAGGGAGGAGGACCAGCGGGAGAGTCCTGCAGTCACCCGGACCCCGGGTCCCAGGAACCCCAGGTCGGCGCGCATCCCGAAGGAGCCCGTGGATTCCACCCCGGAGGGGAAGACGGCGCCCCCCTCCAGCATCACGCCCCGAAAAGAGAGATTCTCGTAATCGAAGTCGGCCAGCCCCTGGGCCGCCGCGGGTCGGGCCCCCATGAGGAGAAGGGCGAAGAGGATCCCCAAGAGGATCACCGCACCACCCACGATCCAGGCTACACCGACGAGCCCGCTTCCGATGGGCCGCTCCTCGGGGCGCCGGACCTCCTTCCGGTGATCGGACCGCCGCTTACGCCTCGCCATTCGCCACCGCCTCCGCCGCGCCCTGGGCGGCCTCAAGGGTATGGGCCAGTTCCTCCTCGCCGTGCCGCACCGATAGGAAACCGGCCTCGAAGGCGGAGGGCGCCAGGAACACCCCCCGCTCCAGCATCTCCCGATGGAACCGATTGAACCGCGCAAGGTCCGCCGCTGCGGCGTCCTCGTAGCTATGGACCGGCCCGGGATGGAAGAAGACACCGAACATGGACCCCTCGACACCACCTGAGGCGGGGATTCCCGCTCCGTCCAGGATCCCGAGAAGCCCGTCCACCAGGCGTCGGGCATACGTCTCCAGCGCCGGGTAGGGATCATGGGCCTCCAGCCAGGCCAACTGGGCGTTGCCCGCAGCAGTGGCCAGGGGATTCCCTGAGAGGGTGCCGGCCTGGTACACCGGGCCCACCGGTGCCACCTGTTCCATGATGTCGCGCCGCCCTCCGAAGGCTCCAACCGGGAGTCCACCCCCGATGACCTTGCCCAGGGTGGTGAGATCAGGGACGATCCCGAAGCGCTCCTGCGCCCCGCCCCGCCCCACCCGGAAGCCGGTCATGACCTCGTCGAAGACCAGGAGGGCGCCATGATCCCTGGCGATCTCCTGGAGGCCCTCCAGGAACCCGGGCTGGGGCGAGATGAGTCCCGCGTTCCCCATCACCGGCTCCAGGAAGATGGCGGCGAACTGATCACCCTCCCGCTGGAAGAGATCCCTTACGGCATCCAGGTCGTTGAAGGGGAGCAGGGCAGTATCCCTCACCGCAGCATCGGGAACCCCCGGGGAGTTGGGGAGGCCGAGGGTGGCCACGCCAGAGCCCGCCGCCACCAGGAAGGGGTCGGCATGGCCGTGGTAGCACCCGGTGAACTTCAGGAAGCGGTTTCTTCCCGTGTAGCCCCGGGCCACCCGGAGGGCGCTCATGGTGGCTTCGGTGCCGGAATTCACCAGGCGAACCATCTCGATCCCGGGAACCAGGCGAACCAGTCGCTCCGCCAACTCCACCTCCGCCTCGGTGGGCGCACCGTAGCTTGTCCCACGGGAAAGCTGCGCCCGCACCGCCTCGTTGATCACCTCCGACGCGTGACCCAGGATAAGGGGGCCCCACGACATGATGTAATCCACGTATCGTCGGCCCCGGGTGTCCTCCAACCAAGCGCCTTCACCACGGGCCACGAAGAAGGGGTCTCCGCCCACCGAGCGGAAGGACCGGACGGGGGAATTCACTCCCCCGGGAAGGACGGCCTGGGCCCGGCTCCAGAGTCGGGCGAAGGCTTCAGGCGACTGTGCTTCGGTCATGTATGGATCGGAGGTTGGAGTAATGGACACCCGGACGGACAAACAACCGGCGGCATGATGGTAGGGGGGCGACGGGCCCGGGTCCAGGGCACCCCTTCGCACCCCTTCGCCGGAAGGACAGCCGGAGTCTATTCGGCCGGGTTCAGGATCCGGGCGATGAGGTCGTACTCCAGGGCGTCCACGATCTCCACCTCCACCAAGGACCCGACGGCCAACTCCCCCGGCGACGCCCGGCTCGGCGATCCGGCGGGGTCGATCCCGTGTCCGGGATCCGGCGCGACCGAGATGATCCGGGTCAACCCGTCCACATCCGGCGCCTGCCCCCGGGTCCGGGCCTCGGCGCGGATCTCCGGGTCCCCCTCCACCAGGCGGTCCACCAGAACCGTCTCCCGCCGCCCGATGCGCGCCTGGTTGGCGTCGAAGGAGATCTCCCGCTGGAGGTCCATGAGGGCCTCCATTCGCTCCCGCTTCTCCTCCTCCGGGATCTGCCCCTCCATCTCGGCCGCCGGCGTCCCTTCCTCCTCCGAATACGGGAAGGCTCCCACCCGTTCGAATCGGATCTCTTCCAACAGGTCCAGCATCTCCTGGAACTCCCCGTCCGTCTCTCCGGGAAAGCCCACAATGACGGTGGTGCGCAGGGTCAAGTCGGGAATGGCATCCCTGAGCCACCCCACCCGCTCCCGGATGGTGGCCTGGCGCTCCGGCCGCCGCATCCGCTTCAGTACCGGGTCGCTCCCGTGCTGGATGGGCATGTCCAGATAGGGGAGGAGGCGGGGCTCCGACGCCAGGAGCTCCACCAGTTCCGGGGTGATCCCGGACGGGTACATATAGAAGAGGCGGTACCAGGGAATGGAGGTTCCATCCAGGAGCGCTCGGAGGAGATCCGGGAGGAGGGGTGTGGGTTCCGCCTCCACTCCGGAGCCGGCGGCCTGCACCGCCTTTCGCCGAAGGTCCCGCCCGTACCACGTGGTGTCCTGGGAGATGATGTTGAGCTCCAGCACCCCTCGGGCTTCCAGCTCCCGGGCCTCCGCCACCAGCTCCTCCACGGGTGCGGAGCGATGGAGGCCTCGCATGTGTGGGATGGCACAGAAGGCGCAGGTATGATCACACCCCTCCGAGATCTTGAGATGGGAGGTGTGGGGGGTATCGGTGGAGAGGATCCGAAGGGCCCGCTCCATCTGGGGGACGGCCGCCGCCTCGGGAAGGAGGCCCCTGGACCGGAGTTCGGGGACGAGCCCCTGCATCTCGGTGAGTCCCAGGAAGAGATCCACCTCGGGGATCTCCGCCGCCAACTCCTCCTTGTAGCGCTGAACCAGGCATCCCACCGCCACCACCGCCCTGAGCTCGCCCTCACCCTTCAGAGCACACGCCTCCAGGAGGGTCTCCACCGACTCCTCCTTGGCTGCGTCGATGAAACCGCAGGTATTTACGATGACCACCTCGGCCTCGTCCAGGCGGGAGGACACCCGGGCGCCATTGCCCACCAGGGCCGCCATCATCCGTTCCGAGTCCACGGTGTTCTTGTCGCACCCAAGGGTGATGAGCCCGATCCGGGGGCCGAAGGGCTGTCCGGTGGGATCCAGATGATGCTCTACCGCCGTTGCGTCCCGACCCACCCCGGGACGGACGGGGTCCGGAACCACCGGGAAGACCGGGAGGTCCCGGGTTCGGAGGCGACCACTCATCGGGTGATCACCTGGACGCCGGGGGGCGGTACGAAACGGAAGCGCTCTCCCGGGATGGCCGCGTTGAGCACGAGTCCGAAGAGTTCCAGTTCCCGAACGATCCCCTCTTCCTCCACGATCTCCAACTGGAGGATGACGGGGTCGTCGGTGGCGACCCAGATGCGGGCCCTGAGGTACGGAGATGCCTCAAGGGGTTCGAGTGAGATGACATGGGCCTGGCGTCCGCCCACCAACTCCGTCCCTTCCAGGGTGGATTCATATCGACGCCCGGGGTCACTCAGGAACTCCCGGTGGAGGTCGAAACGTCCCCCGGTGGCGGCAAAGGAGCTCCGGAATACCTGGCCATCGTCCACCGATGGGAAGTAGACCCAGACGAACTCGCCATCGGCCACGATCCGGTCCCCCTCCGGATCGGTGAAGCGCATCTCGAAGCGGTCCGGCCTGGCCTGGCAGAGCTCTCCACGGCTGCGGGTGGTTTGACGCATGAGGTCGTTGCGGACCTCCTGGCGAAACTCGGCGCAGAACGACGCCATGGAACGATAGCGCTCCGCCGCCCGCTCCATGATGGCGGTGGCATCCTGGGCCTCCAGGGACGAGGGCGCCGTCAACCCCGCTGTCAGGGACCCGAGAGCGAACGCCGAGAGGAGGGCCAGTTTCCGGATCCGGCTGGAGGACCCGGCACGCGCGATCCCGGAGCAGTACCGTTGAGGACGCGGGCGCGGCGGCGAGCCGGGGGACCGGAGGGGAATCGAAGGCTTCATGTGCTCAATCTGCCGCGAAGGGGAGGCGGAGGGAACCGGGGGAGCATCCATCGACTCCTCTCCCGGCGTGTCTCCCCTGGTACACGGAGCCGGAGGGAAACGTTCGGGGCCCCGCCCGTACGCCTCCCCAGCGAACCGGACCAGAAGGCTGTGGAAGAAGTACAGGGCGCCACCGTTGGGAGCGCCAGGGAGCCCTGATCGTAGGCGGCGACCCGCAGGCATAGC